>NZ_CP019343.1:1277736-1597171 GCF_002117105.1 Oceanicoccus sagamiensis | reverse complement strand
AAAGCGCTGGTAAAAAACAGCAAAGACCCTGCGATTTTATCCAAAGCCGATAAGATATTAGATGAGCCCGTCAGTAAAGATGGCAAATCAAAAATTATTAAACTAAACCGTCAGGGTATTAAGCAATTTAAGGCGGCGGAGTATCCCAAGGCGGCGGAGTACTTTAGAGAAGCACAGATGTTCTTTCCCAAAAATATTGAACTTAATCTTAACCTGACTCAGGCCCTGTTAAAATCTATTAAGGTCAGCACCGATAGCAACCAAATTGAACAGTGGCTAACGGAAGCGGAACAGTGTTTAACCCAAATTCGTGGTATTCCTACCAGCCATAAAAAATATAATAACTACCAGCGATTAAGCAAAGAGTTGTTGGCTATGCAGGATGATATTGCGGCTTAAAGTATTTGGTTTATATTGGTTGGTACTTCAAGTTTCATATCCCTGGTTTTTGGACATATAACGCAGAGTACAGCAGCAGGTCACCCTAGTGGACTGTCTCGACTACCACGTATTGTTATAGCTATTTATGCTCGGGCTCCACTTTTTTAATTGACCAAACAAAAGTAATATAGCAAACAACCCACAGGGTTAAAGGGGCTGAAGGACCAGAAAATTCTAAACCAAAAGCGTGAAAATCAAGATTACCTTTTACTGCGACATCAAGCAAAGTTACTAGACCGAATGATGCTACAGCCGAAAATGGTAAGCCGAAGTTATGAGCAGGAGAACGTTCGAGCATTGTTTTTGTAGATGTCTTGCCAAGAAAGTAGGCTCTTATTAGCAACCAGGAATAAGCTAGTACACCGAGAAAAAGAACCACTATAGTTCCTATTTTTACAAACTCTAATACAGTGTCCATTATTACTATTTTCTCCTATATAGACTATAACGCCCACATAAACGGCGCGACGTCAGGAGCGTCCGGCGACCGGAGGGAGCGAATTTAATGTGATTGTTAGCCGCTAAGATCTTTGATATATACACCATACTCGACCCCGTGAATCGGAGGTGTATTTCGAACCCACTTGAATCCCATCCGCTTGTACATTGGCAACGCGACATCCATGAGACCACTGGTGTGTAACGCGAATAGGGATGCACCGTCCCGCTGTGCACGGCTTATACATTCCTTAGCCAGTATGCGCCCGATACCACGACCACGGGCATAAGGGGCCACTACTAGCATTCGCATGATTGGCCACTCCGGTTGAAAATACGACGCTTTTGGTTTGCCAGCGCCTATGTAGGCTACGGCACCCACAATCTGCCCATCCTCTTCCGCTACAATAACTTCTCCTACATTGGACAGGGCTGACATTCTCCCGATATTTTCCTTGAATTCCGACCAATCGAGATACGCTTCCTCATATTGTTCGAAGGCAGCGATAGCGACTGCATCGACTTGCGTCGCGTCGGTTTTCTTAAAATTTCGTATTGTAGGCATGATCGCTCCTTGCGGCTAACATTTATATACAGCGCATGCGCGTTTAATAAAGGATTTCTTAAATAACCGCGACATGCCCCTACATCATATAAGACACTTAAAGAGAAAAAATCCCCACCTATTAATACAATAAAAAGAGGGGTATCTGGTTTTCAGCTCTGCTTTGAGGAAAAAGGGGAGTTATATATTCTAAGGGTTATTTATCCGCCTTCCTAAACGGCAACATCTCACAAGCCTGTTCAATATACCCCTCCATCGACCGATTATCCTGATCTATAAAATCCTCAATCGCCGCCGCAAACGCAGGCTCCGCAATCCAGTGATTAGACCAGGTTTCAATAGGCGTAAAGCCCCGCTGAATTTTATGCTCACCCTGAGCGCCGGGGTCAAAGCGTTGCAGGCCGTTGGCTATACAGTATTCAATACCCTGGTAATAACAGGCTTCAAAATGCAAAAACTCATATTCCACCATACAGCCCCAATAACGCCCGTACAGGGTTTTTGAGTCACGGAAATTAATCGCCCCGGCAATGGCTTCGCCACCTTTATTATGGTCATAGGCCAATACCAGTACGATATGCTCGGCCATCGTCTCGGCAATTAATTCAAAAAATTCCTGGTTAAGGTAGCCGCCATGGCCGCTGCGCTTGGCATAGGTCAGTTGGTAAAAATAATAAAACCGCTGCCATATTTCCGGTGAAATATCGGGCCCTTCAATTACCTCCAGTTGTAAATTCTGCTGTTCAACTTTACGGCGTTCTTTTTTCAGGTTTTTGCGTTTTCGCGAACTAAACGTATTAAGGAAATCATCGAAGTTGCTAAAGCCTTGGTTAAACCAGTGATACTGTGAGCCGCGACGTGGCTTAAAACCGAGTTTTTGAAATTGGTCTTTATCTTCAGCCGGCGGAAATAAAATATGGATAGACGAGGCATCAATTGCCTTTGCGTGGGCTAGCAGGGCATCACTTAATGCTTGCCTTACAGCGGCAGCATCCTGATCTTCGGTGATACAAAGCCTGGGGCCTGTTGCGGGTGTAAAGGGAATGGCCGATAGTATTTTTGGATAGTAGGCAAAACCGTGTCGCTGGTAGGCATCTGCCCATGACCAATCAAAGACATACTCGCCATAGGAGTGGTATTTTAAATACAGTGGCATGACGGCAATCAATATATCGCCGTTATAAACCAGTGCATGTTGCGGTTGCCAGCCAGACTCGCGGTCAGTGGCTTTACTAAGCTCCAGCGCCTGTAAAAATTCATAGCGGGTAAACGGGTAATCAGTACCGGCAACGGCATTCCATTGAGCGTGTTCAATCTGCTCAATACTGTTGATAAAACTAACCTGCATGGTAATAACTCAGTGCAATGCCACCAAAAATAATGGCACCGGCCCAGTGATTATTTAAAAATGCTTTAAAGCAATTATCCCGGTCCCGGTGTCGAATCAAGTACTGTTGATATACGAAGAGCAGCGCTGTGACGATCAAACTTAAAAAATACCACTGACCCAGACCAAAGGCGCGGCCGACTTCAACCAGCAATACAAGCACAATAACTTGTAGCAGGCCGGTAATTAAGCGGTCGTATTGGCCAAATAGAATAGCGGTGGACTTAACACCTATTTGTATATCGTCATCTCTATCCACCATTGCATAAAAAGTGTCATAGGCCACTGTCCAAATCACCACCGCAAAATACAGCAGCCATAACTCCTTAGGCAGCGCATTTTGCTGGGCGGCAAAAGCCATGGGTATACCCCAGGAAAATGCCGCCCCAAGCACCACCTGTGGCAACTGTGTGTAGCGTTTCATAAACGGGTAGCAGGCGGCGAGGGCAACAGCGGCAAAGGATAAGGCAATGGTTTTAGGGTTGGTAAACAATACCAGCACAAAGGCTAGCAAACACAGCACTGCGGTAAAAATCAGTGCCTCTTTTGAGCTGATCTTGCCGGTAGCCAAAGGCCGGTTGGCGGTGCGTTTAACATGGGCATCAATTTTGCGGTCGGCAAAGTCATTAATGGCGCAGCCCGCCGAGCGCATTAAAAACGTACCGAGAATAAAAATCACCAGCAACTTGAGGTCGGGTAAACCTTCGGCGGCAATCCACAGTGCCCACAGCGTTGGCCATAGCAAGAGGTAAGTACCAATGGGGCGGTCAAAGCGAATCAGGGCCAGATAATCCGGCGTTTTATGGCGAAGGCTAGAGAACAGGGTGGTCATGGCTTATAGGTTCTGTGGGCAGGCTGGCGGCCAACAGTATAACAGCGGGGGAGTCTGAGGCCAGTTAGAAACTGCTAAAGTAGGCCCCTAGCATCACCGCAGACATCAACGCGAGAATAGGCACAATGGCCATTAATTCAAAGCGGTCCAGACCATCGCTGCCGATAATCAGCGCCAGGTCGTTATTGGGGATTTGACGGCGGTCCATCACCCTGCGGCTATCATAGGCCGAGTTGTAAAGCTGGCGGCGGTCGGTGCCGGAGCGGCGGTTGAGAAAGATTTTACGGTTCATGGTTCTGCGCCCTTATCCATTAAGCTTTTTTATTATTATGGCCGAACGCCTATTTTATAAACAGTCTTATAAAATGCCAAGGCCTAAGCGCAATTAAATTAGGGGATAAAGTCGGGTAAAAAGATCTCGCTGACCATAATGGGCCTGGCGGCCAGTTCAAATCGGCAGCGCCGGCCCCAGAGCTGGCCCGAAGCCTGCATAGACGCCGGTAATTGGGGGCTCTGGCCGTCTATGGCGGCAATCTGGAAGGGGTAGCGGCGCATACTGGGGTCTCGGAATAGCATTTCCCCCAGCGAGCTATCATTAAACTTGCGCAGCCGCCGCAGCCGTCCCACCAGTGAGCTGGCGGGTATTACACTGCGGGCAAATACCCAGGGCTGGCCCGCACAGAGCAGGGCCACTTCACGGATAATCGCCATTTCACGGTGCTGCAGCCCCAGCAAGGTCGCCTCAGAGAGCCGGGGGCGCTGCCACTGCTGGCTTAGCACCTGTACTTTAAACTGCCCTTTGCTGGATTTGATCAGACGCTGGGTCAATGACCCCCGGTCTAATAGCCATGGCCGCACTTTGCCGGGCAGCTGTGAGGACGTGAAGTGGTGATAATCCTGCCAGTTAGATTCTTTGGGGTGGTATCCGAGTGGTTGAAGGGCGTACAATAGCGGGCTTCCAGCAGATTGGGTATCAATAAGCGTGAGGATGCGCGAATACAATTCAACATGCAAGTGCTGGGCAGTTCGACATAAGTACTGGGAACAGATTAGACAACAACATAATGAGAAAGCGAATAGGTAGGATTTGTAATGACTAAATGGGAATGTATTGTTTGTGGCTGGGTTTACGACGAAGCTAAAGGTGACCCGGATTCAGGCATAGCACCGGGCACCAAATGGGATGATATCCCCGATGACTGGTTATGCCCTGACTGTGGTGTTGGCAAGGAAGACTTTGAAATGATTGAAGTGGCCGAGGCTGCCACTGAAGTGCCCCACCATGAAGATGAAGATACTACCGACCATGTTATCGCCCCTGTGGTGATTTTGGGCACAGGCCTGGCAGGCTATGGCCTGGCCAAGGAATTTCGCAAGCATGACTCGGAAACCCCATTAATCTTAATCACCAACGATGATGGCCGCTCCTACTCCAAGCCGATGTTATCCACCGGCTATACCAAAAATACCGAAGCCACTGATTTGGCACAATCCGATGCCGGCAGCATGGCCAGAACCCTGAAAGCCAGCGTGTGGACCATGACTGACGTGGTAGCTATTGATACTGACCAGCAGATGATTAAGGTCGGCGATGCAGCGACCAGCATCCACTACAGCAAGCTGGTATTGACTGTCGGTGCTGAAACCATCAAACCACCGATTGCCGGTGATGCGCTGGATTATGTCTATTCCATCAACGACTTGCTGGACTTTGATGATTTCCGCAAGGCCGTGAAAAAGACCGGCGCCAAAAAGGTCTGTGTTATCGGTGGCGGCCTGATCGGCTGTGAATATACCAATGACCTGATCAATGGCGGTTTTGAAGTAGAAACCGTCGATCCGCTGGATTACTGTTTGCCAACCCTGTTACCTGAAGTTGCCGGTAAAGCGGTACAGCGTGCGCTGGAAGAAAAAGGCGCTAAATTCCACTTTGGCCCACTGGTTACCGAAGTCAATAAAGCCGACTCTGGTGTGGTGGTGACCTTAAATACCGGCGCGACTATTGATGCTGATATTGTGGTCTGTGCCGTTGGTGTGCGCCCACGTACTGAGCTGGCCAAAGCCGCCGGTATTGAAGTAAACCGCGGTATTGTCGCCAACCGTCTGTTAGAAACTTCTGCCAAAAACGTCTATACCCTGGGCGATTGTGCCGAAGTGGCTGGCCATGTACTGGTTTATGTTGCCCCATTAATGGCCGGTGCCAGGGCTTTGGGTAAAACCCTTGCCGGTGAGCCTACTGAAGTAAGCTATGCGGCAATGCCTGTAACCATTAAAACACCCGCCTGCCCGGTTGTGGTTAACCCAGTGCCTAGAGATGCTGAAGGTGAGTGGACTGTGAAGGAAGAAGGTAATAACGTGACTGCGGAATTCCGTGGCCCAGATGGTGGTTTAATCGGCTTTGCCCTGACCGGCGAAGGCACCAAAGAGAAAATGCGCTTACAAAAAGAGCTATCGCCCATTATGCCCTAAACCGCATTTTTACAAACTTGGGTTTACTATTTTCGAAAAAATTGAGATAGTCCGGTTAAGCATTATCAGGATATATTGCCGGGCTATCTTCTAAAGCCAATATCTAACAATAACTAAGTGTCTCTAAAGACCAAACACAGATAAGGAACGATTATGCGCAAGCCAGACCTAGCTGAACAAATCGCCGATAAGGCCGACATCCCCGTTAATAAAGCCAACGATGTGCTTTCTGCCATCCTTGATGAAATTACTAACTCACTGAGCCGCAAAGAGTCCGTTAGCCTGATTGGCTTTGGCACCTTTGAAACTCGTCACCGCAATGCCCGTACCGGCAAAAACCCTCAAACCGGTGAGCCAATCCAGATTGCGGCTAGCAATACCGTTGGCTTTAAGCCTGGTAAAGCCTTAAAAGAAGCGTTGAACTAAGCGCCTCTTTTGAAAGATAATAAAAAAACGGATGACATGAGAATGTCATCCGTTTTTTTATGCTTCACGTCATTCCCGCGAAGCTATGACCCTCCGGGACAAGCGCCTTAAATAACACAGTAGGGTGGATTATAATCCACCAAACCCAGCTAAAAACCGTCACAACCGGTGGATTATAATCCACCCTACGGGGTTGAACTTATCTAAAGTATGGGACCCAAACAGCAATCAGCGAATAACTATGCAGCTATGACAGATATAAACCCCGCCGCCCAACAAACCCATCAATGGTTAGAAACCATTGTGGTTGGCCTAAACCTCTGCCCCTTCGCCGCCCCGGTACTGAAAGCTGATGGCGTGCATATAGAAGTTTGCGAAGCGGAGCAGGACCAGGCCATGATCAGCGCTGTGTTAGAGCAGCTGGATCAATTGCAGCAAACCGATGAAAGCACAATGGCCACCAGCCTGCTAGTATTCAGTCAGGGCCTGCGCGACTTTGACCAATACTGGTCATTGGTTGAGGTAGCCAACGAGTTATTACAGCAGGTGGGCTTAGACGGCGTCATACAAATTGCGAGTTTTCATCCGGACTATTGTTTTGAGGGTGTTGCCGCTGATGATGTGAGCCACTATACCAATCGCTCGCCTTATCCTATGCTACATTTTATTCGCGAAGCACAGTTAAGCCGGGCCTTGGAAAATTATCCGGAGCCAGAGTTAATACCAGAAAACAATATTCGCAAACTACAAACCATGGGCAAGCCGGCCCTGCTAAAACTATTATCCACGGAATCACTATGATCAAGCTTGAACTACATTGGCAAATCTTAATCGCGATTATTGCTGCGGGCCTGGCGGGAATGATAACCGGCACCGACACCAGTATCCTGGGTGTGAGCTTTTATGCCATCTATGGTTTTATCGGCACTTTATTTTTAAACGCTTTAAAAATGATTATTGTGCCACTGGTGATGTCGTCAATTATCACCGGTATTTCCGGTATTGGCAGCAGTGATAATTTGGGCCGCCTCGGTGGCAAAACTATTTTGTTTTACGCCACAACCAGTTTGTTAGCGATTCTGGTGGGTCTGGTATTAGTAAATATAACCGCGCCAGGATTAATTAATGGTGAAGCCGCTGGCGAACAACTTAACCTAAGCACCGACGCTAACGAGTTGGCGCTGGTGGTAGAAAAAGTGGAAGGCAAAGGCGCCAGTGATATTAGTGATGTATTTTTGCGTTTGGTGCCGACCAATGTAGTGGCCGCTGCCGCCGGCGGGCAAATGCTGGGGCTGATCTTTTTCTCCTTATTATTCGGGTTTTTTATGACCCGTATTGATGATGATAAAAGCGCGGTGTTAAAAAACTTTTGGCAGGCCGTGTTTGATACCATGATGCATATCACCATGTGGGTGATGAAGTTTGCGCCTGTGGGGGTGTTTGGTCTGGTTGCAAAAACGGTTGCCTCTACCGGCTTTGCGGCGTTTTCCCCGTTATTAATTTTCTTTGTCACCGTGGTCGCGGCACTGGCTATACATGCCTTTGTTACCCTGCCGATCCTGTTGCGTGTGATGGGCCGTGTTCGCCCCGGTTTATTTATCAAAAAAATGTCGCCGGTTATGTTGACGGCTTTTTCCACCGCTTCCAGTTCAGCCACCTTGCCACTGACGTTAGAAACCGTTGAAAAAGAGATTGGCGTTTCTAACAAAACCACCAGTTTTGTATTGCCACTGGGGGCCACCATTAATATGGACGGTACGGCCTTATACGAATGTGTGGCAGCGATGTTTATTGCCCAGGCCTACGGTCTGGACCTGACCATCGTGCAGCAATTTACGATTGTGTTGGTGGCCTTGCTGACGTCCATTGGTGTGGCGGGTATCCCCGCTGCAAGTCTGGTGGCCATCACTGTTATTCTCGGTGTGATTGGCTTACCGCTGGAAGGTTTAGGTTTACTGTTAGTCACCGACCGTATACTCGATATGATGCGAACCGCGGTCAATGTTTACAGTGACTCCTGTGGTGCGGTGATTATTGCCCGTTCAGAAGGTGAAGAAACCAATATTGCTTCATAAGCTCCGGGTTTTATCATTTTTATAGAAGCATGGCTCCTGAATAAATTTGTTAGCTAGTTTTACTGGCGTTCTGCGGGCGAGTAGATAGTGCGGGAACGAGTTGAGCTGGGTAGCAGGTTTCGGGGCACGCTTTTCGCCATCCCTGGCCGCTCTTCGTTGGCATCCCTGCCAACGACGGCCCCGAAACCTGCTACCCACCTCAGCTCTGGCATCACGGCCACACTTTCTTTCGGGTTTATGTTTACCAATAATTTATTGAGTTTCTGTTCTATAACGGCAACGTAAACTTGAAGGTGTGGGTGAAGTTGGGTGTTTCAGGGGCGTGAAAAAGAGGGACCTTTTTCACGAGCCTTCATGGATGAACTTGTAGCGTCCCCTGAAACACCCAACTTCACCCACGCCCTGCAATCTCTAACCAACAACTTTTTGGCGCTTTTTTGGCACTGCCTAAAAATCCTCCAAGTTTTCCTCGTTATTAACGGCAAAAGTCTGTCAGCCGCTCGTCTACCTGGGCTCTAATATATCTCGGCGAAAAATTATTTATTCTTTTAAATCAGTTAGATAGAGAGCAATTCTAGCCCTGTTTATAAAGTTGGCCCGCTGATTGCTTTAGTACTTGGTATTAGCGCAAAAGGCGCACAACTGACTAAAAGAACGGGAACTCAACATGTTAAATAACTATATCGATAACCTTCAAAGCAGCATCCGCTGGGCACAGCAGCAGGATGATATCGATGTATTATGTTTGGCCCGCGACAATATGAATCAACTGATGGATTTTGTTACTACCTTGCCTGCCGCCGATCAAATGCAGGCGCATCAGGATATTGATAAGGTGCTACCGATGGAATGGCCGTTATGGATGGAAGCCTGTCGCTATGAAGACAGCGCTGACAGTGCTAGCGAAACAGTCACGCTGCACTAAGTACTACGAGGTTTAGCTCAGCATATTGGGGCGGTTTATCCGCCCCCTTTTTTTGCCCGGCATTTACCGCCAGGGTCGTATTTTCCCCATCCCCATCCCCACCCCCATCCCCATCCTGTCCTGGATGGTCATAAGCTTGTCCGTCCGGGTCATAGCTTTATTTTTTTATATTGCTAAGCTATGTTTATTAATCAGGACCACAATACCTATGGAGATCGGCATGGAGCTCGATACTAAAGACAATATACTGTCATTCCCCTTAAATACCTTACCCGGCGGAGCCGCGGAGTTCAGGCGCAGCTATGAGCTGGCAGCGAAAAGTGCCCGTGAACAAATCACCGTAGAAATGCATGACAATGAAGATGGCAGCCTGGCCACCATTGGCATGCTAATCAATATGCGCAAATCCATTGATCAAGACGTCACCATTTGCCTGCAAAACTGCCAGCCCAAAGTTAAATATCTACTGACAGTAATGGATGATGGTGAAGGCTTTGTATTTAAAGAGGGGCTTTTGGCTTAAAACCCCCTTATTTTATGCCAGTCACTCCTACAAAGGCGCATGACTATTCGGGGCAAATGCCAAACAAGAGCCAAGCGTTCTGTCGCGTCAGTAAAGTAAGCCCCAACTAACGGCCAACTGTAGGGTGGATTGCAATCCACCAAGCCCAGCCTCAAGCACTCTCATCATGGGTGGATTATAATCCACCCTACGTTGAATCCGGCGAGCTAAACCCCCACCTGAGTAGAAGACACCTGAATTCATCAATTAATAAGGGCTTTAATTCTGATTAGAACCCTTATAGAGCTTCCCCACTTTAAGTGACCAGATAAACACCGCCAGATTAAGTACACCAAAGAGAATAAACGGGCTGGCAGGGCCATAGTGCTTAAATAGCCAACCGCCACCGCCGCTACCCACCAAAATCCCAATAGCTCCGGCCGTGCCAAAAAAGCCAATCACAGCTCCGCGCCGTTTTTCCGGCGCCTGCTGCCCAACTAAAGCCTGGCTGCTTACAAAGGCGCTGATCTCAGCAATGCCCATCATAAACATCAAACCCCACACCCAGTCTGCGGTGGGGTCATCGACAAAGAAAATCGCCAGATAAACCACCGCCGCCAGGCCCGATGCCAGCGATACCGCCGCCACCTTGCTGATTTTATCGCTGATATAGCCCATTAAGAGTGCGCCCACCAGAGCACCAAAGACGGTAGTAAATACCCGGGGGGCGGATAAGGTACTCATAGCATCACTAAAGCTCATGCCCAACTCGCCCACGCCGTACTGCACAAACCATAAACCCATAAAGGCGCCGGTTACTGCCAAATCACCCCGTGAAATAAAGGCGGCACCATAAGACAGCCCCGTAGCCGGGTCGCGGGCAGCCTTTAAGCCTTCCTTTAACATTACGGTCATTTTTTCTTTGGCGGCCTGGGTCTGTTTGCCCACGGTTTTTGCCAGCCCGAAATAGGCAACTACAGCACCACTTAAGCCGATGGCACCGGCGGCAATATAGGCGCCTTGCAGAGCTTCAAGCTCGTCATAGCCGCGGTCAACTAATAGCTTGGGCACAAAACCTAACAGGGGAGGGATAAAGGCCCCAAAGGTAGCCATCATGCCTTGAATACCATTGGCCTTACCGCGGGTTTCATTGCGGGTATAGTCCGAGATAATGGTAATCATCATACCCATCATGGCTGCGCCACCCACTGCAATAATCAGGCGGTAAACCACCAGTTGCTCAAGACTGGTGGCAAAGGGGTAAATAGCGTAGCCAAAGGTGATACATAATAAGCCCGCGACATAAATCGGGCGTCGGCCAATCCGGTCGGCCCACACACCAAACACACCCATCAGTGCGATATAGACAATCTCCTGCATCACCCGCAGATTACCCGTGATTAAACCCTGCTCTTCAAAGGGGACTTCTAAGACCTGTAGCAAGCCGGGTTCCAGCATGGCTAGCAGTCCGGCATAACCGGAAGAGACCAGCGCAATATACATATACGCCGCAAGATTATGGCGACGTACGCCGTCCGATAAGGCGACGCCTAAAAAGGTATTTTGCGGGGTGGACATAGGGGCTCCGAGGGGGAAAACAGACGTACTGCATTCATTATTGTTTTGGTTGGCGCAAATAGTAACTGTTGCACCTGTGGGAGACAATGTTATCGTGCGCGCAATAGAGACTGACCCGAGAATATTCGCCTACCATGAGCAGCAATCAACCCCTGATCGTTTCAGATATTGATGAAGGCCCGCAAACGCTGCAACAGAGGTTTCAGGAGTGGGGCTATCTGCATGTTAAAGGCTATGTAGCCAGTGAAGTCTGTGATCAATTGCTGGATGAATTGTTAGCGGTGCTGGCACCCTATATCGGTTTTGATCAACAGCAGCAAAAACCGGTTTTAACCGGGCCCGCCTTTGGTGAGACAGATCCGATCTGGGATAAGGTTTACCCTAAAATGCAGTCACTGGAATCCTTCCACAGTTTTTTTCATACCGACCCTATCGCCGCCTTAATGGATAAATTACAGGGCAAGCCCTCGTTTGTTTACCCAATTAAAATGGCGCGCATATCCACCCCCAATAATTTGGGCTTTGAAACACCGCCACACCAGGACGCGCACTCTCATAATGCAGGCCCAACGATGGCGGGTATCTGGGTTGCGCTGCATGATGTTAACGATCAGATGGGCCGCTTAAAAGTTTTACCCCGCTCCCATAAACACGGTGTTAGAAAGATTGGCCCGGCCGATGGTGTGGGCGGTGTGCAGTGTGAAATTTTCCCCGATGAAACAACCTGGCATGTCTCCGATGTAGAGCAGGGTGATGTGATTTTATTTCATTCCTGCACCATTCATAAAGCCGAGCCCAATACCGCCAAAGATCTGGTAAGGATTAGTATTGATACACGGTTTTGTGATTATGGTGCACCGGTGTTTTCAACCAATCTTGAGCCGCATCATGGGTGGCGGATTGAGGGCCTATGCTGGGAAAGTATTTACCAAAACTGGCAGCATAAAGAGCTGCAATATTACTGGCAGGATTATCCCAGTCTTTTCTAAGCGATAGCAAAAACCGGTTTATGGGGGCAAACTTCGACGAAAAAGCCCTGATTGACTTATATCTAAGCTAAAAAAGTGTACTTATTTCATTAAGTGACGGAAACCTTTACAGCTTCGGTTTGACTCGCCTTGCTTAACTCGAGAGAATAAAGCCCATAAATATAATAATGATCAGGCGTATTCCCATGCAGTACTCACTACAGAAACTAGTCTCTCTATTAACCTTGCTTATGCTTAGCCCGACGGCTTTTAGTGCGGTTATTTTATCGGGCGATATTGTATTAAGTGCACCGCCGCCAGCGTCTGCTGACCACGGTCAATTAGAGTCTTCAGATCATGCCTTTTTTTGGCAGGAGCAGCAGAACGTTGTGGTAACAGAGTCATTTTTTGTGACCGCACTGCCTTTCCAAAATAATCCTACCGGCGATTACGATAGTGGCAACGCCGCTATAGAAGCGACCTGGGGGGTAACCTGGGCGCCGGTACTTACGATAGTTATTATTTTCATGCGGATAAACAAGGCGCCAATGTCACCTTTACCGGCTCTATGACTTTTGAGCAGGCGATTGTTGGTATTATTTATAAGCAGTCAGAATTAGATGATACCGATGAAATGTTTGGTGCGGTTGGCACTGTCTATTCCGGCGGCGGCTCTGGCCGTATTTTTGAATTAGATGGGTCTAATAATTTCTTTACCTTGTCCCCCGATGCCAAGACGCTAAGCTTTAGTACCGTCGTTGCTCATAATATGGATGATATGCGTATACTGGTCGCCTCTCCTGTTCCGGTACCTGGAGCAGCATGGTTTATGGCTTCGGCTTTATTGGGTTTGGTAGGTTTTAAACGCAGGCAGTAATTTTTATTGCAGCAGATATAGCAACTCGTATTGCAACTCTTATTGCAACATTGCTTCAGAACAAAATGTATCTTTAATGGCAAATACCAAAAAACAGCACGATCAAATCCTCAGTGCTGTTATTGATAACTTCATGAGACTCGTTAGGTTGCACTGTCACCGTTGTTTGTGGTGATAACGGGATTTCTTTACCCTCTACAATAATGATCCCGCGGCCTGACTGCACAAAAAATACTTCGGTCATATTGGCATGGCTATGTGCCGGTGCTGTTTCACCCGGCGGAAAGATGGCCTGTGCAAATTGGCCCAGCTGCGGACAAACACTATTGTCCAAAATCTGCTTTTTTTGCACGCGGGGATTGTGGGAAACTTCAGTCCAGTCAAGTTTATCCAGTGAGGAAATAATCATCGCTAAACCTTTTTACTGAAGACTTTGGAATTACGTTGTAGATTATAGAGCTGCTTTTTCTTCTCCGGCAGTTGGTCCTGAGAAATTTCAACAAAGCCCAATTCCTGAAACCAGTGCGCCGTTTGTGTGGTTAATACAAACACACTGTCCAACTGTTTTTCTAACGCTTGCATTTCCAGTGCCGCTAATAATCTTTCGCCCCTATCTTCACCTCTGTAATCGGGGTGAGTGGCAACGCAGGCAATTTCACCAGAAGCAGAATCCGCATAAGGGTAGAGTGCCGCGCAGGCGACGATCATGCCGTCTCTTTCAATGACAGTAAATAATGAGATTTCATTCTCGAGCAATTCACGGGAACGTTTTACCAATGAGCCTTCAGCTTCCAACGGTTCAATTAATTCCAGAATGCCGCCGACATCATCAATGGTCGCCGTACGCAACTGCTCATAATGGTTCTGTGAGATTAATGTGCCGGAACCGTCTCTGGTAAAGAGTTCTTGTAGCAAGGCGCCATCATCGGTGTAGCTAACACAGTGGCAGCGGCTGATACCGTTTTCACCACTGTAGGCAATAGATCGTAATAGACGGGCGGTATCGCTATTATCACAATGCTCCAGCAAAAATTTAATATCACTCACCTGGCAGCTTTGTATCAGTGAGCCATTCATATCCCGCAAACCACTTTGCTCGGAAAACACAATCAGTTTGTCAGCTTCTAAGGCAATGGCGGTTTTAGTAGCTACATCCTCAAGGGATAAATTAAACACCTCGCCAGTGGGTGAATAACCGGTAGGTGAAAGCAGCACAATAGAGCCATCGTCCAATTGTTTTTGAATGCCGGCGGTATCGACTCTTCTAACGGTGCCGGTATGTTCAAAATCTACACCGTGGCGCACGCCAATCGGTTTGGCCACCACAAAGTTACCAGAGCATACGCGGATTTGTGCGCCATGCATGGGCGAATTGGCCAGGCCCATCGTGAGCAAGGCTTCAATTTGCGCTCTTACAGAACCGGCGGCATCTTTAACGCATTCCAGCGTTTGGCTATCGGTAATGCGCAGATCTTTTTCGATCCGTGTGCTTATACCTCTTAAGGCTGCCCGCTCTTCAATTTGTGGCCTGGCACCGTGGGCCAGAATCAATTTCACCCCAAGGCTATTGAGCAGGGCAATATCGTGAATGATATTGGCAAAGTTGGGGTGTGCAACCGCATCGCCACTAAACATCAGCACAAAGGTCTTCCCTCTATGCGCATTGATATAGGGCGCTGAGTTACGGAACCATTTAACGTAGTCTTTTGTGGGCATGGGGGTTCTTTGTATGTGTGCTATCAATAATGTAGGTTATTGTGCGGATTATTAGCGGCAAGGGCAAGGGGCGCAGTAGCCTTATAAACAAAAGCGCCCAATCAGTTGTTTTAACAAATCCACTGCAGGCTGTACCTGATTTAGGGCCATATACTCATTGGGCTGGTGGGCCTGGTCAATGGAGCCTGGCCCCAGCACAATGGTTTCCATACCTAACTGCTGGAGTAAAGGCCCTTCTGTGGCAAAGGCGACGGATTCAGCGCTGTGCCCCGTCAGTTGCTCTGCTGCCTTGACCAGTGCTGAATCAGCGTTTTGCTCAAAAGGAGCCAGGGGTTTGATCAGTGACCTTAAACTAATATTGACCTTAAGCTGTTTGGCCAGCGGCGCTAAGCGCTGAGAGATTTCGTGAGTCACATCATCATTATTCATTCCCGGCAGGGCGCGTACATCAAAATGCAATTCACACTGGCCGCAAATCCGGTTGGGGTTATCGCCGCCATGAATACAGCCAAGGTTAAGGGTGGGCACAGTGACTTTAAATAAAGGGTTGTTATAACGCGCTTGCAGCTCAGCGCGAAAGCTCAGTAAATCCGCCATCACCGTATGCATCGCCTCCATCGCATTATTACCCAGGCTTGGGTCTGAAGAGTGGCCTGCGCGGCCCTCAACAGTAATGGCATTCATCATCATACCCTTATGCATTCTGATCGGTTTTAAATCGGTCGGCTCACCAATCACGGCAAAGCGTGCTTTGGGTGCGCCCTGAGCTGCCAATTCCCTGGCACCGTCCATAGAGCTTTCTTCATCAGCGGTGGCGAGAATAATCAGCGGTTCTTTTAAGGGTTGTTCCAGAAAGGCTTTGGCGGCTTCGATAGCAATCGGAAAAAAGCCTTTCATATCCGTTGAGCCCAAGCCAAAGAGTTTATTGTCTTGTTCTGTCAGGCCAAGGGGGTTCATCGCCCAGCGTTCTTCATTAAAAGGGACGGTATCCGTATGCCCGGACAACACCAGCCCACCAGGTCCACTTCCCAGTGTAGCAATCAGATTGGCTTTATTTTTGTTACCTTCCAGAGGGATAACTTCACAGTCGAAGCCCAGAGTCGTTAACCACCCCGCGAGTTTGTCGATAACTTTACGGTTGCCCGTATCCCACTGTGCTGAGGTAGAGCTGACAGAGATTTCACGCAGTAGCTCGTTCATCATGGTGAGTAGGGGCGGTACGGTGGCTGGCATGGCTTATCCCATCAATTGGTCTATGGCAGATCATACTACTAAACGGGGATGGCAGGCATAAAAAAGGCGGCTAAAGCCGCCTTGATGGTTTATCACTTTGCTCTTAACTAAAGATACCCTTAAAGGTAAAGAAGAACAGAATGGCTAAACCGGCGCCCGCTGGCAAAGTAATTACCCAGGACATAAAGATACTGCCAACCACTCGCAGGTTCAGTGCACCAATACCTCGGGCCAAACCTACACCGAGCACAGCACCTACCAGCGTGTGCGTGGTAGAAATAGGTAAGCCTGTTGCAGAAGCAAATACCACGGTAGTAGCAGCACCCAGCTCAGCAGCAAAACCGCGGCTTGGAGTAAGTTCAGTAATTTTCTTACCGATAGTGGCCATTACCTTAAAGCCGTAAGTGGCTAAACCGATGACGATACCGCCACCGCCTAACAGCAAAATCCAGGGCGGAAGCGCAGATTTGCTGGCAATCTCACCACCACTGCCAATCACGCTGGCAATCGCCGCCAGTGGGCCAACCGCGTTGGCTACATCGTTGGAGCCGTGGGCAAACGCCATGGCACAGGCAGTAAAGATCATCAATATGGCAAAGACGCGTTCAACATTGCCAAAGCGGTTGGCATCTTCCGGAATCACTTCTTCTTTAACTTTGGTCAGCATGCCTTTACCAATGATGGCTACAATAATTCCGATAACAGCAGCAACAGGCAGAGCGTTGGCAAACTTGCTACCCAGGCCAAGGTCGACTTCAATGCCCAGATGTTTCAGGCCTTTTAATAAGGTCACCATGGCAATCATAAAGCCCACCGCAAACATATACATGGGCACATATTTTTTAGCATTTTGAAACGGCTTCTCGGTATTGAGTATCAGCTTTTGTACACTCATAAACAGGCCAAAAGAAATGGTGCCTGCCAGTACTGGCGAGACAACCCAGCTGGCAACGATGGTGCCCACTTTGCCCCAGTTAACCGCATCCACTGAAATACCCACGGCGGCAAAGCCTACCAGGGCACCAACAATCGAGTGGGTCGTGGACACCGGCCAGCCTTTCATACTGGCAATTAATAGCCAGGTACCGGCCGCGAGCAGGGCGGCCATCATCCCGTAGACCAATAACTCGGGAGAATTATTAATCAAGGCCGGGTCGAGGATGCCCTTGCGGATGGTGGAGGTGACCTCACCACCGGCGAGATAAGCGCCTGCAAACTCAAAGATCATGGCGATTAAAATCGCCTGCTTAATGGTCAGGGCTTTTGACCCTACCGAAGTACCCATCGCATTGGCAACATCATTGGCACCAACGCCCCAGGCCATAAAGAAGCCAAATAGACAGGCCATAATTAACAGTATTTGGCCGTGCTCAGCAATAATAGACATAGTTCTTTACCGAAAAAATTATTAGAAAGTGTTTGTTAACTGGCAAGCAGACGCTCTAAACGAGAGCCTACTTTCTGCGCGCGGTCAGCTAATTCGCCAACCCAGTCGATGATTTTGTACAAAAACATAACATCGACAGGTGGAAGGTCTTTTTCCAGCTTAAACAGCATGGCGCGGACTTTAACCTGAAGTTTGTCGTTTTTATTTTCCAAGCGGTCCAGCTCTTTGATCAGGTCTTCCACCACTTTGACTTCGCGGCCACGAAATCCGGTTTCTAATAATTCATCCATTTCCTGAATGGCTTTAAGGGCCTGGGCTGAGGTGGCAACGGCTTCTTGTACATACTCTGCCATTATTGGTGCCATTTTCTCAGGGATTGCCATTTTGCGCCCCAGCATAATGCCGGCAATATCTTTGGTGCAGTTGGCAATTTTGTCTTGCATGGTGACAAGGTCGAGCAAGTCGGAGCGGGGTACCGGCATAAACAGGCTCTTAGGCATATTCAGGCGGACTTGCTTTTTCAGCTTGTCGGCATCGCCTTCCAGTTTTGAGATCTGCTTTTGGATCTCTTTGGCCTTATCCCAGTCACCAGCAATGACCGCCTCAAAATAGCCGCTTAAATGTGTCGCGCAGCTATGGGCTGTTGCCATATGTTCCTGGATAGGTCTAATAGGGGATTGGCCAAATAAATTCCCGAAAGGGTTGCCTGCCATGGGGGGCTCCTACTGTAATATTAGTGTCATTATTTTTGCGCAGTATAGGGGGTTAATCACCACTAGGCTACTGTTCAGTTGGCCTAATTTAAAACCCGTAAATACGCCGTTTGTACCTCTATGACGGCTACTATATTTCAGAAATATGACAGTTTTGTTACAGTCGTTGTCAGGCTTTTGGTAATAGGCCACTTTCCACTAACAGCAAAGCTGTGACTAATATCACCAACCCCGCTGGCAGCCCTGTCATACTGGGCCATACTTAAGGGCTTATAGGCAAAATAGTGTAATTTGGGAGTTAGATTTACGTGGCAGGTTCGACAGATAGCGCAGTGTTTGGTGCCAGACAGGCAGAAAGGGCCCTTGATTTGCGGGGGGTGATGGATAATCTGCTGCGTGATGGGCGGATTAGCCAACAGGACCATGTGCAGCTGCTCAATGGTTCCCGCAGTCAGGAAGAGGCCCTTAAACACCCACTCAGCTATATTGCTGATCAAAACTTGAGCGATACCAGCCGCCCCGGCACCTCTCTCAATATAGATGCATTATTGGCCTGGCTGTCAGAGGCTAGCCAACAGCCCATCTACAATCTGGACCCCCTGAAAATCGATGTGCATGCCATTACCGAGGTTATGTCCTTTGAATTTGCCCGCCGGCATAAAATCCTGGCGGTCGATGTGACGGCCGATGAAGTGACCATTGCCAGTTGTGAACCTTACCTGAGTGCCTGGCAGTCCAATCTTGAGCATGTACTGCGCCGCACTATCAAGCGCGTGCTAATCGACCCCGCTGACCTTAAGCGTTATACCGTCGAGTTTTATTCCCTCTCTAAATCGGTACGTGGCGCATCGGGTAATACTAATACCAAACAGTTTGATGGCGTCACCAATTTTGAACAGCTATTAGAACTGGGGGATATGAAAGACCCCGATGCCAATGACCAGCATATCGTTAATATTGTCGATTGGATTTTACAGTACGCCTTTGACCAGCGTGCCAGTGATATTCATATCGAGCCTCGTCGTGAAATTGGCAATGTGCGTTTTCGCATTGACGGGGTGCTCTATAACGTTAGCGAATTTCCATTGCAGGTGGCGATGGCAATTACCAGCCGATTAAAAATTCTTGGGCGCTTAAATGTGGCCGAAAAACGCAAGCCTCAGGATGGTCGTTTAAAAACAGTGACCCCAGAAGGTAACGAAGTGGAATTACGTTTATCCACCTTGCCCACCGCCTTTGGTGAAAAAATGGTGATGCGGATTTTTGACCCCGATGTGCTACTGCGCAGTTTTGAGCAATTGGGTTTAGCCAATGAAGATTACAAGCGCTGGCATGGCATGATAGAAAAACCCCATGGCATTGTCTTAGTGACCGGCCCAACCGGTTCGGGAAAAACCACCACCCTTTATTCCAGTTTAAAACAATTGGCAACGTCAGAAGTTAATGTCTGCACCATCGAAGACCCCATCGAAATGATGGAAGACAGCTTTAACCAAATGCAGGTGCAACATAATATTGATTTGGATTTTGCCAGCGGTGTGCGGGCGTTGATGCGACAGGATCCGGATATAGTGATGATCGGTGAGATCCGTGATTTAGAAACGGCCGAGATGGCCATCCAGGCAGCACTAACAGGCCACTTGGTTTTATCTACTTTGCACACCAATGATGCCCCCAGTGCATTGACTCGATTATTGGAGTTGGGCGTGCCGCCCTATTTGTTAAAGGCGACAGTACTTGGGGTTATGGCCCAGCGTTTAGTCAGAACCTTATGTCCCCATTGCAAACAGCCAGATACCGTGAGCGAAGCGGATTGGAAATCATTGACCAGACCCTGGAAAGTCCCTGTGCCACAAACCATCTATCAACCCAAAGGGTGTTTGGAATGTCGCAATACCGGTTATCTGGGCCGTCAGGGTATTTATGAAATTTTATTATTATCTGACGATATTCAAGAGCATGTGGATGAGCGGGTGGATATAGAAAAAATACGCCAGCAGTCCATGAAAGAAGGTATGAAAACCTTATGCTTGTCCGGTGCACAAAAAGTGGCAGCCGGTGATACCACCATAGCCGAAGTGTTAAGAGTTGCGCCCCCAAGGAAATAAGGGCGCGTTTTATAGCGTATAGTGACTGCTGGAAACAAATCATGAAGGTGTTGGCGCCCGCAGATTTTCCACCGTTATTGTCGGAGCGTATTGATAATTATCGGCAGCAGTTTATCGATGCAAACCCTGATTACCTGACGTGGTTTGAACAGCAGATAGCCGATCCAGAATTTTCCGGTCAGCTTGATAGAGTCTGGTGCAGTAGCCAGTACGCTCTCAATATTTGTTGCCGTAAGCCCGCCTTATTTCGTGACCTGGTTGACAGCCAGATGTTGCAAGCTTCCTATCAGCAAACGAGCATTGACGAAAACCTCTCCCTGCTACTTGGCAATATCACAACACAAGAACAATTGGATAGCCTGCTGCGTATTAACCGTGGCCGGGAAATGCTAAGGATTATTTGGCGCGATATTAATCGTCTTGCTGACCTTGAAGAAACCACCCGCGATATATCTCTATTAGCGCAAGCCAGTATTCAGCAGGCACTGGCTTTTCATCATCAACAGTTGGCAGCGATTTATGGCCGGCCCATGGCCAGCATCGACGGCGTATTAACTGAGCAAACCCTGTTGGTTATTGGTATGGGAAAACTAGGCGCCTGGGAATTAAACTTATCGTCAGATATTGATTTGATTTTTTGCTACCCCCATCGCGGTGAAACCGACGGTGATAAAAAATCGTTGGACAATGGGGAATTTTTTACCCGGCTAGCGAGAAAATTAATTCAATCTATAGACCAGATAACAGTGGATGGTTTTGTCTTTCGGGTGGATATGCGATTGCGCCCCTATGGAGAAAGTGGTGCCTTGGTCACAAGTTTTAGTGCCATGGAACAATACTATCAGGACCAGGGTAGGGACTGGGAACGCTATGCGATGGTCAAGGCAAGAGTCGTCGCCGGTGAACCGCAGGCATCGGCACAGTTAACCACCTTATTGCGAGCGTTTACTTATCGTCGTTATATTGACTTCTCTGCCTTTGAGGCCTTGCGGGCGATGAAAAAAATGATTCGGCAAGAACTTAAGCGACGGCGCTTAGACAGTGATATCAAGCTGGGTGCCGGCGGTATTCGTGAGGTAGAGTTTATTGCTCAGAGTTTTCAATTAATTCGCGGAGGCAGGGAGAGAGAACTGCAAGAGCGTCGTCTGCAAACCGTATTGAACACCCTCGCAGAAAAAAATTATTTGCCCGCCGAAGCCGTGGCCGAGTTACAGGCCGCCTATATTTTTTTACGCAATACCGAACATGCCATGCAAGCGTTTAACGATCAGCAAACCCAGACCTTGCCGGTAGATGATTGGCCACGGGCTGCGCTGGCCATGGCATTGGGTTTTCAGCAGTGGCAGGCATTTAGCGAAGCACTTGCGGGACATAGAGCCAATGTCAGCCAACATTTTCAGCACATTATTGCGGAACAAACCGAGCCAGCCGTTGCTAACAAAACACCCCATTGGGACGATATCTGGTTGGGAGCCAGTGACGAAGCTCAGGCTCTGGGCTATTTAACGGCGGCGGGGCATGAAGATAGCGAGAACGTACTGGCAAGACTTCAGCACTTGCTTGATGACAAAATTGTCAGGCGTATGCCGCCGGTCAGCAGAGCGCGTCTGGACCAATTTATCCCTTTATTGTTACAAGCCGTGGCCAATACCGACAGCCCCTCATCGACGCTGCTGCGCATAATGCCTCTGGTTGAATCGGTATTGCGCCGCACGGCCTATATCGTATTACTGGTAGAAAACCCCGGTGCCTTAAAGCAATTGGTGATCCTCTGCGCGGGCAGCCCGCTGATTGCAGAAAAGCTGGCGAAGCAGCCTGTCTTATTAGACGAACTGTTGGATACCCGCTCGCTCTATCAGGTCCCGGAAAAAGAGGCCTTACGCCAACAGCTGCAACAGCAAATGCTGCGGGTGGGCTGGGATGACCTCGAAGCCCATATGGATGGCCTGCGATATTTTAAGCAAGCCCACCAACTACAGATTTCCGCCGCTGAGGTGACGGGCAAGCTGCCCTTAATGAAGGTGAGCGACTACCTAACTTTCATTGCCGAAGTCGTACTGGAACATGTCCTGGAGCTGGCCTGGTACAACCTGGTGGCCAAACATGGTCGGCCACAAAAAGCGGTTGGCATTGCCTGCGATAAGGACTTTATTATCGTGGCCTATGGCAAGCTTGGGGGCATTGAGCTGGGCCATGACTCAGATTTAGACCTGGTTTTTATCCATAATGCCGCCGCAGGCCTTACCACCGATGGTGATCGGCCGATCGATAACAGCCTGTTTTTCACCCGTCTGGGCCAGCGGATGATCCATATTATGACAGCCCGAACCCCCGCCGGTATGCTTTATGAGGTGGATATGCGCCTGCGACCCTCAGGCTCATCGGGGTTGCTGGTGTCTTCCCTGACCGCGTTTGCGGCCTACCAGAAGGGGGATGCCTGGACCTGGGAGCACCAGGCTTTGGTGCGGGCAAGGGTGGTGGCAGGCGATCAGCAGCTTGGCAAAGCCTTTGAAACACTGCGCCAACAGCTGCTCTGCCAGCCACGGGATGAAGGCAATTTAAAAGAGCAAGTGGGCGCTATGAGACAGAAGATGCGCGATCATTTGCTGCCAAAGGGGCTGGAACAGGCCAATCCGCCAATTTTTCACCTCAAACATGGCACTGGAGCTATCGTTGATATCGAATTTATGGTGCAATACGCGGTTCTGGCCTGGTCACACCAACACCCCGCATTAGCGGTATTTACGGACAACATCCGGATACTGGAAGCCCTACAACAAGCAGGGTTATTTTCCATCGCTGAGGCGGAGGCACTAACGGAAGCTTACAAGGCATACCGCGCCCACGCACACCGCTTGAGCTTGCAGCAGCAGGCCAGCGAAGTGCCATTGGCGGATTTTGCCCAGCACCGTGCTGCGGTGGTGACCAAATGGCTGCAAGTGATTGGCTGAGTAAGCCATGCTTAGGGTAGTTATGAGTCTAATAGTTATGAGTCAGTAGCTATATAGAAAGAAGAATTAATAGCAAGACGATTTGTTGTAAGGAGTAAGCTCTATGTCCATGGCCGACCGCGATGGCGTTATCTGGTTAGACGGTGAAATGGTTCCCTGGCGCGAAGCCAAAGTCCATGTGCTCACCCACACCCTGCATTATGGTTTGGGGGTGTTTGAGGGTGTGCGCGCTTATCACACCCAGAACAATGGCACCTGTATTTTTAAATTACAGGACCATACTGACCGCCTCTTTCGCAGTGCGCATATTTTGAACCTGCCTATTCCGTTTGAAAAAGAAGCGATTAATGAAGCGCAGCTAGCCGTGGTACGTGAAAACAATCTGGATGAAGCCTACCTTCGCCCCATGTGCTTTTATGGCTCAGAGGGTATGGGGCTACGTGCCGACAACTTGAAAGCCCATGTAATGGTCGCTGCCTGGGAATGGCCCTCTTATATGTCGCCAGAAGCCAAAGAGCAGGGCATTAAAGTGCGCACCTCATCTTATACGCGCCACCATGTTAATATCTCGATGTGTAAAGCCAAAGCCAATGGCCACTACATCAACTCCATGCTGGCGTTAAAAGAAGCGCTGGATAGTGGTTGTGAAGAAGCCTTGTTATTGGATAATGAAGGCTATGTTGCCGAAGGCAGTGGTGAAAATATTTTTGTCGTTCGCAATGATGTGATTTATACGCCGGAATTAACCAGTTGTTTGGATGGTATTACCCGTACCACAATCTTTACCCTGGCCGCTGAGCTGGGTTATGACATTAAAGAGAAGCGCATTACCCGCGATGAAGTCTATGTTGCCGATGAAGCGTTTTTTACGGGTACTGCCGCAGAAGTATTACCGATTCGTGAATTGGATGGTCGTATCATTGGTAACGGTGGCCGTGGCCCTATTACCGAAAAACTACAAACCATGTACTTTGATGCCGTTAAGGGCCGTCGTGAGCAAAATCTGGATTGGTTAGCTCCCGTCGCTAAATAGAAAAAGTCTTATGGCTTTAGCCGCAAAAAAAATCCTTATCGTTGGCCCATCCTGGGTCGGCGATATGGTGATGGCGCAATCGTTATTTATTGCCCTGAAACAACAACACCCCGAAGGCCATATTGATGTGCTGGCGCCCGCATGGAGCCTGCCTATTCTTGAGCGTATGCCAGAAGTCCGCAAGGGTATTGCCATGCCAGTGGGCCATGGCAAGTTAAACCTGGGGCTGCGTGTTGAAGTGGCTAACGCCCTGCAAGCAGAGCAATACGATCAGGCCATTTTATTACCCAACTCGTTAAAGTCAGCACTTATTCCCTGGCTGGCAAAAATTCCCGAGCGCACCGGCTGGCGGGGGGAAATGCGTTATGGTTTGTTAAACGATATTCGCTTGCTAAAAAAATCGGCTTATCCGTTAATGGTGCAGCGTTTTGTTGCCTTGGCCCATCAGCCCTTCACCCCGTTACCCGACGATCTACCCAGACCCTCTTTAGTGGTTGATGCTACACGCGCAGACGCTTTGCTAAAACATTATGGCTTTAACCAACAGCCCTTTATTGCCTTGTGCCCCGGGGCAGAGTTTGGCCCCGCCAAGCGCTGGCCGGAAAACCATTACGCTGCTGTTGCAGCCGCCTTTATTGAGCGTGGCTGGCAGGTGGCGTTATTTGGTTCTGCCAATGATATCGCCGTCACCGAATCAATTATTGCGTTGTTGCCAGATGCGCAGCAATCGGCCTGTATTAATTTGGCCGGGGAAACGGCATTGGCCGAGGCTGTTGATATACTTTCTGTCGCATCGGCAGTGGTCAGTAATGACTCGGGCCTAATGCATATAGCCGCAGCTTTAGCCCGGCCGATGGTGGTGGTTTACGGCTCTACCTCCCCGGACTTTACACCACCATTGAGTGATAATGTGGCGGTAGAAAAAATAGCGGTAGACTGTGGCCCCTGTTTTAAACGTGAGTGCCCGCTTAATGATAATCCCATGCACTGCTTAAAAGACTTAACACCGCAGCGAGTGATAACGGCGCTGGATACCTTGTTATGAACCGCCCAGCTGACCCACAGTGGACAGATTTTTTGGCGCCAGCCTTTTGGCCAACCTGGCTGGTGTTAGCTGTGATGCGGCTGGTCGCTTTATTACCTTTTCAGCTCGGTTTGGCGGTTGGTAGCTGGCTGGGTTCTTTGTTATATCGATTGGCAACCAAACGCCGACGGGTTACAGAAGTCAATATTGCTCTGTGTTTTAAAGAATTATCTGCCCAGGAACAAACCCGGTTAGTAAAAGATGTGTTTAAGGCTAACGCCATTGGTCTTATAGAAACTGCCTGGGCCTACTGGGGTAATCCGCAAAGCATCGAAAAAAGAACCACCTTTGTCGGTTTTGAATTATTAGAACAAGCCCTTAAGCAAGAAAAAGGTGTCGTTTTATTAGGGGGGCATTTTAGTACCCTGGACTTGGGGGGCTTATTATTTTCTTTTTACGGCCAGGCGTTTGATTGTGTCTATCGCCCCCACAATAATCCGCTGATGGATTATTGGATTTGTAAAAAACGCAGCCGGTTTACTAAAGTGGTCGACCGGAAAAAATTTCGTGAACTACTGCGTGATATGAGAAAAAATCGCTGTATTTGGTATGCTCCCGATCAGGATTTTGGTAGCAAAGGTGCCGTGTTTGTTCCCTTCTTTGGCCAGCCTGCGGCAACCATCGTGGCAACGTCAAAAATGGTGCGCTTAAATAACTCACCTATTTTGATGTTGGCCCATTACCGTAACAAAGATAATTCCGGCTACACCATAGAATGTAGCGCGGTACCGGATTTTCCCTCTGGTGATGAAACTAACGATGCATTAATAGTTAATCAGGTTTTAGAAACAGCTATCCGCAAAGCGCCAGAACAATATATGTGGGTACACAAACGGTTTAAAACCCAGCCTGATGGCAACCAAAAACTGTATAAAGCGGCGGGTTGCTAATGAAGATTGCCCTGTGCTTATTCAAGTATTTTCCCTATGGTGGCTTGCAAAGAAATTTTTTGGCGATTGCTGAAGAATTACTTAAGCGAGATCATGACATTACTGTCTATACCGGTGAGTGGGAAGGGGATTGCCCCAGCGACTTGCAGCTAACATTGCTACCCGTAAAGGCATCTACCAACCATGGCCGCAATAAGCAGTTCTACCAGTTACTGAGTAGCTGCCTGCAACAAAACCCAGTGGATGTGGTTGTTGGCTTTAATAAAATGCCCGGTTTGGATATCTATTATTGCGCTGATACCTGCTTTGCAGCCAAGGCCTATGAAGAAAAAAATTGGCTCTATCGTTTAAGCCCCCGCAGTTGTTGGTCTATCCGCTATGAGCGGGCGGTATTTTCCAAGACCTCGCACACAGAGATTTTATTATTATCAGCCGATCAGGGAAAAGCGTTTAATCACTACTATGAAACGCCCGACCATCGTATGCACTTAATGCCCCCCGGCATTAGCCGGACGAGGGTGCGCAGCGAAGACAGCGACTTAAAAGCTGCAAAGCTTAGGCAGCAATTGGCGATTGCTAGTGATGAAAAGGTTATTGCCTTTCTTGGCTCAGACTATAAAAGAAAAGGTCTGGATAGATTATTAAAGGCCGTTGCAGCCCTGCCTGCGGATACACTGGAAAAAACCAGAGTGCTGGTTATCGGTCGGGATAAGCGGATGAAAGACTATGAAGCACAGGCCGTTAAATTAGGTATTCGTGATCATATTATTTTTGTAGGCCAGAGAGATGATGTGCCAGAACTGCTGTTTGCCTCCGATTGCCTGGCCCATCCAGCCTATCTGGAAAACACCGGTAACGTATTGCTGGAAGCGGTTGTAGCGGGCCTGCCGGTGTTGTGTAGCGGTGTGTGTGGCTATGCTTTTTATATTCGCGATAATAATTTGGGTGCAGTGACACCAGAGCCCTTTAAGCAGAGTGTTATGAATGAGCAATTGGCAACACTATTGGCCAGTGACACTGACTGGCGTAAACGGTGTTTAGCTTTTGCTCAATCGGCAGATATCTACTCTCGGCCGCTAAGAATTGCTGAGAAGATAGAAGCTATAGGGGCAGAATTATGTCAGTGACTATCCGTTCTGAGCGTGTGCGCAGCTGGCTGGGGGCTGCGGACCCATTTGAGAAAATAAAAGCGATTAAAGGCCTGGTCGTCAGGTCTAAAGAAGGGCGCACCACCCAGCGTTTTGAGATCGATAATCAGGGTTTTTACGTCAAGCTGCATGAAGGTATTGGTTGGAAGGAAGTGATCAAAAACCTGCTACAGCTGAGGCTGCCAGTTACTGGTGCCAGCAATGAATGGCTGGCCATTAACCGGTTTCATGATCTTGGCCTGGATACCCTTAATGCCGTTGCTTTTGGCAAAAAAGGCTTTAATCCGGCCAGTCAAACCTCCTTTGTTATGACCGAAGAGTTGACCCAAACAATAAGCCTGGCGAAATATGCAGAGCGTTGGCCGGAGCAGCCGCCGGCGTTTTTGCATAAGAAAGCACTGATTGAAAAAGTTGCTGAAATATCCAGAATCATGCACAGTAACGGGATAAACCACCGCGACCTCTATATATGCCACTTTTTGCTGGATATTGCCTCTGGTCAACAGGCCCAGCAGGCCGAGGCTATACGTTTATTTGTTGTCGATTTACACCGTGCACAAATTCGGTCACAGGTGCCCCGTCGCTGGTTGGTCAAGGATGTGGGTAGCATCTATTTCTCAGCCTTGGATATTGGCCTGACAAAAGGTGATGTTTACCGTTTTTTACGTGGTTACTATCAAATGCCACTGCGAGACATTTTTAATAATAATGGCGATTTTTTGAGCGCTGTAGAACGCCGAGCGGTCAATCTTTATCGGAGAGATTTTAAGCGTACCCCGGTACTGATTAAATAAATATTGAGTAACTAGATCTATGAAAGATTATGGCCCCAATCCGGGGATGTTCCGAAAGTGGTTGAGAAATTATAAGGTTTCAAGGCATCGCCCTAAAATTTGGCGCTTACCCGAGCCCGATATTGCCTATATCAAAGTGACCAAAGTGGCATCGACCTCTATTGAGCTGACTTTATCACGGCATCTGCATGCTACCTTGGGTACAGGGGATGTCGATGAGGTGACACCCAAACTGGTACGCCAGTACGCCGATCAATATGCGCAGCACCTCAAAGTAAAAGATTTTATGGCGTCTAACAAACCGCCTTTTACCTTCGCTTTTGTAAGAAATCCTTTAGACCGCTTGGTATCAAGCTATACCGATAAAATTTTAGATGTACGAAATGCCGGTAAGAGTAAAAATATATTCTGGAATCTGGATATTAATCTGGATATGAGCTTTGAGGACTTTGTTGAGCGTGTCGCTGAAATACCCGATGAAAAAATTGACCGCCACTTGAGAGCCCAGTCTTATTTTCTTTGCAACAATGGCCAGGTTATCCCGGACTTTATTGGTCGATTTGAAAAAATGTCAGAGGACTGGTCTGAGCTGGCCGCGCGGTTTGGTTTGCCAGAACTGCCCCATAAAAATAAATCAACAAAATCTAAAAGCAAGACCATCTATACGTTGAAGTCTGCGCAAATGGCAGCTGAACGTTATCAAGAAGATATTGAAAACTTTGGCTATGGGGATGATGTAGAGGCATTAATAGCGTCACTCAAGTAAATTAGGGTTAATGTTTTGACAATGAATGTCTTTAACAACGAACCGGCTTTATACACCAAGCTGGATCTCCAGTGTAGCGACGGCTCGTTGTTAAGAGGTGCCTTGCTTGATGGCTATGATTTGCTGCTGGAAAAATTGGCTGGCGGAGTTATGCCTGTCTTTGACGGTATTGACCTGCTGAAAGAAGAATCATCAAGACAGGTTTTTATTGGCAGCCTGGCTGATGGAAACAAAGTGTTCACCAAAATGTATCGGGAAAATGGTTTTTTGGCTTGGATGACCAGGATGATGTTTTCAAGTAAGGCCGAGCGTTCTCACCGCAGGGTGAAAACCTTATTGAATTGCGGTCTGCAAACACCGAGCTCGATAGGCTATCTCAATGAATATAATGGGCAAACATTTCGCTCATACCATTTTAGTGAATATATTGATGGTGTAGAGACATTAGAAGGCGCTTTGAGGGGCGGGGATTCAGAACAGACGCTGATAACGAGCTGGATAGACAGCATTATTTCACAGCTTTCGTCTCTGCACGGGGCTGGTTATTGCCATGGTGATACCAAGCTGAGCAATTTCTTGTGTAAGGGGGTTGACGTTTATTTTGTAGACCTTGATGGCGTAGGCAAGATATCAAAAAAGAGAACACCTGAGCGGGATATTGCCCGATTTATTGTCGGTTTATCGGAAATAAACGAATTGGATATTAATTATAAAAAGCTAATCGCCGATTACAAAGCCTTGGCACAATCGGGTGAGCAGCTAATAATTTGGAAAATTGAAACTTTAGTGAAGAAGTTTCAACATAACCATAAGATAAAGTATGGCCGAGAGCCTGCTTATATTGAGTTGAATGCTTAATGAATATTTTCCGAAGATTTATCAAAAAAGTTATGGTGCGCTTTTACCGCGTCAAAAATTATCTGTCCCCAAGCCATGGTCCGGCCAATGCGGTATTTATCTGGATACCTAAAAATGCGGGTACCAGTACCTTTGATGTCCTTCGTAGAGAGGCGGGTTTTTTAAAGCTTAAGCGTATGCCGGAGTTGACTAGTCATTTCAAGCAAAAGGGCAGGGTGTCATTTGCGCATATCGACTATCAGGCTTTGCGCTCTAATGGCCATGTCAGTGATGAGTTTGACCAGACGGCGTTTAAGTTTTGTTTTGTCCGTGACCCCTATGAGCGGGTGGTTTCCTTATACCATTACTTTCTTAAGGATGAGCGAATAGGCGGAAATACAACCTTTCTTGAATTTTGCCAGTTATTAAAAAACACCGAGATTGAACCCATTGGCCTTTATAACTATTCGGGCCTGAGTCAGTGTAATCCGCAGGTGCGGTGGTTGGATGGTATGAAAATGGACTTTGTGGGGCGCTACGAAGACCTTGAGGCTGACTTTACCCGGTTAGCCAAAGAGTTTAGTGTCGTTGCCACCTTGCCCAATTTGAATCGGGCACGTTTTTATCGGCTCAATGAGTATTACTGCGCTGAGTCTAAGGCGATAGTAGAAGATTATTACCGTGAAGACTTTGTCGCTTTTGATTATAAAATAAGAGAAATAAAATAAGTGGGGATTAGGCCGGTTTATGTTTGATGTTGTTACATACCGATTGCAGCAAGTAGAACGTTTTCTTAATACTTCAGGGGCCAGATTGACGGCCTTTTTTGCTGTTTTATTAGCGGTGACTTTTGTGTTGCGTTTATGGCAATACGGCTGGGCAGTTAATGATGATGGCGCACTATATCTTTACGCCGCCAAAAATTTTATTGACCAAGGGGCGATGGCAGCATTCCAAACCTATGAATGGGCGTATTATTCAATCGTTGTTGCCTATGTCGATATGCTTTTTTTTAATAATCTGGTCATTAGTGGGTGGGTTTTAAATTTCCTGTTACAAACTGGCCAGATCTATTTTTTATATAAAATATGCAAGGCTTTTCATCTTCAAAAACCGAGGCTGTTTTGGGTTCTGGTTCTATTTATCATCTCGATTAGCTTTCATAATTTCCGCAATTACTTAATGCGAGACCAGGGTTATATCCTATGTGTGATGGCGGGTGTTTATTTTAGCCTGGTGTTTCTGGATAAAAAGAATACAGCCTCTCTTTTGCTATTTTTCGTATCATTTATATTGGCAGCCTTATTTCGTATAGAGGCTTTTTTATTGCTTGTTGTAGGCTTTGCGGCAATTACGGTGCTAACTAAAGAATATGCAATGAGTATGATTGCAGCCACAATAGCACTGATTTTACTGGCTATTTCCCTTCTCGTATTAAGTAACATCTCTAGCGTAGATTTTGCTGGCCATTTTCTGAGGAAATTCCCTGATATGGCCGCCCATTTTTCTAATCAGCAAGAGATTTTGGAGAGCCAATTATTGCCAAAACACTGGCATGATTATAGTGGGGCTTCATTATTTGGTTTGTTTTTTTTCAGCTATATTATTTATCTATTGAACTCAATCTCTATCTATTTATTAGCTTACTTCTACATCGGCAAAGTTCAGTTTAACCCTGCTAAGATTTTATTAGCGGTCTATGCTCTTACCGTTGTATTTTATTGTCTGGCTTTTCTATTTAGCCGTAGTTTTTTAGTTTTCAGATATAATCTGCCGCTAACCTATCTGCTGACGACCGTTGCTATTGTTCTGGTACTGTCGGCCAGTGCTCGTAGGGCCCGTTTAGCTAGGGCCGTATTGGTTTTGTTTATTGCTGTATCACTGGTTAAGGTTATGGATGCCCCCTCAGGCAGCAAGCGTTATCTGCTGGAGGCGCAAGGTTTTGTTGAGACAATGGGCCTTGAAGGTAGCCAGGTACAATCCAATACCTTACAGATATCGCTGATCAATGGTGTGGACTTTAATTCTGCGATGAAATTTAAGAACAGACTTTATCTCCTTCCCGCCAACCTTAAAAAGCCACTTAAACCGGAAGTGGCCGTTGTCTATTATGGAAAGGTCTCCCAAGAGCTGGAAATCTCTGATAGTAATTGTCTGGTATACCAAAAGAAACATCGCAGCCGTTTAATCAGTGTTTACACTGCAAAAAACGAATACTGTCTATCTGGTGAGACTTAGTGCTTGTTGTTAGTATAAATTTTACTGTAAACAACATCAGGGGATAGTGATTGCAGGCAGCTAATATCCCTGCCACATATTTGTTTGCTACAAGCTTCCAGGCAGGGAATGTCAGAGCGAAGAATCTGGCTATTCGTAGACAATGGTGACCATAGGCTATCGTCGGTAGGGCCAAACAAGCTGTAAACCCTGGTCGTGGTCGTTGCCATTAAATGGGTCGGCCCGGAGTCATTGCCTATCATGCATTCGCTGATAAAGCCCAAATGAATCGTTTCTATTAGGCTAAACACCTGAAAGCCATTAATCGGTGAAATGTCTTTGCTTGCCATAATGGCATCAACTTCCGGCTTATCTATTCCTGCGCCGATCAGTAGAACCTGCTTATTATCTTTTTCAAGTCTTGATATGAGTTGCTGCCAGTGTTCACTTGGCCAAAGCTTGTACTCTTTGCCTGCCCCTGGATGAATAACGACTAAAGCCCGGTCGCTATCCACGTTTAATTGCTGCAGTTTACGCTTTACTTCGTTCATGGTTGCTGCGTGTTGAGGTGCCTTAAGTGTAGCGGCCTCAAGTTGGCCCAGCAGAGGAGTAAACGGTAGTAAATAATAATCCACCTGATGCTGAGGTTTTAAGTTGCTGTCTTTGTCACACCAGTGATACTTGCTCTTCAGTTTGGGGCGGCTATAAAAAGCAGATATAAATCGGGCGCCTGATAGCTTGGCAATGGTATAGGACTCGCCATGACCATAGAGGTCAACGGCAGTATCGATATGGCGACGTCGTAACTGAATAAACAGGCGAGCAAAGAGGCTGGCCTTTTTCCATAGTGACAGCTTGGCGCCCCTGATATTGCAGGGGATAAACTCAACCTCTGGTAAATAGTACCTGGCCAGTGATAGTAGGTGGAAATCAATAACACAGACCATTGATTGTTGGGGCGATAGGGCTTGATGCGCGGCCTTTATGGCGTAGAGGCTAACTAACAGGTTGCCAATATGGCGATCGGTCATCACCACCAATACATTGGAAAAATTAGCTGCTGGGGCCTGATTCATGGTGGGGGGGTAGTCTCCAGGATTGTTGAGCCTGCTAAATGGCAGCTTTGATAAGCAAACAGCAATCATACCGACATAATCAGGCTATTTAAATTGCCCAGAGCAGGCTATTTCAGTGATCAATTGTTACAGAATGCCGTATAATGGCGCCTTTTGCCTTTAATGGCATCGATAAAGCTTGTGGTTATCATTCTAAATGGCAAATTCGTCAACAGATAAAGACGCTAGCGGCTGGTCAATATATAACCGGTTGCTGGCCTATAGTGCCCGTTATTGGCACTACTTCCTGATTAGCCTGTTGGGCTTCGCGGCTTATGCAGGTACCCAAAGTGCACTGGCCCATATGATGAAATACTTTGTCGATGGCCTGGAGAGCAAGGATGCCGACCTGGTGACCTTTATCCCCCTGGCGGTTATTGCAATTAGCGTGGTTCGGGGTGTGGGTTTTTTCCTGGGCAATTACTTTATGTCGCGGGTATCACTTAATGTCGTGAATGACCTGCGCAAGCAAATGTTTGACCATATGATGGTCTTGCCCAGTACGTTTCATGACCAAAAGAACTCGGGCGAACTGGTTTCAATGATCACCTATAACGTCAATCAGGTCACCAATGCAGCAACTAATGCCATAAAGGTGCTCTTTCGGGAGGGGCTTACGGTTATCGCTTTGCTCGCTTACCTGCTGTACCAAAACTGGCAATTAACCCTGATATTTTTGTTGGTGACCCCGGTGCTGGCAGGCCTTATCGTTTATACCAGCAAATTGTTCCGGCGCATGAGTGAAAAAATGCAGTCCTCTATGGGCAAGGTGACCCATGTTTCTAACGAGGCTATTCAGGGCTACCGCCTGGTGCGTAGCTATGGTGGGGAGGATTATGAAAAACAGCGTTTCCATGACGCTAGTAATAGCAATACTCGGCAGGGTCTAAAGTTTAGTCGCATAGCGGCTATCCAAACACCGGTATTTACCTTTTTACTCTCACTGGCCATCGCCGCCCTGATGTTTTTAGTGCTGTATATGGCCTCTGAAACGTCGGCCGGCGAGCTGGTCGCCTATGTGGTCGCCGCTGGTTTATTAGCCAAGCCTGTACGCCAGTTAAGCGAAGTCAATTCTTCTATTCAGCGAGGTATTGCCGCTTCAGAGTCCATCTTCGATTTGCTGGATACGGCCGCCGAAGAGGATGCAGGTAAGAAAACGGTGGGCCGTGTGAGTGGTGCTATTGAGTTTTCAGAGGTTTGTTTTAGCTATGAGTCAGGCAAGCCCGTTTTGCAGGATATTAATTTAACGATAGCCCCGGGGGAGACCGTTGCCCTGGTGGGCCGGTCCGGCAGCGGCAAGTCAACATTGGCCGCATTGCTGATGCGTTTCTATGAAATTGACAGCGGTAAAATCCTGCTGGATGGTTTACAATTGCCCGATTTTCAAATGGATAGCCTGCGTGAGCAAATGGCTCTGGTGAACCAGCAGGTGGTGCTTTTTAATGACACCGTTGCCAGCAATATCGGTTATGGCCAGCTTGCCAATGCTGATATGGCGGCTATCGAGGTGGCGGCTAGGGATGCCTCAGCACTGGAGTTTATCAATGACCTGCCTGAAGGTATGAATACGGTTGTTGGTGAGGACGGAACACGGCTCTCGGGGGGGCAAAGACAGCGCCTGTCAATTGCCAGAGCCCTATTGAAGGACGCGCCTATTTTAATATTAGATGAGGCGACATCGGCGCTTGATACTGAATCTGAGCGCAGCATACAAAAAGCGTTAGAAAATGTGATGAAAGGTAGAACGACCATTGTTATCGCTCATCGCCTGTCCACTATAGAGAGGGCTGACCGGATAGTAGTGATGGATCAAGGGAGGATTGTAGAGCAGGGTAAGCATGAGGACCTGTTGGCCAAGTCAGGCTATTACTCGATGCTTCAGTCAGCGGACTTTAAGTGATTAAAGGCCTATTTTTTAGTATGATTCTGATGCCTATATCTATCTGTAATTGCTTGGAATTTTAGTGCAGCCTACGGGCTTAACTAAGCAATTTTGTACGCCAGTTTTAATGGCCAATATTAATAAAATACAGGCGTTATTGAGCGTATTGGAAAATTATTTCATTGTAAGTCGCGCCGAAGTGGAAATATTCGGAGCGTTTATGGCCGATAAATAGTCAAATAAGGAAGAAAGGTTGAAAATTTTAGTCACAGGTGGTGCCGGATTTATCGGTAGCGCTGTTATACGTCATATCCTAAAAGACACCTCAAGTAGTGTTGTTAATGTCGATAAATTAACCTATGCGGGCAACCTGTCATCATTGGATGAGGTTCTGCCGTCCGAGCGTTATAGTTTTTGTCAGGTCGATATTTGTGACCCGCAGGCGTTAACATCTGTATTTGAAGACCATCAGCCAGATGGAGTTATGCATCTGGCCGCTGAGTCCCATGTCGATCGGTCGATTGATGGCCCGGGTGCTTTTATACAAACCAATATTGTTGGTACATATACTTTACTTGAAGCTGCCAGGGCCTATTGGCAAGGGCTTGATGCTTCGAAAAAAGAGGCCTTTTGTTTTCATCATATTTCTACCGATGAGGTTTATGGTGATCTTGCGGATACGGGGGCGCTGTTTACTGAGCAGACTCCTTATGACCCCAGCTCCCCATATTCGGCATCCAAGGCCGGTTCAGATCATTTGGTTAGAGCTTGGGAGCGCACTTACGGTTTTCCAGTGAGAGTCACTAATTGTTCCAATAACTACGGTCCCTACCACTTCCCCGAAAAGCTGATTCCCCATGTGGTTCTCAATGCGCTGCAAGGTCGGCCTCTACCTATTTATGGCGACGGCTCCCAAATCCGAGACTGGTTGTATGTGACCGACCATGCCAAAGCGTTATATAAGGTGTTTGTCGAAGGTGTTAATGGTGAAACTTATAATATTGGTGGGCATAACGAAAAAACTAATCTTGAAGTAGTTAAGTGTATTTGCGCCATATTAGAGGACCTTGCTGCCGACAACCCACACTCCGTGGCGAGTGGTAATGCCAGTGGTTTTGAGGGCTTAATCGAATATGTTGCCGATCGACCTGGCCATGATATTCGTTATGCAATTGACGCTTCAAAAATTCAACACGACTTGGGTTGGGTGCCAGAAGAAAGTTTTGAGACGGGGATAAGAAAAACCGTTGAATGGTATTTAAATAATCAGGGATGGTGGCAGGCAGTTATAGATGGTAGCTACAAGCTTGATAGGATTGGGGGAGAGGCATAATGAAGGGGATAATCTTAGCGGGAGGCTCGGGCACTCGGCTCTATCCATTGACCAAATCTGTCAGTAAACAAATTATTCCAATTTACGATAAGCCGATGATTTATTATCCGCTAAGTACTTTGATGCTGGCGGGAATTAAAGAGTTTTTGATTATCTCAACACCAAGGGATTTACCTGCGTTTAAAGAGCTGTTGGGCTCTGGTGAAGAACTGGGCCTGCAGATTGACTATGCTGTGCAACCATCGCCTGATGGTTTGGCTCAAGCCTTTATTATCGGCGAAGAATTTATTGGAAAAGATAGTGTGGCCTTGGTGTTAGGCGACAATATTTTTTATTCTCATAGCTTGCAGAAATCTCTGGAGGCGGCAGCGACAAAAGAACAGGGCGCCACAGTATTTGGTTATCATGTCAATGATGCCAAAGCCTACGGCGTGGTAGAATTTGATCCTGATGGCCGAGTGCTATCCATCGAAGAAAAACCGGTGGAGCCGAAATCTAATTATGCGGTGACAGGTTTATATTTTTACGATAACCGGGTTGTCGATATCGCTAAAAATGTTAAGCCTTCTCCCCGTGGTGAGTTAGAAATTACGGATATTAATAAAAAATATCTGGAAATGGGTGAGCTGGATGTCGAGTTACTGGGCCGCGGTGCGGCATGGCTTGATACCGGAACTATCGACAACCTGCTATCGGCTAGTCAGTTTGTTCAGACTATAGAAAAACGCCAGGGGCTAAAGGTTGCATGCCCTGAGGAGATTGCCTTTCGGATGGGGTACATTACTGCAGATCAGCTTAAAGCCTTGGCTGAGCCTTTGCGAAAAAGTGGCTATGGTGAATACCTAATTAGTGTGTTGAATGAGAAATTATATTGATGAATATAATAGAGACTACTATTCCGGATTTAAAAATTTTTGAACCTCAGGTGTTTGGGGATGAGAGGGGTTTCTTTATCGAGACCTTTCGTCAGTCCTATTTTGAGGAGTTGGGCCTAGATGTGCAATTTGTGCAGGACAATCATAGCTCTTCATCGAAAGGGGTATTGAGGGGGCTGCACTATCAAGTAAAAAAGCCGCAGGGCAAATTGGTCAGGGTTATTAAAGGTGAGGTTTATGACGTTGCCGTTGATCTTCGTAAAAGCTCCCCGACGTTTGGTCAGCATGTGGGGGTAAATTTGTCCGCCAAAAATAAACGTATTTTCTGGGTCCCTCCTGGTTTTGCGCATGGCTTTGTTGTGTTAAGTGATATGGCAGAGTTCGTTTATAAATGCACAGAGTATTATACGCCAGAATATGAGCGTTCGTTATTATGGAATGATCCTGCTTTAAATATAGATTGGCCAATTGACATTGAGCCTGAGCTTTCGGAAAAAGATAAAACAGCAAAATTACTAGTGGATGCAGAGGTGTATGCGTGACTCGTAATGCCTCTGCTCGAGTGATGATTGTTGGGAAAAATGGTCAGGTGGGCCAAGAGCTTGCAGATAGAGCTGAGACATTGGCGCTTGATTTCATTGCTTTTGGTTCTAATGAATTAGATGTCCGCAACCGTACTGCAGTATTGGCAGCCGTGAAAAAGTATCAACCTACAGTGCTAATCAATGCCGCAGCTTATACTGCCGTTGATAAGGCTGAAGAAGAAGAAGAGTTGGCTTATGCGGTTAATCGTGACGGAGTTGAAAACCTGGCATTAGCTTGTAAAGCGCAAAATAGCCTGCTAATTCATATCTCAACGGATTATGTCTTTGATGGCAGTAAAGAAACCGCTTACCTTGAGTCTGATCAGCCAAACCCTCGCAGTGTTTACGGTGCATCCAAGTATGCAGGTGAAGAAATTTTACAGTCCATTTGGCATAAGCATATCATCGTTCGTGTTAGCTGGGTGTTTGGTGTGAGGGGCAGTAATTTTGTAAAAACTATGTTGCGACTGGCTAATGACCGTGATCAGCTTTCTGTAGTCAATGACCAGTTTGGCGCCCCAACTTCAGCGAGGTTTATTGCGGCCGAAATCTTGAGAGTGGCTGGTTTGGAAGGCATTTACGGGCTATTTCATATGCCTTCTGGTCCATATGTCAATTGGTATGAATTTGCCAATGTGATTTTTGAAGAGGCCGTCGATTTAGGGTTGCTGGCAATAAGGCCGAAAGTACTTCCCATAGCATCAGATCAATACCCTACCGCGGCGGAGCGGCCAAAAAACTCGGAACTTTCATCAGAGTCGGGGCAGGGGGGATTTGAAACATGCCGATGGCGCGATGAATTAATATTGATGTTAAAGCAAATGCGCACTCTGCAGGAGCATTCTTAATGAGTGTCTACACTTCATTTGCTGATAATCGGTCACTAATATCAAAAATGGTGAGGCGAGAAATTGCGGGTCGTTACAAAGGGTCAGTACTAGGGGTTTTTTGGTCATTGATTAATCCAGTGATTATGCTGGCTGTTTATACCTTTGTCTTTAGCTTTGTATTTAATGCGCGATGGTCTATCGACTCTGGAAGTAAGACAGAATTTGCATTGGCTTTATTTATTGGGCTGATGACCCACAGCCTATTTTCAGAATGTATAAATAAAGCGCCGACACTCATTGTCTCGAATATTAATTATGTCAAAAAAGTGGTATTTCCGTTGGATATCTTTCCTTGGGTTAGCATGGGGGCGGCGATATTTCATTTTTTAATCAGTTTTGCTGTATGGGCCTGCATGTTTGCACTTGTAACCCACAGTTTTAATTGGACAGCTATTTTCCTGCCCATTATATTTTTTCCGTTGATACTTTTTACTGTTGGGTTGACATGGATTTTATCGTCTCTAGGGGTTTATTTACGCGATATCAGTCAAGTGACAGGCGTTATAACAACTGTCATGTTGTTTTTAGCGCCAGTTTTTTACCCGATATCTGCACTGCCAGAACAGTACCACATCTATATCTATGCCAACCCATTAACATTGATTATTGAGCAATCCAGAGATGTATTGATGTGGGGTGTCCTGCCGGATTTCAGAGCGCTGGCTATTGCGACTCTGATTGCTCTGGCGGTCGCGTTTTTGGGTTATTGGTGGTTTGACAAAACACGAAGAGGTTTTGCAGATGTCCTCTGATATCGCTATCTCAGTATCAGGTTTGAGTAAGTGTTATCAAATCTATGACCGGCCGCAGGATCGCCTGTTACAGATGCTCTTGCGCAATAAGAAGCAATATTATCAAGAATTCTGGGCGTTAAACGAAGCCAGCTTCGAAGTTAAAAATGGAGAAACTGTAGGTATTGTTGGTCGCAATGGTTCTGGCAAGTCGACATTGTTGCAAATTATCTGTGGTACGCTGACACCCTCATCAGGTGTGGTAAAAACTCAGGGCAGGATTGCTGCTTTGTTGGAGTTAGGGTCTGGCTTTAATCCAGAATTTACTGGTAGGGAGAATGTGTTTTTTAATGCATCAATCCTGGGGCTCGAAGAAGAAGAAACGGCTAGGCGTTTTGACGAAATAGCGGCGTTTGCTGATATCGGTGAATTTATAGATCAGCCTGTCAGTTCTTATTCCAGTGGCATGGTTGTCAGATTGGCATTTGCAGTGGCGATCAATGTCGATCCGGAAATATTGATTATTGATGAAGCGCTTGCGGTGGGGGATGAGCTGTTCCAGCGTAAATGTTTTTCGCGTATCGAGGCCATAAAAAAAACGGGAACAACAATACTGTTCGTATCTCATTCCTGCGCCACTATTGTCGAGCTGTGCGATCGTGTCATTTTACTAGAGGGCGGGGAGCAGCTGGCCATAGGGTCGCCCAAGCAGGTTGTTAGCCGTTATCAAAAGCTTATCTATGCGCCTGCTGAGAAACAGCAAGCTATTCGTGACGAAATTAAAGCTTCATTTGGGGGTACAGCTAACAGTTCGCTTGAGGTAAGTGTCAGGCAGCAGGAAGAGGCTGAAAAGTCCGAGACTTTACCGAATGATAGCCGTGATAATGATGGCATGGATGATAAATTTGACCCTGGTCTGAAGCCTGTGAGTACAGTTTATTATGAATCCATCGGGGCGAAAATTGACTCCTTTAAAATAGTAAACTCGGTAGGTGACCAGGTGAATCATCTGGTTCGGGGGCGAAGATATCGTTATACCTATACAGTTAGATTTGAGCAGGCACATTTTAATGTTCGATTCGGTATGATGATAAAGACATTAACAGGGTTAGATCTAGGCGGGGCAGTGTCGGCCTCGTCGTCGGGAGATGCTATAGATTGTGTTGAGCGAGGTCAGCAATGTATAGTCGAGTTTGATTTTCGCTGCTCTTTGAACCCCGGAACATATTTTTTAAACTCGGGAGTGCTGGCTGATGTGAATGGCGTAGAAAGCTATATTCACCGTGTTATTGATAGCACAATGTTCAAGGTGCAGCCAGAAACAGATGCGTTGTCGACCGGGGTAATAGATTTCGATTGCCAGCCGTTTTTTGAGCCATTGGAGCCAGAAAATTAATGCTTGTTGAAAGTGAACAGCAAGAGACTAAAAACAAAAAGCTAGTTCTTGTGCTGGGTATGCATCGCAGTGGAACCAGTGCGATTACGCACGCATTAACAACGATGGGGGTTGAGCTTGGCGATAGGTTGATGCCTGCTATTGACGGCAATAACGATAAAGGATTTTGGGAAGATCTTGATGTTAATGCCCTAAACATAAAAATGCTTGAGGCGCTGGATCGCGATTGGCACTATTTATTGCCAATTAGCGAAGAGGAAACCAATGCCCTGATCGAGAAGAGCTTTCTAAATCAGGCTGTTGAACTGCTGAAGAAGAAAATCGAAAAATTTTCTGTGTTTGGTTTGAAAGATCCCAGAATGGCCAAGTTGCAACCATTTTGGCAGCGAGTATTTGAGCGCTGCGATTTCGATGTTTATTATATCTTGCCAGTACGCAACCCCGCGAGTGTTACTGCTTCACTGCTGAAGCGGGATGCAATGCCTCTAGAAAAAGGTTATTTTCTTTGGGCAGAACATACCTTGGCAGCATTATTAGGCTCATCAGGCAAAAATCGAATTTTCATTGATTATGATCAGCTGCTTGGTTCGCCTGGCCAGCAGCTTGAACGCATGTCTAATTTTTTAGGTTTGGAAATCAACAGTGAAAAAGCCGCTGTTTATACAGATGAATTTCTGGAAACCAATTTACGCCATTCATCCTATTGCTTGAGTGATATACTCACAGCCCCCGAGTGCCCATCGTTGGTCGTGGAAATTTATCAAAGTCTCTTGATTGTTTTGGAGAAAGGTCAAGAAAGCGATGTGTTGAAGGCGAAAACGGAAAAATGGAAAAATTGTTTAGACTCCGATTCGATTTTATTAAAACTGGCGGATGGGCTGTCAAAAAAAATTGGAGAAGCGGAAAGGACAAGCGCTGATCAGGCGAGCCTGATAATAGCTTTGGAGCAGGAGATAGCTGTAAAGGCCAGCCATCTTGCTGATATTAAGACGGTACTTGAGGCTCAGGAAGCCCATATTGCTGATATTGAAAGAGTGCTTGAAGCTCAGGCAGGCCACATTACTGATACCGAAAGAGTGCTTGAGGCTCAGGCAGGCCAAATTGCTGATGCTGAAAGTGTAGCCGCGCTTCAGGCAAGTCACATTACTGATATTGAAAGAGTCGTTGAAGCTCAGGCTAATCATATTATTGATACCGAGCGGGTAACGTCTACCCAGGCAGATCATATTATCAATCTTGAAAGGGTGCTTGAGGCCCAGAAAAACCATATCGCAGATATCGAAAGAGTAACAGCTGCTCAGTTAGGGCATATAACGGATTACCAGCGAGTAACAACTAATCAGGAAGGCCATATTGCGGATCTAGAAAGGATGGTTACGACTCAGGGCAGTCATATCACCGATCTGGAAAAAGTCGCTGAAGCGCAGCGTAATCAGATTGTTAAGCTTGAGAAAATACTGACAGATGAGCAACAAAAAGCGGGGCTCTTGGAGGCCGAGCTGGAGAAGTTTAATAGCTTTCTATCAGGCAGCTATATTGCCAGGAAGTTATTTTTTTTGTATATGAAGAAACACTAAATTATTGGTTATGCTCAAAAAATATTTAGCCGGAATGTTTTTAATGTTGAAATTATATTAGCTTATGCTGACGGCGCTATTAAATGTATGGAAAATAAATAAATCATGAGTAATCAAAAAAATATCTTTGTCACGCAGCCGCTACTTCCTCCACTGGAAGAGTTTACACCATATCTGGAAAAAATATGGGAAAATAAGATTCTTACCAACAGTGGCCCATTTCACCAGCAGCTGGAACAGGAGCTGAGTGAGTACTTGGGAGTGAAGAATATATCGTTGTTTACCAATGGCACCATTGCGCTGGTTACAGCTCTGCAGTCGTTACGTATTACTGGAGAGGTGATAACAACACCCTATTCCTTCGTAGCAACAGCACACTCTTTGCTTTGGAATGGCATTAAGCCGGTCTTTGTTGACATTGACCCCGAAACATTGAATATGGATCCCTCAAAAATTGAAGCTGCAATAACACCACAAACAACCGCCATAATGCCTGTTCATTGTTACGGTCATCAATGTGATGTCAAAGCGATTCAAGAGATTGCAGATACCTACAATCTAAAAGTAATTTATGATGCAGCGCATGCATTTGGAGTCAGCGATAGTCAGGGGAGTATATTGAACTATGGCGATCTCTCGGTATTAAGTTTCCATGCAACAAAAGTTTTTAATACGATTGAAGGAGGGGCAATTATCTCTCCGGATGCTAAGACAAAGCAGCGGATTGATAACCTTAAAAATTTTGGCATTGTTGATGAGTCAACAGTTGTTGCTCCAGGAATCAACGGTAAGATGAGTGAGATTAATTCTGCTTTTGGACTGATGCAGCTAAAGTATATCGATGATGCTATCGCTCAAAGAAAACATATAAGCCTTACTTATCGTGAAGCGCTTGAGCCTGTTGTGGGCATCCGTTGTGTAGGGCCATTTGATGATCAAAAATCTAATGGTGCGTACTTCCCCATACTCGTAGACCCGGATTTCCCTCTTACCAGAGATGAACTCTATGAAAAGTTAAAGAGTAACAATATCAACCCAAGAAGATATTTTTATCCGCTGATTTCCGATTTCCCTATGTATAGGGGGCTTCCGTCTGCGCAGAAGGGCAACTTGATGGTGGCTGAGTCTGTAGCGGAGAGGGTGCTGTGTTTGCCGCTATACCCCAGTCTTTCATTGGCTGATGTGAATCGCGTTGTTGAAGTGATTACTGAGACTTGATATTTACTTTCAGGTTACGTTCATAAATAGTTTTTAAGAGTTAATACTGTATGGCATGTTTATCGCCTGATGAAGTAAAGAAGATAGGTTTTCGATGTGTTGGGGATAACCCACGAATTTCTGATAAAGCGTCTTTTTATAATCCTGGAAATATTTCTTTGGGAAACAATGTACGCATTGATGACTTTTGCGTGTTCTCAGCGGGTGAGGGCGGGATAATACTCGGCGACTATATCCATGTAGCGGTATTTTCTTCTTTTATAGGGCGAGGAAAAATAGCGCTGTCAGACTTTTGCAATATATCATCAAGAGTATCAGTTTATTCAAGCAACGATGATTATTCAGGGCAGTCCATGACCAATCCTACAATTCCCGAAGCCTTTACCGCTGTGGATCACGCAGATGTTTATTTTGAGAAGCATGTCATTGTGGGCTGTGGCAGCGTTGTCTTGCCTGGTATCACGTTACGGGAAGGATGTGCAATTGGTGCCCTTAGTTTGGTCTCTGCAGATTGTGATGCTTTTTCAATCTATGCGGGAAACCCCATTAAGCGAATAAAGTCACGAAGCCGTGACTTGCTTTCCATTGAAGATGAATTTTTAAAGTCTAAATAATGTTAGGTGTTTAAGATGTACATAAAAGAGAGCTTTCCCTATAAACTCAGTATTCTGCTTGTCACATATAATCATGAGAAACATATACGGCAAGCGCTAGATGCTCTTATATCTCAAGAGTTCGATGGGAAAATTGAACTTGTTATTGCGGACGATTGCTCGACGGATTCAACGTTGAGCATTATTGATGAATATAAAGAAAAAGATCCACGATTTGTTTTTGAGTATCTCGACGGTGAGACTAACTTGGGCATCACCAGAAACTATCAGCGTGGATTTTCTGCTTGTTCTGGCGAATATATTGCCGTACTGGAAGGCGATGATTACTGGTCAACCCCCAAAAAACTTAAATCCCAGATTGAGTTTCTTGATACACATTGGGAGACTTCAATGTGTTCGGTTAACTATTTTGTCTATCAAGAGGAGATATCGCACTTTTACCCTAGAACAACAGTGGGTACAGGTCATAAGCTTATCAGCGCAAGAGATTTAATTGCTGACAACTTGGTTGGCAACTTTTCAACGTGTATGTATCGTAATTCTGTAGTTAAAAGCTTAAAGGAAGAGCTTTATTCGATACGGTCATATGATTGGATCGTCAATATTTGTGCTGCAGAAAAAGCTATGATTGGCTTTTTAGAGGAGCCGATGTCGGTTTACAGGCTTCATGGAAATGGTGTTTGGTCTCAATCACCAGATGTGGAAAAACTGCAAACGCAATTAGATCTAATACCCTTATACGATAAATTGACAGAGCAGATATATCATCATGAATTTAGTGTTTTAGCTCATAGGTTACAAGAAAATATCCTGGCATTAAATATTACCGATTTAGCACAGCCCATTCTACAGCCGGCTGAGAAGGGCAGGGTAGTGTTAGTAGATATTATTCCGCCAATCTTGTTATCAGCTATTAGATTATTAACGCCGCCGATCATTAAACGACTTATATTAAAAGCGACACCTAGGGGTGTTTTATGAGTGGCCCAATTGTATCGGTTATTATGGCTACCTATAATCATGCTGATTTTGTACAGGAAGCCATTGAAAGTGTTCTACTACAGGACGGTGTTGAATTTGAATTTTTGATTGCAGATGATGGCTCATCTGATGCAACCAGGGATGTGGTTGCATCAATTATTGACCCTAGAATCAAGTTTTTCCCCAATACGGTCAATCGTGGTGCCTGTGTAGTAACCAATGAACTGATAGCCAAGTCATCAGGCAAATATATTGCTTTAATGAACTCGGATGACTCGTGGGTTGATAAAGACAAATTGTCATACCAAGTCAAAGTGTTAGAAGATATGCCTAATGTTGGCGCCTGTTTTGGTAAGGCGCAGTTTGTCGATGTCAACGGAGATAGGATTGAAAAGTCTTCACTTGCCTTTGGTACAGCCTTTGACAAAGAGAACCGTAGTCAGGGGCAGTGGTTAAGATATTTTTTCGACTTCGGGAACTGTATCTGCCACCCATCAATGCTTATCCGTCGTTCATGTTATGAAAGTGTGGGCGTCTATAATAACAGATTAAGACAGTTACCCGATTTTGATATGTGGATAAGGTTAGTTAAACACTATGATATTTATATTTCTGATCGTGAGTTGATAAATTTTAGAGTCCTGCCTGGGGAGAATGCCAGTAGTCAGACCTCTGAAAATTCTATTAGAACCATTAATGAGCATTACATTATTGCGAATACATTTTTTGATAATGTTTCAAGCCAAATTCTTATTGATGGCTTTTCAGATCTGCTTGTTTTTAAAGATATCCCTAGCCGTACCCACCAAGATATTGAAATTGCAAAATTATTTCTTATTGAGAATCAGTGGCTTGGTAAGCCCTATAAAATGATTGGCTTGTCGAAAATGTTCAATTTATTTAATAGCGCTAAGCATATTGAAGTTTTAGAAAAAGAATATGGTCTTGATGACCGCTGGTATCAAAAGATTATGAGTGAAGTCGATGTTCTCAGGCCTAAATTTGTTGCTGAAGTCAAAGATAAAGCGAGAACGCTAAAATCTATATTACTATATCCAAAATATTTATTATTGAAGTTTTTTAAGCGCAGTTTTAGCTAATAATTAAATAAGGCCTGTCACTTATAGGATGGCCCAGTAGTTTCTGGGAACAGAGTAAATGCGAGTCCCCAGAGATATTGGCTCTGGCCAATGGAACAGTTGTAAAGCGTATAAACGCTGAAATTTGAGGTCTATATAAGATGAATTGGAGTAAGAGATACCTCCCTATATTTGCACTATTTGTGCTTGCTATATCTCAGCCATTATTTGATTTATTTTCCAAAAATATTGAATTTTTTGTAGCCTGGAAAATGGGACCCTTGGATATCGTTTATACCATGGTCCTGATTTATATCCTCCTGCCAATATTAGCTATCACTATTGTCGGGATAATAAGAGCTGTGCATAAGCCTACCAGTGAGGCTGTTGAAATAGTATTTGTCTTTACATTGTTGCTTTTTTTCATTATTCAGCAGTTGAAATTATTCGACGCTATAGGTGCCAATACTCTGCTGTTGATTGCTTGTGCCATAGCATTACTTATATTGGCTTTTTTCCTAAAAAAACCGGTATTGAAAAAATTCCTGATCTACTTTGCAGTCCTCTCTCCGTTGTTCCCTGCGATGTTTGTTTACCAGTTATATGCAGCCGGATTTTATGGCGCTGGGGATCTCTATGTATCAGATGAGACAAGTGGTGATCGACCCCCGCCGATTGTGATGATTGTTTTTGATGAGTTGCCATTAATTACTTTACTAGATAAAAAGGGCTTATTAGATGATGTTCGATTTCCTGCCATATCGGCTTTAGCCAGAGAGGGTGTTTGGTACCCCAAGGCTGAGTCCGCTGGAGTTCATACTACGGAGTCAATTCCGGCTTTGATGTCAGGCACACTAAAAGAAGAGACAACATTACCTAATTTTAATAATTACCCTATCAACATATTTTCTTTGCTCGGAGGAAAATACGATCTGATTGTCACTGAAAACGGTACGAGTCTATGCCCCAGCATATATTGTGAAGAAGCTGAAATTGCACTTGATATTATGTGGCCGGGGATAGCTTATGATATTGGTTTGACTTATCTTCATGTAATTACTCCTTTGGGGTTAGATGAATTTTTACCGCAGATTAACCACAAATTAAATGATTTTGGTAGTTTCGTTGCATCAGCCGGTTCTTTGGAAAGTGACATTGATATGGATGCACGGATTAGTACGCATAATCAATTCTTACAAAAGATTAAGGGCCAAAATAGCAATAAGCCAGCATTATATTTCTACCATAACTTGATACCTCATTACCCGTGGATATTTTCTCCGTCAGGCAAAAAATATACAACGGGCATTGCTACACCGGGTTTATCTAAAGAACAGTGGTCAGATAATCAATGGCATACTGTTCAAGGCTATCAGCGTCATATATTCCAAACTATGTACGCGGATAAAATGCTGGGTGAAATTATTACTGCTCTCAAGGAAAAAGGAGTGTTTGATGACGCGCTTATTATTTTTACCAGTGATCACGGTGTAGGATTTTGGCCAAACTCTTATAGACGTCTATCGCGCAAAAAATTTGAGCAACTAGATGAAACAACTGCTAAAGCTGATTTTTTATCGGTCCCCCTCATTGTGAAATACCCAAAATCGAGCAAAGTGGGTGTGTCCGATAGCAAATTTCCTGCCACTGATATTATCCCAACAGTAGCGGAAATTGCCAAGGTTAAAGTGCCCCCTTCATTAAAGGGAAAATCACAATTAGGTGTTGAAAACCTTGTTACATTGAATAAAGAAATAGGTGCAGTGGATTTAATAAGTCACCCATCATTACTCAGAAAAATTACCCTTTTTGGTGATAGAGATATAAAAGGACTTTATAAGGCTGGGGTTTCAGGTTCAAAAGTCGGTACGAGGATTGAGGGTGATGAAGCAACGGGGGCTTTATGGGGGAGGGTGCTTGTTGCCAATGCAGAAAAGTATAATAACCTGGACCTGTCTTCTAGCTTTATTCCCTTGAAGCTTTCTGGCGAGATACTTGGCGGCACAAACAATGATAAGAAGCCGGAGATACAATTATTCGTTGCTATTAATAACGAAATTTGTGGCTCAACACAGACATATTACGGCATGAAAAAAAATCCATTGTTTGATGTTATATTGCCCATTGGCTGTTTTAAATCTGGTGCAAATCAAATAAAAATTCTCCAGAGAGATGAAGCAGATGCAGAAAAGCTACTGCTGGTCTACACCAGTGGTGACGATACATATGGCGTCCGTCATGAGGGTTTTATTCGGCTTAGAAATGGCGATGTTTTAAAACAAAGTGACAAAGCAATTCAAGGTAGTGTTGATTCTTTTTCTTATAGTGAGGAAACAGGGCTAATTACAACATGGGGATGGGCTGCAGATATCAAAGCTGGGGAGCCTGCTGACTATATGCTTTATAGCGTTGGAGAAAAAGTTTATTTCGGATCAGATATCTTTTTTGCTAGAAAGCCTTTAGCTAAATATTATAAGAACGACAATCTAACTATTTCAGGTTTCAGTTTTACTCTCTCAGAGAGTCTTCTTGCTGGACAGACAATAGAAATGATACCCGTCATGAAAAATGGAGTGTATGGCAGCCTCTCGATGAAAAAATTTAGTGATGTTTTCGCCGCCATGGATAAGCGTCGTGAAATCTTAACTACGATAACAGGCGGAGGAGTACCTGGTGACAAAGTATTAGTTGCTGAATACGAAAATGTGAAACTTAAAAGTGTGGAAGATGGCCAGCCTGTATTATACCTTGCCAACAAACCAGGGCTTCAAGTAACAAGTACACGCTCAATAATGGACGGTTATTTAGATTGGTTGTCTCTAAAAAATGGAGAGCTTGTATTTGAAGGTTGGGCGGTTGATTTGGTGGAGACGAGCCCAGCTAGTAGCATCCTTATCTTTAAGGGGGAAGAATTAGTTTGGCAAGTTAGGCCGACCTATAAAAGAGAGGGTGTTGTTAAAGCTTATAACGCCCCCGCGCTATTAGCTAGTGGCTTCATTGCTCCGGTGCCTCTAGATATTTTTCGATCTACGCTTGGAGATATTCGTGTTATTGCTATGTATAAAGATAAGAGGGCCTTTGAACTACATATAAAAGACCCCATAGACAATTGATCAATAATGCTCTTTCAGCTGAAAAATGATGTTGTCCATTGAAAAGCGTTAGGCACGTCTAAGTATTTTAACTCAATCTGCCTTATGGTAGAAAATTTTAAATGTTGATATGAGTTAGTAGTCTGTTGGGCATTGTCATTAAGTTTGAAATAAAACTATCAGGGTAAAAAATAGTAACGGTGGGTTTCAACATAGCAATCGACAGGTAAGCCTATGGACAAGTATTTTTCAAAGTTTGATATTCAAATTTATTGCATTGTTAGTATTTTCGGGCTTATCTCTTTTGCCCTTATGCATGATGTACCTCGATCTGGTGATGAGTGGTCATATGTGAATGCGGCAAAAGGGGTTGCTGAATACTTAAAAAGCTTAATCGGGCTTTCAGATACAGCAGCGGTCGATATTAGGACTGGTCTGATTGGCTATGGTTACTTTATGCCAGGCTTGCCGATATTGATCTCCCCTGTGTATTTATTTTTAGGAGAATCTGCGCCATTAGTTTTTGTCAGAGTTTATTTATTACTTATTAATCTTAGCCTGCTGGTATTAATCAGCAAGAAGATTGGACGTGCTCTCTCACAAAAGGCTGCGCTAATCAATTTACTGATCTGCCTGTCAATTCCCTACTACATTGCTTTTCTATCGGCCATATGGAGCGAACTGCTTGGTTTGCATCTTGCTGTATTATTCCTGTTACATCTTGATGAAAAGATGCAACTAGGTAGAACGTTATCAGCAGATATTGCAGCATATTGGATCAGTTTGCTTTGTTATATCCGTGCTATTTATCCCTCGATTATTTTTGTCGTTTTAGCCAGTTGGATATTGGCAAAGCTACAGCATACTTCAGTGAAGCTGAGTGATTGTCGCGATATTGTGCGGCGGTTTTTGGTGATGTTCTTGATATGCGCAGGCCTATTGTCGCCCTGGCTTATAAGCGTTAGTGAGTTATACGGCCCAAATTTTCTTGTGACCTCTAGTGGAATGAGCCATTTTGTGCATAATGCAGATGAGCAGTATGTAGCAGAGGCTAAGGAAGCAAAATCTGGATACAAAGGAATATGGTCCTCAATTCATGAGTATATTAGCTACCGAGCTTATGACAACCACATACCATTTGCAGATCAATTACAGCTCGACAAAGAACGCTATTTGGTTCGTCAAAGCTTGGATGAGCGTTTAAAGAGTATTTCAGCCTATGCCAAGGCCTACTTTGCACTGAATTCAGATTCAGCTAATAAGTTTTTAAAGCGTTTCGAAAAACTTAGCTGTATAGGCGAAGATTGTGAACCCAATAGTTTATTCGGCGTAGCCAAGGCAATAAATTCCTTCAGTTGGCCAATATTGTTTATATCGGGAGCGGTACTATTCTTCCTGCCAATGGGAGTTTCCCAATCGGGTAGTTATTTTATGCCTTTTATGTGGAAAGGAATGCTATTTATTCTTTTTCTTGTCCCTTTTCTGAGTACGCCGCACTCCAGGTATTATATTCAATTTGTTCCTTTGTTTGGTATTGGTATCGGCGTTTTGTTATCGGGCGGTGTAAGATTTTATTGGAAAGGTGATAGTTTCGATATTTCTAATGTTTTAGTGGGTCTTGGCCAAATTTTAGCTATCGCCATGGTTCTTATAACAATTGGGATTTTGGTTTCTTTTTAAAATTGATATCAGTTGCGGACTAATGATGCTAAACATTTATGTTGCCGATAGCATATAAACTATCAGTAATTTGAGTAGATTTAATATGTTAAAAATATTTATAAAACTGCTCCCTTGGTGTGTTAGCTTTGGGAGCCTGATTTACATCATTAATTATTTTCCATTTTCAGAAAGTATTTTGGGCCTTAGTTCTGTATCGCTGCCCTTTTTTATACTGGCAATGCTGATTACCAGTATTAACTTTTTTATCCGAGGTGTTCGTTGGCGGCTTTTTCTGAATGGTGGCTCGACAATGCAGTTAACAGCATATGGTGCTATCGGCTTGGCATTGAATGCGGTTTTGCCAGGAAAAATCGGAGAGATAACCCGTGTAATTCTAGCCTCTAAGTTGCCAGGCTCAAGTACGGGACGAGCTACGATGTCCATTCTCATTGAAAGGTTCCTTGATTTAATTGTTTTAGTAACTTTGGTGTGGTTGGCCTTTTGGTACATTGGCTTTAGCGATAGCCAACTTGGCCAGGAACTTATAAAAACAGCAGACTTTTTACTTGTTTTATGTGTCGTGCTGTTCGGCGGAATTGCGCTAGTCTCTAATAAAAAAATGAATCAATATATATCAACATTAGTCGATCGTGTATTTGTAAAAATGCGGAAAATTGCAATTTTTCTTACTCGCTTGATCAAAGATGCGGGAGAAATTTCTGAAAATATTTCTTATAGAAACAGTATTTATGGACTTGTTATAACCTTTGTTGTCTGGCTTATTGTTGCGTTTTCAATACAGCTTGTTGCCATCGCTACTCCAGGTATAAACTGTAGTTTTTCTGCTGCTTTGGCAATTGCTTCCATAACAACCCTTGCATCAGCATTACCCTCTGCACCAGGTGCATGGGGAGTTTATGAAGCCGCCGGCGTGCTAATTGCTACTAAAGTTACGGAGTATAATAATCTCAGTGCGGTAGGCACTTTTATTCTTTGCTCACACTTAGTTCAATATTTGCCGGTATTAATTGCTGGAGTCATCTCATGGTTGATGACCAAAAAGACGCCATCTCATACCGGTTTATAGTGCGAATTTAATCTCGAACTCCGGTATATCGGTAATAAAATTTATAAAGAAATTTTTAAGAAAACTATTCTTGTGGAATGTTGGTCTCTGATTTGTTTGTATAATAACTAACATATCCAAGGGAGCTTTCATGCCTCTTGTGGTTTCTCAAGATAGTGGCGCTTCGTTTGTCGGAAAAAAAGTGTTTTTCTACTTCTGTTTGATGATATAAACCTGGCATTACATTTAGAAAAATAAATGTGTCAGTTAATTTGAGTTCATTCATGGATTCTAGGCCATGCATAGTATGAAGATGAGCCCTAAGGTCTTCACGAATTCTGCATTTTTTTAGAAGTTCATACCCGGAAAGTTTTTCACATACTGACTTCACGTCTGAAAATGGAACCGTTCCGAAATTTGGCATAAATATAAGGTTTTTTCTATCAAAACCATTCTCAAGAATAAATTTCAAGCGTATGGCATCATTATTTCTTTGGTTATAAAAAATGACAATCCTGTCCGATGGGGCGGTATGTTCGGCAATAGAATGAAACCATTTGTTTAGCATTCTACTCTCTTCTGCATAGGCTGTTGCCCGAAAATTGACTCCCCAGGTTTTTGCAGAAAGAAATGCTAATAATATAAAAAATAACAAAATATTTTTAAGCGTGAAAAAGGGGAAGCCATTCAATTCACTATCTTCGTTGGTACTATTCTTAATATGTACTGGGCGGGCCAGTCTAAAAAGAATAAGTATTAAGAATGAAAAACCAAATATTGCTGGGTATAAATACCTTTCTGGGTGGACATGTAGCGTTTTCGGACTCGATATAAAGCCTGACTTTGAATAAAGAAGAAGCTGCGGTACTACGATTAATACAAATAAAAGTATAGGGAAAACAAAGCTGATTCTTTGAGCTTTAAACGCATTAGAAAAGTTTTTTGTAATAATTAGCGGCGATGTAACAAAGATAGTTGCTAGTAGCACCAAGCCCAAATCATTCAGTTCTATAAGCTGGGATAATGCCAATAAAATAGGTGTAAAATTGAAGCCTTCCCAGCCGGCATATCCAAAAGTAGTTTTACCAATTCCGTATTTGATCAGTATTAATTCAGCAATGCATACAACAATCAAAATAATGGAAGCTGGCAGGCAAAATAAGATACTTTCTTTGATGCTTTCTTGGTTACTTATGTTTACTAGCCATATTCTGCATAGAACCATTGCCGGTAGGATAAGAATAAAGCTTTCCTTTGATAATGAAGCCGCGATTGCAAACACGACATGCAGCACAGTGTAAACCAATTGAGTTTTGTTTGAGTTGCTATAAACACTGCGTGCCATGAATAGTAATGAAACTGATAGTATCATCATCCCAATACCTTCACCTTGTATGAGCTTCCAGAACGTTACTGACTGGGCGCCTAGCATGGTAAATATGGCGAAGCCCATCGACTCTAAACAGTTGAACTTTAAGGTTCTTGCAAAAAGATAGAGAAAAAATGCCGTAAGCACTCCAATTAAACCGGAGTATAGCCTCCAGATAATAATATTTTTCTCGAATAAATGTACTTCAGTAACCTTATGAACCAAAAACAACGGAACAAAGCGGTTATAGTTTTCAATACGACTATCCAGGTGATCATTTAAGGTGCCTACGAAGCCCTTATGATTGATTTCAGTGTGTAATTTATAGATCTGGTTATCATCAACGATACGTGGACCAGTATCGCTTAAATTACCACTTGTCCAAAGAAGCCCAATTATGAGGCAGAAAAGAAAGAGGAATACAAATGAGTCAATTATCTTTGTTGAGCTAATCATGGCAAGTTACACGGTATTGGTCGTAAACGCGATTCATAATCGAGTACATATCAGTTAGATTCTGCTAAAAAAGCTTTTTGAATAAAATACTATGGAGTACAACAGTTTGATCAATGATTAGTACGCCCCATTTTTTCATTAATCTTTCTAAATTGGCAGGCCTTTTTATTGCTCTGCCAGGCACCGGATAGTAATTAGCGCACTGAAAATTAAGGAAGAGATGAAAAAGATTGTTGACTTCCAGTTCCATCTTCAGATGGAGACGATGATGTAATAGAATTCCATTCAGCCCTCACAGAATGCCAGATTTATGCTATAAAGACAACTCTTGGCCTCTGGAATAAGGGCTTTCTTGGGGGGATTAGGGCGTATATACTCATCACTCCTAATGTGAAGTCTGAGACTGGATTCTTTCAAAAATGTACGAGATTAGAACTTCATAACAGCGCCGATTACTATCTGGCAGTTTACGCGAAAAGGCATGAGCTTCGCTCGCCAAAGTGTGGTATAAAACTTTTCACCTATACCGAATAATTTATAAATGAATGCGTAAAAAGGAATGCATTAGCTTATTATATAATCGATAATAATGACGAGAAGCAATATCAAATTCCATTAGACAAGTTATGACCTAAATCTGGTTGTTTAGATGCTTGCGCCAGATTGTCTGCGTGGGCTTATTTAGTGGTTGGAAGATGCTATGACTAAAAATATGTCACAACGCCAGTCGTTAAATCAATATTCAGCGTTATTAGCTATTTCTTTCTATGGTGTTTTTTTTGGACTGTGTTGCCTGCTCATTGACAGAATGGCTCACGGTACTACTACTATTGCCTTACATACTAAATACGCCATTGAGCTGGCAGAAGGCACTAAAAACCTACCGCATGGGGCGTATTTTTATTCTCTCTGGTTTTTTAAATCTATAAGCGGCCTTTCCTGGCAGGCGAGTACTACGGTATTAATCTCTTTTCTGGCTACTCTGAATGCAATAGTAGTTCATTATATATTTTCTAAGCTGCTGCCAAACTTTTCAACCATCAAAATTTTGGCCATGACGTTCGTTGCCATGACGGTTGCCGCGATTTATATTCCATTTTTTCATGAATCGGTTTTCTTTGGGCAGGGTAGTCCTAATGTATGGCATAACTCAACAGTTATAGCTGTAAAGGCGATCTCAGTCCTAATTTTCTACATGCTGATTGAGTTCCTCGAAAAAGAGGATCAAAACTTATCATGGAAACCTGCAGTGACAATCGCGGCGCTAATGACATTGAGTGTTCTTGTGAAGCCCACGTTGATGATTGTTTTACTTCCCGCGATAGCCCTGCACTTAGTGGTCATGCATAGAAAAAATTTCACTTTATACTGGAAAGCTACTTTAATCGTTCTGATACCAATCCTTTTAATGCTTTATCAGTTTAGCTCATTAAACACTGATGTTGGGAGTAAAGGTGCGAGGGTGCAGAAAATAGAGTTATTGACAGTATGGCGAATGTTTACACCTAACGTAGCTATCTCAATTTTAATTACACTTGCATTTCCATTGGCAATCCTAGTATTTAGATTTCGCAATGTAGTGCAGGATCGATTTTTGTCGGTTGCCTGGTTTGCGATGCTAGCAGGGATGCTGCAATTTTCTTTGCTGGCAGAATATAAGCTTAATGGGGATATAATCACCTCTGCCAATTGGATTGGAGGTTATTTGATTGGGCTCACTCTGGTATTTGTATTCTCGATTGCAGAATTTGCAAGATGGCTTGAGCAGGCAGAGACAGCTAGCCAGAGTAGAGTTATAGATATCAAAATTTGGATAACGTCTATCCTGCTTGCTTTACATACCTATTCAGGCTTTTACTATATTTATGATTTGCTTATAGATCGGAAAACTGACGTAATTTGGCAATAGTCTGCTTAGAGAGTTGGCGCTATAAGGCCTTGTCTCAATTCGTATTATTTGACCTGTAACTCACGCATCTATAAATTAATTTAAGTATTTAACAGTATTTCACACAGGTAAGATTTCCATAGGAAATATCACTCAACTCGAGTGTACACCGAAATCCATGACGGATATGCCCAGATTGGAAAGTGAAGTCGAGAAATACCTAACAGCTTGCTTAGCTTTAATGCCCACTTCCATCTAAGTAGTGTAGTGATTTTTTCCAAGTGCAAGTAGCGTACATCGCGGATTTTGGTTTTGAATTGAAATCCATGTTTAGCCATTAATTTGTCTAGAGTGTCACCTTCAAAGGCATAACATATTGGCGGACGGTAGATAAAGTACTTGTCTTTTTGAAAGCGCTCAATCATGTTATTTTTCATTTCAACATGATTGACAATAAAGTGGCCGCCAATTTTTATAGATTGTTGTATAGCCTCAAAAAATTCATTTAGGTTAGGCACGTTCTCTACCACATTTAACAATAGCAGTGCGTCATATTGTTCCGGGGCGTAGTTCATTTTTTCGAATCGGCCCTGGTCGATAGTAATATCATAGTTATCTAATGCATACTGAGCGAAATTGTTGGAAACATCGCAGCCCCTAACGGTGTGTCCAGCTTGATTGGCCGCATGGAGGAATGTCCCCGTCGAGGGCCCAATTTTCATTATTGACTTTGGCGAGCCCCAGTCTAATAGCTTGGCTAGTTTTTTGTATCGTCTGGCCGACGTTATTAGGCGGCTTTTCTCATCTTTGAAATAGTCGTAAAACCCCCATATTTCATCACTTGAGGAGCCCTTAGCACTGAAAAATAAATCAGAATTAAAAAACCACTCAAAAAATTGCTGATTTGGCATGGGTGATTGCTTTATTATCTTACAGCCTTCACAGCGATAAAAACTAAATGGAAAGCCAAAATGTTTAACTTTGAAGTGTAATTTATATGTTGGGCTTTCACATAATAAACAGCGGCTGGTGTCATCATGCTGATCATAATAATTTTCAGGGATATCTATAGAGTTTGGCGATTTGGATGTGCTCACAGTGTTATTTTCTCTAGTATAGTGCTGATTTTTTCCAGCTCTGTTTCTGTTAAGTGTTCATGTACGGGTATTGATATAATTTCTGAGGATGCCGTTTCTGTCACAGGTAGTTTTTTAGCAAAGGCTTCAAACGCAGGCATTTGGTGAGTTGGGGTTGCATAATGAATACCCCATGCAATATCTGCGTTATCGAGTAGTTCTTTTATGCTATCTATCTCTGGTGTTCTGATAACATATTGATGATAGCTATGCCGGGCGTTTTTCGTGATGGCCGGTGTCAAGGTGCCGGGGATTTTGCTATCGAATAAAGCGGCATTATTGCGGCGCTTAGATAAATCAGAGTCCAGGTGTTTAAGGCGTATACGCAGAAAGGCCGCCTGCATCTCACTAACTCTTGCGTTGCTACCTTCTATAACGGAAATTGGGCTATTGTCATAGCCATACATACGGAGCATTTTCAATTGCTTGGCCAGGTTCGCATCATTTGTGATGACTGCCCCGGCGTCTCCGTAAGCACCAAGATTTTTTGTTGGGTAAAAGGAAAAACAACCCATGCTACCAAAAGTTCCAACTTGTGTACTGCGGTAGTGGCTGCCAACAGCTTGTGCGCAGTCTTCTATAATCGGTACGGAGTAGGTATCTGAAATTGAGGCTAATGCATCTAAATCAACACTGTTACCCCATAAGTGGACAGGGAGTATAGCCGCCGTGTTTTTATTGATTAATGCCGGGACGGCTTTAGTATCCATCATCAGGCTTTCGGGGTCGACCTCTACAAAGACGGGCTGAGCTCCTGTCATCAAAATGGCCGAAATTGTTGGCGGGCAAGTATTGGATACTGTGATGACTTCTTTTCCTGGCCCTGCACCCCGGCTTTCAGAGCCAGATACAGTGCTGCGGTTCCAGATGTCACAGCAACACAGTATGAAGCCCCGCACCATGCGGCAAATTCTTTTTCAAAAGCTTCAGTCTCAGGGCCTTGTATTAGAGAGCCTGAATGCAGGACTTTTTTGAAAGCATCGAATAAGTCGCTTTCCAGTGCGGGTAGTGCCCGCTGATAATCGAAAAGGTTAATCATCGTTAAAAGTAACTCTCTCCACATTTTGAGAAATAAGCTATCGTTTTTTCCAGGCCTTCTTCTAGCGAGGTTTTAGGTGCCCACCCCGTAATAGACTGAAACAAACTAAAGTCAGCGTAGTAGTCACCAATATCAATTGCCTTGCGATCATCAGGAAAAGGTATTTGGTCACTCTCAAAGTCAGCATGCTTGGATAAAAGCTCAACAAATTCTGTTAGGGAGTGCTTATCTGTATGCCCCAGATTGTAAGCATTGCCCCATAGGTTCTTATTCCCGGTGCTAACCAAAAACGCCTCAACTACATCATCGACATAATTAAAGTCTCGTCGCTGTTTGCCGTCACCAAAAATGGTGATGGGTTGGCCTTGTAGCGCCAAGCGTACAAAGATTCCTACAAAACCTTGTTTGTCATCTTTTAAATGCTGCCTTGGGCCATAGGTGTTTGTTAAGCGTAGAGAAGTGCATTTCATGCCATAGACTTGATGGTAGAGCTGATAGTACATCTCGCCTGCATATTTATTAATGCCGTTGACATCGACAGGGGCAATAGGATGCTTCTCGTCGACGGGCAGGTATTGCGGGCGACCATAGAGCTGTCTTGTGCTTGCGTAAATGATTTCAACTTCCGGGTTGAACTTGCGACAGCACTCTAAAATTGTAAGTTGACTGGTGCAATTTATTTCAAGGTCGGTATAGGGGTCTCGCATACTTTCTATATGGCTTGTTTGTCCGGCCATACTATAAATGATGTCTATATCTCTCACTAAATAGGCAAGGCTATGAGCATCACGAATATCAGAAAAGTTTACCTCTATTGAATCCTCAAAGCCGGCTATATTAGCTAAGTTGCCGCCGTATTGACTTAGCATAGAATCTACAATTTTTACGTGTGAACCAAGTTCAACCAGACGTTTTGCGAGGTTACTCCCAATAAAGCCCAGCCCGCCTATAATAAGCACACGCTTGTTTGAAAAGTCTATCATGTTACTCATGTGCTATGATTCCTTAGAAGAATTTTCGTATACGGTTCGTACTATAAATTGTGGCTGACGATTCTGAGTCAAGAATATTCTTCCGACATACTCGCCAACCACGCCCAAAACTAATAACTGTATTCCGGAGAAGACAGTGACACTAACTATAAGAGATGCCCAGCCTTTTGGAATGTTAGAGTCTAAATCACCACCGGCATACCAGCTATAAATAAACCATAGAGCCAGGCAAAGCCCGGTAGTTGCCATAAACATTCCCAGATATGAAGCTAACCTCAGAGGCACCACGGAAAAGCTGGTAAACATATTGAGCCACAGGGAGATTAGCTTTCTAAGGGTATAATTGGACTCACCGTCCGTTCTCGCATGATGGTCACATAATTGGGTTCCAATAGAGCGAGTACAGCGCAAGATCAAACCATCGACATAAGGGTAGGGGCCGTCATAGTCTTTAATGGCATCAATTGTAAACCTGTTCAGACATTTAAAACTGGATAAATACAACTCAGAAGGTTTATTGAGTAGGGTGGTCGCGATTGTATTATTAAACTTACTCCCCAGGTTCCTGAACCATGAATGCTGCTTTTTTTCATAGTAGCTGTAGACAACGTCATAGCCAGTTTCCAGCTTTTCTACCATCTTTGAGATTTCTTGCGGAGGGTTCTGAAAGTCATCGTCGATTATAACAGCAACTTCGCCACTGCAATGATTTAGGCCGCACATTACCGCATTGTGCTCACCAAAATTTTTCGAAAGCTGGATGTAACGTACAAATTTCCCTTGGTCAGTTTTTAGCAAATCAAGAATGACTGCATGGGAGTTGTCGGCGCTGCCATCATTAACCAGAACAATTTCGATAGAAGGGTGTTTGGGTAGTAGCTCATCTAAACAATTGTGGACTAGTTGAGAGATACTGTTCGCACCATTGTATACCGGTACTATTATTGAAAGCGTAGCCATAATTGTTGTTAATTACCCTGTGGACTGGATTTACTAAGTTGTATCATATCACTATATAACGCCGCCATTTTTGGTGGCAGGCTGCCTAATAAAGGGAGTGGTGGCTGGTCTCTTAGGTTAATAGCGTTTGAAGCTGCAAGATGGATAGTTTCACGAGGCAAGCCGGAAAAACTGGATAGCTTATTGACCTCCTGCTCCATAAATTGAGGCTGGCTAATGAGTGCATCGTACCACAGATAGGTCTTGGGTATATGTTTGCTAGCTGCTTCCAGTCTTAAAAAATGCTCGTGATAAAGGTGGTAGGCAAGCTTTGACGGGATCTTATTTCGGCTATATAGCGATTTCGCAACGTCTTTAGGGTGCCGGAAAACAATTAATAATTTCTTAACTGAAAGCCCCGCTTCAATCCAGGCTGGCAGGGTTAAACAAAACCGATTCTCCTTGACCATTGCGTCCTTATATTCCTTAATAAGCGAGACTAACTCTGTATGATTCTTTTGCCCCCGGTTCAGTATCGTGGTGCTAGATGGAAGAAAAAAGTAGTGAAAGCGGCCTAACATCCCATTTTGAATGTTGCGGTTAACGGCAATAATTTCACGCTGTTCAAAATATCCATCCGGGTTCCAATTATCAGGGGCGTAAAATCCAGCTTCGTCTCCGAACTTTCCGCCTGATTCTTTTAGCAGTCTGGCTACTAGAGATGTTCCGCATCGATGCATCCCGCAGATTAGTTCCATTATTGCTGGGCTCTTGATAGAAATATAAGAAGGTTTATAGATAGAAGGTTTAACCCAGCCCCATAAAATCAAAAGACGATGGTACATCATTCAGGTGGCAAGCTTCAACACTATATCCAGCACCTGCAGTATAGTAGATACTTAGGGCGAAAGTTTTATGCCGGCTTAGCCATACCTTTGCGATATACTTCATTGATTGGCCGCTTTTTTAGCAATCTGACAGCTTCGTTCAATGGTCGAAGGGTGGTTTCCTGTTTAAGCTCGGTTGTAAATTGTCTGTTTTGATTTGTGGATACTATCACGGTCAGCGGTTCATTTTTAACATGCGGGCTGCCTAACGCTTATCCAGGACTATTCATGGCCTCGGTTGGCGTTATAATAGCCAGTATGTGGAGACCTAACTAGTTTACGATGTGGATGTTTGAGGGGTTTAGGTTGTTTTGTAGCCAGTAGGGACCCAAGAGGATTGCCATCACAATCATTTATTTGTGGCCGGGGTTTTAGGTCCTTTACCAGTATCAGTGCGGGAGTGCTTAGTGGAGGGTTTAAAGTATTTTGAGCCATGGCTGAAGTGATTATTTGGTCTACTCAGAGGCATTTTTTAGGTACAGGTGTGAGTGGCCAAAGCGTGCCCTAACCACAAAGTTTTATGATTTTTTATACAAATAAGGACGGCAGCTCAATAATGGCCAAACAGATATCTATTTTTCGGCATTGCTCGGCATTTTTTACGGCTATTTCAATGATGCTTATATTCTGTAGTCTGCCAGCCATTGCTCAGGGTGCTGACTCGAATAGTCGCCCCATTGAGAGAGCCATAACGGCTGCCGACTTCGAGGCAATCAGGGAGCCCCGTATTTTTTATGGCCTTGCGTCATACTATAACAATATTGATTACTACCTAACTGATGCGCAGCATGTTGAAAAGTTACCCTTGGATCAAGAGCTGTCTCTACCGGCTAACCACTGGTTTGTAGCTATTGGCAGGTTCAATGCACTGGCAGTCCGTGGTGAAGGGGTTGTGGTTACCCCCAGTCAATCGCAGCCGGTAATGGATCTCTCGACAGGGGTAAAGAGCGACTCGGTGTTGGTCAAGGCTTTGCCCAGACAAGAGCTTGAACAGTTGTCGCCAGAGTTAGGGCAGTTGCGTTATGTCCACCTGTGGTCAGTATTTTCTGTATTGGCTAAAACGGCCGAAGCCGCATTGGTTTTCATACAAAAAAACATGGTGGATAGCTGGGGTCTGGCAATCCTGGTCTTTGCTGTGCTTATGAAGATACTGCTATTGCCGGTGGCCATACTTACGGTCAAGGCTCAAAGAAAGGTTAGTCATATACAGGCACAACTTGCTCCCAAGCTGGCCGAGATTAAGGCCAACTATGATGGTGAAGAGGCGCACAATCGGCTTATGGAAGCCCATAAGAGCCTCAATGTTACGCCCTTCTATGCACTGACGCCGATGATGGCGACGCTGGTCCAAATTCCAATTTTAATTGCTGTATTTAATGCTCTCGGAGAAATGCCGCAATTTGTAGGTGAGCCGTTTTTATGGATCTCAGATCTGGCCTATCCTGACTCCGTTGGCACATTGCCCCTTTTGATTCCCATGCTGGGCGACTCGATCAGTTTGCTGCCTGTTTTAATGACCGCTGTCACTGTGCTGGCAACCATACTATTTCAGGACCGTCTCGCTACGGAGCAGGAAGTAAAACGGCAAAAGCGTAACCTGTACTTGATGGGTATTGCGTTTTTTATCCTGTTTTACCCGTTCCCGGCGGCTATGGTTCTGTATTGGACTTCGGTCAATATCCTGCAAATTTTTCAGCAGAGGGTCATTAAAATTTAATCTGTAGCAGGGTTGTGCTTTAGTAGTGAATGGCTTGGCACAGCGTTGCCTAAAGCTGAAATCTAATTAACGACAATGACGTTTAATTAAATGTGGTTATCTGTTAATATGCTGCCAATTTAGTATATGAGTGGTCAATTTTTGACCTGTTTGGTATATCTAATTGACTTGGAAAATCACATGATTAAATTACCCGGCTTTATCATCTTGTCGCTGCTGTTTACTTGGGCCCCTCAGGCAATGGCCTATATTGATCCGGGTTCGGGCAGTGCGATTATGTCTGCCATTATTGGTGCGTTTGTTGCCTTAACGCTCACCATTAAAACCTATTGGTATAAAATAAAATCCTTTTTTGTTAAGAAGCCTTCTAGCCCTGAAGAGCCAACTCAGGCCGATGAAAGTTAACGTCCAAATTTTCAATCTTTAGTTATATTACCCTGTTTCTTTTACCGTTAATGGAGTTCCATGAAAAAAGTTTACGTAGGAATGAGCGCCGATTTAATCCACCCAGGCCATATAAATATTATAAATGAAGCTCAAAAACTAGGAGAGGTGACAGTAGGGGTTCTGACCGATCAGGCTATTGCAAGTTACAAGCGCTTGCCCTTTCTTTCTTATGAGCAGCGAAAGGGGGTTGTAGAAAATATTAAGGGTGTAAGTAGTGTTGTCCCTCAGGAGACGCTTGACTACCGCCCCAACCTTCAGGCCTACAAGCCTGACATCGTTGTGCATGGTGATGACTGGAAGTCCGGTGTACAAGCCAAAACCCGTCAGCAAGTGATTGATACGTTGGCTGAGTGGGGCGGTGATTTGGTTGAGGTTACCTATACTGAAGGTATCTCATCTACCCAGTTGCATGAAGGTTTAAAAGAAGTTGGTACGACACCGGATATTCGTCTGAAGCGCCTGCGTCGATTAATTGATGCCAAGCCTATTGTGCGTGTTTTGGAAGCTCATACACCCCTTTGTGGCTTGATAATTGAGCACGCGAATGCTGATGTTGAGGGCGTGAAGCGCGAGTTTGATGCGATGTGGTCAAGCAGCTTGACGGATTCAACCGCCAAGGGAAAACCTGATATCGAAGCTCTGGATTTAACCTCCAGGCTGCAGAATATCAATGATACTTTTGAAGTAACTACAAAGCCTCTTATCTATGATGCTGATACCGGTGGTATTCCTGAACACTTTGCTTTTACTGTTAAAAGCCTGGAGCGCGTTGGAGTTTCGGCGGTCATTATTGAAGATAAGGTGGGTCTGAAGAAGAATTCGCTTTTTGGTAATGACGTTGAGCAGCAACAGGCTAGCATTGAAGAATTTTGTCATAAAATAGCCGTCGGTAAAAATGCCCAGATCACAGATGACTTTATGGTGATAGCCCGGATAGAGAGCCTGATTCTTGAGCGGGGTATGGATGATGCGGTTGAACGGGCTAAAGCATATATTGCTGCAGGCGCGGACGGCATTATGATTCATAGTCGTGAAAAAAGCCCAGCTGAAATTCTGGAGTTTTGCGCTATATATCGCGCACTTGAAACTCAGGTACCACTAGTTGCCGTGCCTTCCAGCTACAATAGTATTACAGATACTGAACTTGCTGATGCAGGTGTGAATGTAGTGATTTACGCTAACCACATGTTGCGAGCGGCGTATCCAGCGATGAATGACGTTGCTCACTCAATACTAGAGCATGGACGGTCTTTGGAGTGTGCCGATAAGTGTATGCCAATCAAGGGAATTTTAGATTTAATACCAGGGACCAGATAACAGTATGATTAATCCTGCTGATTTTTTTGCTGCGCTGACGCAATCCGGTGTTGGGTATTTTACAGGTGTGCCTGATTCATTACTTAAGACATTTTGTGCCTATGTAACCGATAATACTGAAGCATCAAACCATGTTATTGCCGCTAATGAGGGCGCTGCTGTTGGTTTGGCAGTGGGCTACCATTTGGCTACTGGGCAGATCCCTCTGGTTTATCTTCAAAACTCTGGTCTGGGGAATACCATTAACCCGTTGACATCTTTAGTGGATGCTGAGGTTTATAGTATCCCGATGCTATTGATGGTGGGATGGCGTGGTGAGCCTGGTGTGAAAGATGAGCCTCAGCACGTCAAGCAGGGTCGAATTACTCTGGATATGCTTGAGTCGATGCAGTTACCTTATACAGTTATTGATGGGACTGAACCTGATATAGATGCCGTGGTCTCGGCCGCGACTGCGTCGGCTAAAGAGCTGGGTAGTGCCCATTTCTTAGTGGTTAGAAAGGGTAGCTTTGATAGCTATAAAATGCAGGCTGGTTTAGCGCAAGATTTTGGCTGGAATCGTGAAGATGCAATAAAAGCGATTGTTGATCAATTGGGCGCGAGTGATATTGTGGTTGCTACAACAGGCATGGCCTCAAGAGAGTTGTTTGAGTGCAGAGTTGCCTTGGGGCAAAGTCATGAACAAGACTTTTTGACAGTAGGTGGTATGGGGCATGCTTCTCAGATAGCGCTTGGTATTGCTAGTCAAAAGGAAGATCGGCAGATTGTGTGTATTGATGGTGACGGGGCTGCTTTGATGCACCTGGGTTCTATGGCGATCAATGGCATGGCCAACATGAAAAATTTTAAGCATATTATTATTAACAATGGTGCCCATGATTCAGTCGGTGGGCAGCCTACAGTGGCCTTTGATATTGACCTGCCAAAAATTGCTGAAGCTTGTGGCTATCGTCAGGTCAACACCTGTGATAGTTCAGATACCCTGACCGCAGATTTAAAATCTTTCTTTGATGCTCCTGGGCCTTCTGTTTTAGAGATTAAAGTTAATAAAGGTAATCGCAGTGACCTCGGTCGCCCTACCACTACGCCAAAGCAGAATAAGCAAGCATTTATGAGTTTTGTTCAATCCTGATACGGGGCGGTTAAATGCAGAAAGAGTTGATCGGTCGAGGAGCGACCCAGTTACTCTCAGAATACTTGAGCAGTTTAAATGTAAAAAAGCTGCTTTTAGTCACTGGTAAATCCTCCTATCAAAACTGTGGTGCACAGCAAGCGTTTGATGCTGTGCTGGCAGGCTATGACTGTTTCTATTACAACGAATTTTCCCCCAATCCAAAATTTGAAGAGGTAATGTCAGGTGTAGAGCTTGCTCGAGGAGAGGGCGTTGATCTGATCATTGCAGTGGGTGGAGGAAGTGCAATTGACGTTGCAAAGTGTATCGCGGCGTTTTACCCATCGCCAGGGCAGGAATTACAGCTTGCCACAGGAGAATCCAGGCTCGAAGTTGATCCTCTGCCTTCGATTGCTGTACCGACAACTGCTGGTACAGGCAGTGAAGCAACACATTTTGCCGTTATATATGTTGATGGAAAAAAATACTCCTTAGCGGCTCAATCTTTATTGCCAATAGCGGTTATTCTCGACTCTACATACTCGGAGAACCTCCCCCCTTATATTACTGCTTCCACAGGTTTTGATGCGCTTTGCCAAGCGGTTGAGTCCTATTGGGCTGTAGGTTCCACGACTGAGAGTAGGGCCTATGCGGCTGAGGCCATTTCATTGCTTTTAACCCATTTACCTATATCGGTTAATGCGCCTAAGCAATTATCAAGGGAGAAGGTTTTATATGCTGCGCACCTTGCTGGTAAGGCGATTAATATTAGTAAGACAACGGCCCCTCATGCCCTTTCATATACAATTACAAGCTTGTATGGGGTTCCTCATGGTCACGCGGCGGCTTTAACCTTGGGTGCTTTTTTTGCATACCATGCCCCGGAAAAAGCCCTAGAAATAAACGGCCACCTTACTTCAGAGGAATTCCAGTTAAGAATGACAGAGCTGTTTAACTTGCTAGGTGTAACATCGCCTGCTGAGGCTAAGCGCTTCTGGTACGAGTTAATGAAAAATTGTGGACTTGATTTAAAACTGGGCAATACTAAGGTCTCCGAGTCTCCTGAATTGGGGTCAATAGTGGCCTCAGTTAATCTGGAGCGTTTAAAAAACCACCCTGTAAAATTCAGTGAGGCCCAGCTTCTAGAATTACTGGGCACTGTGCCATAGGCTGGATTCTGTCATGCCATTTGAAAGAGTTAAAAATTTTTTAGCTGCACGACGAGGCCAAAAGGCTTTTAATGCCTTGAGTCAAGCTAATCGAGAAATAGTTTTTTACTCAGAAGATATACATTCATTTGTACACTTTGAAGAAATTATCAATGGCTTATTTAGCCGTTACAAACAAGAGGTATGCTATTTGACCTCTGCGCCTGACGATCCCCTTTTAAGCCGTCCGTTGCCGGGTATGCAAGTTTTTTATATTGGAGAGGGGCTTGTAAGGACGACAGTATTTAGAACACTAAAAGCGGGTCTTTTGGTTATGACTATGCCGGACCTCGAAAATTTTCATATAAAACGTTCCCAAATTTTCCAGGTACATTACCTCTACTTATTTCATGCCATGGTAAGTACGCACTCTAATTATCGCAAAGCGGCTTTTGATAATTTTGATACTATTTTTTGCACTGGGTCATTTCAGATCGATGAAATAAGAGCGACCGAGACAGAATATGGCCTAAAAAAGAAAAACCTTTACTCGGATGGATATCGACGCCTGGAAGCAATCATTGCTGACGTACAGCGGCACCGCAGCTTAACGCAAGACTCAATAGACAACGGGAAAAAAACAGTGATTGTTGCGCCATCATGGGGCGACAATGCGATATTAGAGCGGTGTGGTGAGGAGATAGTCGAGGTGCTATTAGAGGCCGGATATAACACTATTGTTCGCCCTCACCCAATGACAACAAAACATCGCCCTCAATTAATAGAAGCTATAAACACACGCTTTAGTGAAAATGAAAATTTTTCATTACAAATTGATGTTCGTGATAATAAAACACTGTATGAAAGCCATGTAATGATCAGTGATTGGTCTGGCGTAGCAATGGAATATGCATTTGCCTGTGAGCGGCCGGTAGTATTTATCGATTTGCCTAAAAAGTGCAACAACCCTGAAGCTGATCGTATCCCTCACACTCCTATTGAGGTGTCGATTAGAAATAAAGTAGGGAGAGTGGTCTCTCCAGATTCATTGGGGGCATTGCCTGCTGTCATAGAAGATATTTATAAAGACACCTCCAAATTTACCCATCAAATAAGAGCGGCCCGAGAAGAAAGCGTTTTTAATTTGGGGGGGTCAATTGATGGCGCGGTTGATGAAATAATGAGAATCGCATCAACACTAAAATCGTAGTGGCCAGTCTACTATTTTAATGATGTTTTAGTAAGTAGTATTCAGCTTATGGGCAGGGCCTTAACTCTACAGGCTGCTTTTCAGTGATTGATATTTTTCGTTTTTTACTTTTGAAAATTAATCCATAATTTCAGGCTATTACATCGTTAGTTTTTGAAGGCTTTATTTATATTACAAAACGCCCGTCCTTTAACTTTGATCAATAACAAATGATTTGGCGATTGGCTAATCGACACATAAATAATGTTTACAGTTTGCAAAATAAAACATATGAAAAGCCTATTTAATGACTATTGGATGTTTGCTGCCCTGATTGGCTTTTCTATATGGCAGCCGCTATTGGATGTTTTCTCTAGAAGTATTGAGTTCTTTGTGGCGTGGCGTTTGTCGGGTTATGAAATTTTTGCGCTTGTTTTTGTTTCATATTTTATTGTCCCTGCGTTTTTTGTGGCTCTATTATGCTTAACTAAAAAGTTGAATAAAGGCTTTGGCGGTTTTATAGAGTTCGTTTTAGTGTTTGTTTTTTCGTGCTTGATTTTTCTTGTTTCCTTACCAAATGCAGATGTATTGGCGCTTGAATTAAAGATTTTATGTTGCCTTGCTTTTTCTGCTATTACTGTTTTTTTCTATGTGAAAAAAACGGTTTTCAAGCAATTTTTAACCTATGCAGGGCTTTTATCCATATTGTTTCCGGCGATGTTCTTTGTCAGTCTTTATATGGGCGATTTCTTTAAGTCTACTAATGATGCCAAATCTGTTGTCAGCGAGTTAAAGGGGCCGTCAAATCACCCCCCGGTTGTACTCATCGTTCTCGATGAACTTTCCCTGATTAGTTTATTAGACGGTAAAGGGAGGCTGGACAAGGTCCGTTATCCCAATATTGGGCGTTTTGCTAAAGATGGTGTTTGGTATATCAATGCGCAATCGGCTGGAGTGCATACAACGGAGTCGGTTCCGGCGCTGTTATCAAGCACCCTAAAACATGAACTGACTTTGCCGAATATTGCTAACTACCCCGACAATCTATTTACTTTATTGTCTGCGGATTTTGAGTTGTATGTGAGTGAGACGGGGACTCAGTTGTGCCCTGAGAGTGACTGCCAAGATGATCTTGTGCCATTTAACAGAAAGATCAAGGGCGTGGCTTTTGATTTTGGCTTGACCTATTTGCACCTGGTTCTGCCTGAGAGAATAAAAGCCAAGCTGCCATCGATCAATCACCAACTAAACGATTTTGGTGCTTTTATGACCTTGGATGGCAGAGACGTAATAGGTCAGCGTCTCAACAAACATGGCGATTTTATTGAAAAAGTGCGATCGCGAAAGGGCGTAGCAACGCCGTTCTTTTATTCCCACTTATTGCTGCCTCATTACCCATGGGTTTTATTACCTTCAGGCAAGCAGCATACAAAAAAATTCAAAATTGAGGGCTTGATTAATGAAAAGTGGACTGGTGATAGCTGGCAAGTAACACAAGGTTACCAACAACATCTATTGCAGACGGTCTTTGTCGATACACTCTTTGGAGAAATCGTCAGTACGCTGAAGGAAGAAGGCCTATATGAGAATTCCTTGATTATATTGACGAGTGATCACGGTGTCGGCTTTAGTCCAGGGGGATATCGCCGCTTATCACGCAAAGTTTATGAAAGTTTGAACTCTCCCGTTGCTAAAGAAAATTTCCTGTCAGTACCTTTGATAATAAAGTACCCCCATAGCAACAAAGGTGAAATATCATATCGCGAGGCCAGCACATTAGATATTTTGCCCACTATTGCTGATGTTGTTGGTAAAGAGATTCCTTTTGATGTGCAGGGCGTCTCATTGCTTAGACCGTTAAAAGCTAAAGCTGAAAATAATATGTTTCCATTTGTGGATAGCTTGCCATTAAAGAAAAAAATAGCTCTATTTGGTGAAGGCGATATTGGCAACATATTTAAAGTTGGCGATAGGTTTGATGTGATAGGGAAAAAGTTGACCGGCTCAGAAAAGGACAGCGATTTAACCGGTAAAGTAGTCATTTCAAATTTACCTGATTTTAACCGTGTTGATAAAAGCTCCGATTTTATTCCTGCTAAAATTGAAGGCCAGGTTTTAGTGGAACAAGATCGAAGGCTTTTTCTTGCCCTGGCGGTTAATGATATTGTGTGTGCAGTTTCTCGTGTAAAACTAAAGCTTGGTGAGGTGGCCAATTTCAGTTTTTTGACCCAGGAGAACTGCTTTATCGATGGAAATAACACACTAAAAGTACTCGAAATTATCAATGAGAAAAGTCCGTTGCAAATGGTCTTTGATAGTCGAACTACAGAAGAGGCGGCCAGAGTTCAGCGATCAATTTTTTTGAAAGATGGCAGCGTATTAAGGGAGTCTAGAGAGATGCTGGATGGCCGAGTAGATCATGTCTCCTATGATGAAGAAAAGGGTTCCCTTGTAGTCTGGGGCTGGGCTGCAGATATTGTCAGTGGTGAGACTGCGGATTATGTACTTTACAGAGTCGGCAAGAAACTGTTTTTTGGCTCACAGGTTGATGGGGAGAGAAGCGGTTTAGCCAAGCATTATAAAAAAGATGGTTTACGGTATGCTGGTTATGGGTTTAGTATCCCTTCGCATTTAGTGGCAGGAAAAGAGTTTGAAATCCTATGGGTATCAAAAGAAGGTAAATACGGCCCGTTATCATTGCATAAGTTTAACAATATAAGTTTGGATATAGAGCAAAAATTATCGGATAAAGAACTTCCAGATGTGGACGAATTTGGTGTGATGCAGCAAGGTTTCTATTGATTCTACTTATTAGAATTTCAATCAATAAATGCTAGTGATTCCACCATAGCAAAGCGTCCATTAGGTCTCTGCATGGGGCGCTTTGAATTCATGGGCGATTTTAGACGTCATCTGCGGTATTATGATCACGGTTTTTGGGGTGGCTTGTGGCTTGATGATAGCGCGGTTTTTTGGCCAATATTTCAGTAGTAGTGTGGGCACAGTTCGTCAAATAGGTTAACAGTAAATTGAATAATGAAATATTGGCTTTTGGGGTCATCATTGTTAATTATAATAGTGGTGAGCTGCTGGCTGAGTGTGTTGAGCGGCTATTACGGCAAAACCCTGTTCCGGATAAAGTCATTATTGTTGATAATGCAAGCGAAGACGGATCACTTGCGCTGCTGCCCGAGTATGACAATGTGTATATTGTTGCTGTCGATGAAAACATGGGTTTCGCGGCAGCTAACAATATTGCTCTCAGCCACCTCCAGAATGTAGATTTGGTGATGACCCTCAACCCTGATGCCTTTGTTCAGGAGGGGTGTCTTGCTGCATTACTTTCCTCTGCTCAAAAGTACCCCTTATTTGATAGTTTTGCCTGCCGGATGATGAAAGCATCCAATGTTTTGGATGGCGCTGGTGATAGCTATCATATCTCTGGTCTGGTGTGGCGAAACCAATATGGGAAGGTTTTGCAAGCCAAACAAATGGTTGAACATGGTGTCTTCTCTCCCTGTGCCGGTGCTGCTGTTTATCGCCGTAAAGTCTTTGAAGAGGTTGGGGGTTTTGACGAGAGCTTCTTCTGCTATGTAGAGGATATTGACCTTGGTTATCGCCTGCAGTTGGCCGGTAAGCAATGTATGTATATCCCTGGAGCGGTTGTCGAGCATATAGGCTCGGCGATTAGCAATAAATACCCGGGTTTTGCGGTTTATCATGGTCACCGCAACCTGGTTTGGACCTTGTTTAAGAATACGCCGCTAATATTATTATTGTTTATGCTGCCCTTTCATTTGATAATGACTTTAACGCTGTTACCAGTGTTTGTAGTCCGAGGGCAATGGCGCGTCTACTTGAGGGCAAAGAGAGATGCCTTCAAAGACCTGCCGAGGGTCTGGGCCCAGCGTAAAAGTATACAGAAAATGAGGCGAATCAGCCTATGGCGACTATTGACCTTATATAACTATCGCATTTTTCGGTAAAGATAAGCCAATGACAGAACGTGCTATCTCAGCCACAACAGTCACCTACTTCTCAGAGTTAGAACTACTCAGGATCCTACTCGTCTCCATGGAAGTGGCCGCCGCTCAACTGCACCAAAAAACCGGCTATGCCGTCCACTACTATATTGTCGATAACAGCGATGATGAGGTTTATTTCAAGGACCTGGAGCTTCTGTGCTCAGCTTTTGGTGAGACCGGCTCCTTTGAGTTGACCTTGATTAAAGCCCCGGCCAATTTGGGTTATAGCGGTGGGAATAATTTGATGATTGATCAGTTGGCGTCAGACTACCATCTTATTATTAACCCTGATGTTGCGATGGAGCCAGACGCGCTATGGCGGGCTTTAGAGTATCTTCAGCAACATAGCAATGTGGTGATGTTATCGCCGAAGGTGGTTCACCATAGAAAGAGCTGCCATGTTATCAAGGTTTACCCTGACTGTTTCACATTAGCACTGCGTTATGTCGGCCGGCCTTCCTTAAATCGCTTCTTTGCCAAACGTCTGGCCCGCTATGAATGCCCCCATCTGCAAGATGCCGCAGACACTTCTATTGAGCTGGCAGGAGGCTGCTTTCTCTTTCTCCCTACCGACTTGTTAAAGCAATTAGGGGGTTTTGATGAATCGTTTTTCTTATATTTTGAGGACTATGATTTGTCCATTCGGGCACGGCAATTAGGCAAGCTTGCCTATGTGCCCTCAGTAAAAATAAGCCATGCAGGAGGTGATGTAGGCCGTAAAACACTACAGCACCATCTGTTCTTTATTGTTTCAGCGGTGAAGTTTTTCCAGCGCTATGGCTGGCGGCTTTGGTGAGTATGAAGATATTACATTTTTACCGTACCTATTTTCCCGATAGCCAGGGCGGCCTGGAAGAAGCGATTCGCCAAATCTGCTTGAGTACCGGGCCTCTCGGCATTGAGAACAGGGTGTTGACCTTAAAGCGCAAAGCCGGCATCTCTACGGTTGAGCGCCCTGAGGCGACGGTTTATCGATCGCCGCTACATTTGAGTATTAAATCCTGCGATATGGGGTTCTCTATTTTACCGCTGTATAAAGAGCTACTGGATTGGTGCGATGTGGTTCATTACCACTTCCCCTGGCCTTTTGCGGATATGTTGGAATTGGTAGCGGGGGGTAACAAGCCCTATATCGTCACCTACCATTCCGATATCGTTAGGCAGAAAGCGTTAGGTAAGCTGTATCAGCCGTTGATGAATCATTTTTTAGGTAATGCAGCAAGGATTGTGGCGACCTCCCGTAATTACTTTGCCTCCAGCCCGGTACTGGGGGAGCATTCTGAAAAAGTCGATGTTATCCCATTAGGTATCAACCAGGGCTCTTATCCAGAGGTCGATGAAGCCACCATAGATACTGTGCGGCAACGCTATGGTGAAAACTTCTTTTTGTTTGTTGGGGTCTTTCGTTACTACAAAGGCTTGCATGTCTTATTAGATGCTTTAAAGGGGGCTAATTATCAAGCGGTGATCGCGGGTTCCGGGCCGGTTGAAGAGGAGCTAAAAGAGCAGGCGGCGCAATTGGATTTGGAGAATGTTGTCTTCCCCGGATATATCACGGATCAGGAAAAGGTCGCCTTGCTTAAGCTATCCAAGGGTGTTGTGTTCCCCTCCTATTTGCGTTCTGAAGCTTTTGGGATGACGCTGGTAGAAGGTGCGATGATGGGCAAGCCGCTGATTTCAACCGAGGTGGGTACGGGTACCAGCCATGTCAATATTGATGGAGAGACGGGTTTGGTCACCTCACCGGGGTCGGTTAAAGAGCTACGTGAAGCGATGGACTTTCTGTATAACAACCCCGAAGAAGCGGATGCTATGGGCGAGAATGCCCGCAACCGTTACCGGGAGTATTTTACCGGCCAAATTATTGGCGAGCAGTATCTAAAGTTATATCAAGACGTTGTGGCTGAGACACAGGCTTCGTAGTCGACATCAGGACCAATAAAAACATATGAAGATTGCGATCACTGGAGCCAATGGCTTTGTCGGCAGGCAACTATGCCCTTTACTGGTCGATGCGGGTCACGATGTACTAGCCTTGAGCCGTGATAATCAAGGGCAGGCATCAGGGGCGGTAGCCATTGGGGATATCGAGCACTGCGACCAGTGGGCCAGGTTGCTAAAAGGTGTCGATGTCGTTATTCACCTGGCAGCCAGAGTGCATAGCATGGACCCTGAAGGGGCTGCAGACCTGGAGCAGTATCAACGTATCAATAAAGACGCAACCTTGAGCCTGGCTGAAGAAGCTATACGACAGGGCGTCAAACGCTTTGTTTTTCTCAGTACTATCAAGGTCAATGGTGAGAATACCGTGCCCGGCCAGCGCTTTGCCAACACCGACCAGGCCAAGCCCGGTGATGCCTATGCGCTGTCAAAATGGCAGGCCGAGCAGGGTTTACAGGCCCGCTGTGCTGAAGCAGAAATGGAGTTGGTGGTTATTCGTCCCCCGCTGGTCTATGGCCCGGGAGTTAGCGCGAATTTTCAGCGCTTAATGGGGCTTGCCCGTTTGCCGCTGCCCTTTGCTTTGGTCAATAACCGCCGGGATATGGTTTCGGTGGATAATCTATGTGACTTACTGAGCTTGTGTATTAGCCACCCAATAACCGCTAATACGGTATTTCTGGTTTCCGATGGCAAGCCTTATTCTCTGGCCACCTTACTAGCAACGATTAGCCGAGTGCAGGGGGCAGCCAGCTTGCTGTGGCCCTTTCCGGTGTCGTTATTATCTGCATTGCTTACTCTGCTGGGCAAGCAAGCCTTGGCCCAACGGCTGCTAGGCAATCTTGAAGTGGATATTAGCCATACGGTGACTACCTTGGGGTGGCAGCCGCCCAACACATTGGAACAAACCCTGCGGAAGATGCATCCATGAATAGCCTGCCTATTAGAATACTGGATTGGGTGTTGGCCTTGTCGGGGCTGGTTCTGGCATTGCCGGTGCTGTTGCTGGTCACCTTGTTGGGCTTTTTGGATACCGGCTCTCCGGTCTTTATGCAGCAGCGGGTAGGGCGGCATAAAAAGCCTTTTACCCTGATTAAATTTCGCACCATGGGGCTGGCCACAGCGTCAGTGGCCACCCACCAGGTGGATAGCAGTGCAGTAACTACGCTGGGGCGTTTTTTACGTAAAACCAAGCTGGATGAATTGCCCCAGCTGATCAATGTCTTAAAAGGCGATATGAGCCTGGTGGGCCCCAGACCCTGCCTGTTTAATCAGGAGCTATTGATTGCAGAGCGGGATAAAAAAGGGGTGTTTACAGTCCTGCCGGGGATTACCGGCTTGGCCCAGGTTAACCATATCGATATGTCGACGCCGCAACGGCTGGCGGAGTGGGACCAGCGTATGATCGAGAATTTTACAGTGGGTGATTACTTTAAGTACCTGCTTATGACTGTCACCGGCAGTGGTCAGGGCGATAGGGTAAAATAACGGCAACCCTCCTTATATTGGCCAAATCAGTGGTTTTAGCTCCCTCCTTAAGGCATTATTAGCGCCCTGCTAAATTAGTTGCTATAACAATAGATCAACGGCCAGAAATATCGGTCATTAGAATAATGATAGGTTCGGCAATATCATAGAAATGGCAGCTAAAGGAGTTACATGAAACTTGCCAGTAAATTTTCTGTAAAACGAAGGATCGTAAGGCTTAGGGGCTTATTCTCCATTCCGGCAGAAAAGTTCTTCTCCCTGCCCAGGCAATGGAAACAGTCCGGCCTGTTAGCCCTCGACTTATGCTTTATCCCTCTAGCCTTCTGGCTGGCGGTCGTCGCCCGTTGGGGCGGCCTGATCTATGAGTTTAAGGTGGTTGATCTGGTCGCGATTATGCTGACCATGGTCTTTAGCGCCGCTTTTTTCCTGCGTATTGGGTTGTATCGGGCTGTTATCCGCTTTATGGGCCAGCAGGCAATTATCACCATTATTCAAGGGGTTACCGTCTCTGCAGTGATTTTGGCGCTGGCCGCGTTTTTAACCCGCAGTGGCGTGCCTCGCTCAACCCCAATTATCTACTGGGCCACAGCACTTATTCTGATCGGCGGCTCACGTCTATTACTCAGATCGCTCTACCATAGCGTCTATACCAAACAAGGCGTTAAAGCGGTGATCTACGGTGCCGGCGTTTCAGGCCGCCAGCTACTAAATACCATATTTCACGGCGGTGAATACCAGACTGCGGCTATTGTCGATGATGATCCGGCTTTAGTTGGCTCGGTGATTAACGGGGTTTCCGTCTATCATTCCAGCCAATTATCCGATTTGTGTACCGAGTTTTCGATTTCCCATGTGTTTCTTGCCATGCCATCGGCATCACACCTTCGCCGCCGCGAAATTATCGACGAGTTGGAAGGCTTACCGGTTTATGTCAAAACCGTCCCGGATTTTGCCGATTTAATGTCCGGCGCCGCCAAAGTAGGGCAGTTACAGGACATTGAACTGGCCGACCTATTGGGCCGCGATACCGTGCCCCCTGATCCAGAGCTAATCGATCAGTGTATTCGTGACAAAGTGGTTATGGTTACCGGTGCAGGGGGGTCTATTGGCTCGGAATTGTGTCGCCAGATTGTACTATGCCAGCCTAAGGAATTGATTTTATTTGATATTTCTGAATATGCCCTATACCAGATAGTGCGGGAACTAGAGCGTTCCAAAGCCAAAGGCGAGCACGATATTCGTATTACCCCGCTGCTAGGCTCAGTGCAAAATCAGGCACGGTTAGAATCGATTATGACCGAGTTTGCGGTGAATACGGTCTACCATGCGGCGGCCTACAAGCATGTGCCTATGGTTGAATACAATGTGGTGGAAGGTGTTTCTAACAATGTCTTTGGCACCCTGGCGGCTGCCGGCGCAGCGGTTAAGGCTGGCGTTGAGCACTTTGTACTGATCTCAACCGATAAGGCGGTGCGCCCTACCAATGTGATGGGTGCCTCCAAGAGAATGGCCGAATTATTATTACAGGCCTTTGCCAGCAAATATGACAATACCGGCTTTTGTATGGTCCGCTTCGGCAATGTGCTGGGTTCCTCAGGTTCCGTGGTGCCCTTATTCCGCCACCAAATTCTTAATGGTGGCCCGGTCACTGTGACCCATAAAGACATAATTCGCTACTTTATGACCATCCCCGAGGCGGCACAATTAGTGTTGCAGGCCAGTGCTATGGGTAAAGGGGGAGATGTGTTTGTATTGGATATGGGCGAACCGGTGCGGATTGTTAATCTTGCACGCCGCCTGATTCGCTTAATGGGCTGTGAAGTCAAAGATAAAGCCCACCCCAAAGGGGATATAGAAATCCACTTTACCGGTTTGCGGCCCGGCGAAAAGCTCTATGAAGAATTATTGCTGGGAGATAATGTCACCGGCACCGGCCACCCCAAAGTAATGCGGGCAGAAGAGTCCCTGTTGCCGGAAGATGAAATAGACCGCTATACCCAACAGCTCAAAGAAGCCTGCGATAAAAATGACTGCGAAGCTATTCAACAGACTCTGCAACAAGCGGTTGCCGAGTTTGACGCCAAAGACGGTATTTCCGATGCTATTTGGACCCGCCGTATGGAAAATGGCCTGATCGAGGCCTCGGTAGCAGAAGACAATGTCGTGACCGGCAATTTCCCCAAAGTCACCTGATATATTCACCCTGCGAATAGTAACCATGGGCCTTAATCCTGTTATCTAGCCGCCCCTGTCTATAGATTTTAGGGCGGCTGGCGAGTAAAATTTCGCCACTTTTGCCCAGAGAGAGACTCTCTTGGGTGTATCCAGATCGATTCCATAAGCTCTTATAATTTTTCTATGCAAGCTGAAAGCGTACTTCCCACCGCTGAACCTGCGGCAACATTGGCTGATATTGCCTCGCGAGAGGGCCAGCCCCTTAAAATCTGCTTGCTGGGTTACCGCAGCCAACCCTATGGCGGCGGGCAGGGCATCTATATTAAATACCTCAGCAAAGCGCTGGTCGAAGCCGGCCACCAGGTTGATGTGATTTCCGGGCAGCCATACCCCCATGTCGACCCGCGGGTTAAATTAATCAAAATGCCCGGCATGAATTTATTTGAAACCGGGCTGGGTTCGCTAACCTGGTCCCATCTGCGTTCACTGACCAATATTATTGAATGGACCGGTAAATTAACCGGCGGCTTTGCCGAGCCCCGCTGCTTTGGTCGCAGAGTGTTTAAATACTTAAAACACCATGGCCGTCACTACGATATTATTCACGACAACCAGTGCCTAAGCTGGGGCATGTTAAAACTGCAACAGCGTGGCTTTCCATTGGTTACCACCATCCATCATCCAATCACCAGTGACTTGCAAATTGCCCTTAACGCCGCCCCTGATTGGAAGGCGCGGCTGCTGATAAAACGCTGGCATTCTTTTTTAACCATGCAGAAAAAAGTTGCCCAACGTTTGGATAATGTAGTGACCGTATCCGAGCGCTCGCAACAGGATATTGCCAGCGCCTTTGAGCTTCAGCCCTCGGCTATTAACCTGGTCTATAACGGTATCGATACCGCAGAGTTTCGGCCAATGCCCGAGGTGGCCAAAAAACCTTACCGAATTATGGCTACCGCCTCCGCCGATGCACCCTTAAAAGGTGTACGCTATCTGCTGGAAGCAGTTGCAGAACTGGCAAAGCGTTATCCCCAATTAGAATTATTAATGGTCGGCCAGCCACAGGCAGGTGGTGCAACAGAACAACTAATTAAGCGCTTAAAACTAGGCGACCGAATTATTTTTGTGAGTGGTATTTCTACAGAACAATTAGTTCGTCATTATGCAGAAGCGCAGGTCGTGGTGATTCCTTCTGTCTACGAAGGCTTTGGTTTACCGGCCGGTGAAGCGATGGCCTGTGGTGTTCCCGTAGTATCTACCGATGGGGGAGCCTTACCCGAAGTGGTTGGTGACGCGGGTATTATTGTGCCGGTAAAAAATAGCCGGGCCATTAGCGAAGCAGTGAGTGATTTGTTGGAACATGAGAATAAACGTAAAACTTTATCTGCCGCTGGCCGCCAGCGTATTGAAACCCTTTTTTGCTGGCAGCGAGCCGCAGGGCAAATGACAGAATACTATAGCCAGGTTATGGCCAGTAGATAGAGAACATAAACAACCATGCAAACCGTCAACTTTAAATATCTGCCATTGCAGCCCGGCGAAACCATTTTGGATTTGGGCTGTGGTGAAGGGCGCCATGTAATCTCCGCCTATCTGGAACAAAATGTAACCTCCATCGGTGTAGATTTAAGTGTTGATGACCTTAAGACTACTTGGGAAAAATTCCAGCCTTTTGCAGATCCGGGCAACCCCAATAAAAGCTTTGGCCTATCTGCCGCCAATGCCCTGCAACTGCCTTTTGCGGATAATACCTTTGATAAAATAATTTGCTCAGAAGTACTGGAACATATTCCAGACTTTAAAGGCGCTTTGGTAGAAATAGAACGGGTATTAAAACCGGGTGGTTTATTTTGTGCCAGCGTACCGCGCACCTGGCCAGAAAAAATCTGCTGGTACTTTAGCGATGCCTACCACAATGTTGAAGGTGGCCATCTGCGTATCTTTGAAGCCAGCAAACTTAAACAACAGATTGAAGCACTGGGTTTTACCGCCTTTCATAAACACTGGGCCCATGCGCTGCACTCACCTTTTTGGTGGTTAAAATGTGTGTTCTGGCAAACACAGGAAAGCAACTGGCTGATAAAACAGTACCACCGTTTTCTGGTCTGGGATTTAATGGACCGGCCATGGTTTACCCGTACTTTAGAACGCCTGCTCAATCCGCTGATGGGAAAAAGTGTGGTGATGTATTTTAAAAAGGAAGGCAACGCATGAGTGGTGTTTTTTTATCAAAGGGTTTATTCCCCTCGGATTTTTTCCAGCCCACCGTCGATTTTATTTTAAATTGCCAGCAAGACGATGGCTCTATCCCCTGGTTTGAGGGTAGCTATGCTGACCCCTGGGACCATACCGAGGCGGCCATGGCCTTATCGATTGGGGGTGAATGGGATGCGGCTGCCAAAGCCTACCAATGGTTGGCAGATAACCAGCTGGATGATGGTAGTTGGTGGGCGGCGTATAAGGCCGGAGAGATTGATAATGGCGAGCGCCGTGAAAGTAATTTTGTCGCGTATATTGCGACCGGTGTTTGGCACCATTATTTAATTTCCCACAATAAAAACTTTTTAAAACGTATGTGGCCCACCGTAGAGCGGGCGATTGAATTTGTATTAAGCTTGCAGTCGGAACATGGCGATATTCAGTGGGCCGTCAAACCCAATGGCTCTCCCAAAATGGATGCCTTAATTACTGGCTGCTCGTCTATTTATAAGAGCCTTGAGTGTGCGATTAATATCGCCGTTACCATGGGCGAAGACAGTGCAGAGTGGGTTGCCGCACGGGAGAGTCTGGGTGATGCTCTGCGCAATAAGCCAGAGCGTTTTGATCGCACTTGGGAAAGTAAAGCCCGCTATTCTATGGATTGGTTTTATCCCGTACTAACCGGCGTCTTATCAAAAACCCAATCACAGGCCAGATTAAAAGAGCGTTGGGATGAATTTGTTGAGCCGGAGCTGGGCTGCCGTTGTGTGTCCGACGAACCCTGGGTCACTATCGCGGAGTCCTGTGAGCTGACCATGGCTTTATTGGCCGCAGGAGACCATGCCCGAGCGGTTAATGTATATAGCTGGTTACATCAATGGCGTTTGGAAGATGGCTCCTATTGGACGGGTTACCAATTTGTGCAAGATGTTTTATGGCCAGATGAAAAGCCTACCTGGACGGCTGGTGCGATTTTATTGGCGGCAGATGCCTTAACTGAATACACACCGGCGGCAAAATTATTTACCGAAGTCAACTTATTAAGCGAAGGCAAATCCGTACCAACCTCCTCAACCCTTATCAAGTAGGGTGGATTAAAATCCACCAAAACCGGCGGCTGAAAAAATGGTGGATTACAATCCACCCTACAATATCTTCAAACAAACCTGACGCCACCTCAGCCGGTAAATCGTAAATTATTTACCGAAGTCAACTGATTAAGCGAAGAAAAACCTGTACCAACCTCCTCAACCCTCATCAAGTAGGGTGGATTAAAATCCACCAAAACCAGCAGCTGAAAAAATGGTGGATTACAATCCACCCTACAATTTCTTCAAACAAACCTGACGCCACCGTCAGCCGGTAAATCGTAAATTATTTACCGAAGTCAACTGATTAAGCGAAGAAAACCCCGTACCAACCTCCTCAACCCTCATCAAGTAGGGTGGATTAAAATCCACCAAAACCGACGACTGAAAAAAATGGTGGATTACAATCCACCCTACAATTTCTTCAAACAAACCTGACGCCGCCGCCAGCCGGTAAATCGTAAATTATTTACCGAAGTCAACTGATTAAGCGAAGAAAAACCTGTACCAACCTCCTCAACCCTCATCAAGTAGGGTGGATTAAAATCCACCAAAACCCGCAGCTGAAAAAACGGTGGATTATAATCCACCCTACAATTTCTTCAAACAAACCTGACGCCGCCGCCAGCCGGTAAATCGTAAATTATTTACCGAAGTCAACTGATTAAGCGAAGAAAACCCCGTACCAACCTCCTCAACCCTCATCAAGTAGGGTGGATTAAAATCCACCAAAACCAGCAGCTGAAAAAATGGTGGATTACAATCCACCCTACAATTTCTTCAAACAAACCTGACGCCACCTCAGCCGGTAAATCGTAAATTATTTACCGAAGTCAACTGATTAAGCGAAGAAAACCCCGTACCAACCTCCTCAACCCTCATCAAGTAGGGTGGATTAAAATCCACCAAAACCGGCGGCTGACAAAAAGGGTGGATTACAATCCACCCTACAATTTTCTCAACAGCCCTAAGGTATTTACGACTTCAATTTCCTCAAACAAACCTGACGCCACCGCCAGCCGGTAAATAGTAATCGGTGCCTGCCCACCTTCATCCGGGTTGGGAAATAAATCATGAATCGCCAGTATGCCACCGGGCATGACATGGCTGGCCCAGCTTTGATAATCCGTCATCGCCGCTTCCATACTATGCCCGCCATCAATAAACACCATCGATAGCGGCGTATTCCAACCGCGGCAAGCCAGCCCTGAAGAGGCTACAATAGGAATTACGGTATCTTCCAAATCCGCCGCTCGCATATTTTTGCGAAATTCTTTAAAGGTATCCATCAACCCCGCACCATCATCATAAAGATCAGGGTCATGATACTCCTCGCCAAGTTGATGTTCCTCCGAGCCTCGGTGATGATCCAGCGCATATAAAACACCACCAGCCTTTTTACAAGCTGTACCGATATAGACGGTAGACTTACCACAGTAGCTACCAATTTCCAGCACAGGAGCTTTAGCCGACAACGTTAAAGCAGCATCATAAAGCGCCGCCGCTTCATCTTCTGCAAGAAAACCTTTGACCTGATCAATATCAATAGCGAGTTCAATAGCCATAATCTGGATGTTGCCTTTTCAATACAATGAGCGCGCAAGATAACATAGACCGTAGGGTGGATTACAATCCACTAACACCTCGATGGATTCAAACCGGTGGATTATAATCCACCCTACGGTCTATGCTATGATGCGCCGAAATAAACGTGTTCTATCGTTAGGAAACAAGTACCCATGAAACTATCCATGCCTCGTTTTGATCAAGCCCAAGTCTTAGTCGTGGGCGATGTGATGCTCGACCGTTATTGGCATGGCGGTACTTCGCGTATATCACCCGAGGCGCCAGTGCCTGTCGTCAAAGTAGATCAAATTGAAGACCGCCCCGGCGGCGCGGCCAATGTCGCCTTAAATATTGCGGCTTTGGGCGCCGGTGCCTCACTGACCGGCCTGGTGGGTAACGATGAAGCCGCTGTTGCACTATCAGAAACCCTGTCAGCAGCGCAGGTACATAGCGACTTTCAGGTGGTAGAAAGCCATCCCACCATTACCAAATTACGGGTGATCAGCCGTCATCAACAGCTGATTAGAATGGATTTTGAAGATAGCTATAGCTCGGAAGATGCTGTTGCATTATCTGGCAAAGCCCAGCAGTTATTGCAAGCGGGCATTGGCGCGCTGATCTTATCGGACTATGCCAAAGGCGCTTTGGACGACCCCCAGCCTTTAATTCAAGCGGCCCGAGCAGCCGGTATCCCAGTATTAGTTGACCCCAAAGGTACCGATTTCTCACGTTATAACGGCGCCACCTTGCTAACCCCCAACCTCCACGAGTTCGAAACCATCGTCGGCCCCTGCGCCAATGAAGAAGAGCTGGTCAGCAAGGGCGAGCAGCTAATGCTTGAGCATAATCTGCAAGCGCTATTAGTCACTCGTGGTGAGCAGGGCATGACCTTGTTGCGCCCCAACGAAACAGAATTACATTTACCCGCCCGCGCCAGAGAAGTGTTTGATGTTACCGGTGCAGGCGATACCGTGATCTCAGTACTGGCCGCCTCCTTGGCCGCCGGTGAGCCTCTGCCACAATCTGTAGCGTTAGCCAACCTTGCTGCCAGCATTGTAGTGGCCAAGTTGGGTACAGCGGCTATTAGCGCCCCTGAGCTACGCCGTGCAGTGCAGGCCGAAAGAGGTTCCGAACGGGGAGTATTAAGCCTTGAGCAGCTACAGGTTGCTCTGCAAGATGCCCGCGCCCATGGCGAAAAAGTCGTCTTTACCAATGGTTGCTTTGATATTTTACACCCCGGTCATGCCGGTTATTTAGAGCAGGCCCGCGCTTTGGGTGATCGTTTAGTGGTAGCGGTTAACGGCGACGAATCCATCTCCCGTTTAAAAGGCCCGGGCAGACCGATCAACCCGGTAGACAGCCGCATGTCCTTATTGTCCAAACTGGAATCCGTAGATTGGGTGATATCCTTTGATACCGATACCCCGGAAGAGTTATTAGAAGCATTGCGCCCTGATATCCTCGCCAAAGGTGGCGACTACGATAAAAAAAGCGTAGTCGGCTGGGAAATCGTCGAAGGCTACGGCGGCGAAGTCAACGTACTCTCCCTGTTCGATAACTTCTCAACCACCGCCATCGTAGAAAAAGTGTTAGATAAAAACCAATAACAGGTGGATTATAATCCACCCTACAGTAGGGTGGAATGCATTCCACCACCCCCACCCCCGTAGGGTGGAATAAATTCCACCAACCCCATAGAATAAACGCCACCCCCCATCCAAGTAGGGTGGAATAAATTCCACCACCCCCAAACAACAAGGAAGTTGTTATGAGCCAATATCGCCGATCCTATCAAAAAAACGGCTGCTATTTCTTCACCGTAGTCACCCACCACCGAATGCCATTATTTTCAGACCCTGACAATGTAGACCTGCTGCGTCATGCTTTTAAAAAAGTCAAAACCCGTTACCCCTTCACCCTGGAGAGCATCGTAATTTTACCTGACCACCTCCATTGCATTTGGGTGTTGCCAGATGGGGATAGTGATTATTCAGTGCGTTGGCGTTTGATAAAAACAGAGGTATCCAAACGCATTGCCGCCAGCGTTAATACCCGGGGAGAAAAATTAATATGGCAGCGCCGGTTTTGGGAACACACCATAAGAGATGAAAACGATTGGAGACGGCATATGGATTATATTTTCTACAACCCCGTAAAGCATGGCCTATGCAAACGGCCTGGTGATTGGCCATATTCTTCATTTACTCACGCGGTCAAGAAAGGGTGGTATAAACAGAGTTGGGGGGCAGAGCAACCTGAATCGATAGCCGGTGTAAATTATGAGTGAGGATTGGTGGATTATAATCCACCCTACAGTAGGGTGGAATAAATTCCACCAAACCCACCATAGTAGGGTGGAATAAATTCCACCACCCCCCCCCTGTGACAATATGCCACATTCTGTTTCCCCCAAGGCCCTGATAGGATGCGCGTTTTTTACCATCCTAGGGGTTGATATGTTGTTGTTCCGCTCACTGACTATTCCATTAATTGCTCTATCTTTAAGCTCTGCCGTACTGGCCGATGCCTCCCACCGTGCCGATAGCCATGGCCCGATAGGTGTGATGGGCGAGCATATGCATAAAGAGGGCGAGGTTATGTTTTCCTACCGCTATATGCTAATGGAAATGGACGGCAACCTTGATGGCACTAGCAGCGTTAGCACCGATGAAATTTTAGAAGACTATAGGGTTGCCCCGGAAAATATGACCATGGAAATGCATATGCTGGGTGCTATGTACGCCCCAAGCGACGACCTAACGCTGATGCTAATGGTGCCATTAATCAATAATGAAATGGACCACACCATGCAAATGATGGGTGGTATGGGCGGCATGGGTATGATGATGCCAATGCGTTCTGAATTCACCACCGAAACAGACGGTGTGGGTGATATTAAAGTCGGCGGCTTATACCGCTTAAACCAAACCGACGACAGCACACTGATCTTAAATATGACCCTTAGCCTGCCCACCGGCTCTATTGACGAAAAAGATGTTACCGGCATGAGCATGGGCAATAAAGTCCAGCTGCCATATTCCATGCAACTGGGTTCAGGCACTTACGACCTTAAGCCCGGCCTAACTTATACCAATAGCCAGCCCACATACTCATGGGGCGCTCAAACCATAGCCACTATCCGTTTAGATGAAAACGACAATGACTACTCTCTAGGTGATCGCATTATGGCAACAGCTTGGTATGCCCGTCCTTTTGCCGATACCTTTAGCTGGTCACTGCGCGGTGCCTATGAGTACTGGGGTGATGTAGACGGTGAAGATAAAAAATTAAATCCAATGATGAAAAATATGGTGCCAACAGCGGACCCGGATTTACGCGGTGGCCAGCGTGTTGATCTTGCGGCGGGTGTTAACTGGATTATTCCCGGCTCTGCCACCAACCGTTTAGCACTGGAACTGATTAAGCCTGTCTATCAAGACCTAAATGGCCCACAGATGGAAACAGATTATTCTCTAGTACTGGGCTGGCAGCTAAGCTTATAAAATATTGTAGGGTGGATTAAAATCCACCAAACCCATCCAGAAGCCGTCACAACCGGTGGATTACAATCCACCCTACGATTGGTCATTGTAGGGTGGATTAAAATCCACCAAACCCAGCAGAAGTCATCACAACCGGTGGATTAAAATCCACCAAACCCAGCAGAAGCCGTCACAATCGGTGGATTATAATCCACCCTACGGGCTAGGTGGTGGCTTTGATTACGGCTTTTACATTCGCGGTTAAATGCGTTGGGTTAATGGTTCCTACAATAGCGCTGCTAACACCGGGGTGTGAAAAAATAAAATCCATGCTGGCCTGAATTGGGTCTTCCCCTGCCAAACAAATATGACCACTGGCAAAGGCTTTTTTAATCAATAGTCCTTTATTGTTTTTCTCGCAAAAATCAATAACCGGCTTTTCATCCTTATAATCAAGATTAAAGGTAGCCATTACCGCATCGGTTTTTTCTGCTGCCCGCAAGCCGCCCGCAACCGTTTTGGTGGATACACCATAGGCGCGAATTAAACCTTCCTGCTTGCAGCGTAGCAACTCATCTAATACTTCCTGCTGCTCAATTACATTTAAATCATTGCCATCAGAATGCACCAGCACCATATCAATAAAATCAGTGTCTAAGCGTTTTAAACTGCGCTCAATACTAAAGCGCGTATGTTTGGCACTAAAGTCAAAAGACGAATCGCCCTCGTTAAATTCTTCACCTACCTTGGAGCAAATAACCCAGTCTTGTCGCTGGCCTTTTAATAAAGGGCCTAAACGTTGCTCACTAATCCCATAGGCAGGCGCAGTATCAATAAGATTAATGCCTAAATCGCGAGCAAGGTCGATTAAATGACTGGCCGCCTTATCGTCGGGAATAGTAAAACCGTTAGGGTATTTGACCCCCTGATCACGGCCAAGCTTTACCGTGCCTAAACCAATAGGGCTGACCATAATACCGGTATCGCCAAAGGGGCGTGTGATTAATGATTCGCTCATTTAAATAAGGTTTCCCAGCAGGGGGTGCCAATAGCCGGTTTTTTAAAATCATTAAAAGCGGCTGGAATCTCACCATGACTTGCTGAAACATTTTGCTGTTTCAAAATATCGCACACTTCATCAGTCATATTGGGTGCAAGCGTTAGTTTGGTGGGCCAGCTAATAATCACATTGCTACAGCTCTTGGCCGTTTCAGCAAAAGCTTTATCCGGTTTGATTAAACCTTTCTGTTTGGGTTCTGCGCGGTCAACATACAATACGGCCCATTCACTTCCATTAAAATCCAGCCAGGGAAATAAATCATTCAGTTCGTCCTTTGCTTTTTCAATTAAGGCATCGTCATCCAATGCCACACCTTCAGTTGCCAGATCACCACCGAGGTACCAAACATTTTTTCCATCTTCAGTGGCATGGCTGGAAATTGTAAGCCGCGGTGATGGATTACCGCCCATACAATGGGCGTAAAGTGAATGAGGGTAATGATGTTTAACCAGCACTTGTTTGAGTGGCCGGCGCTGCATCGCTGGTTTGTTAATAGAAAGCAAAGAGCAGAGCTGTTCATTGCCTTCACCGGCGGTAAAGACAAATTGATTGGCGCTAAGCGTCACAGAATTTTCACCATCACTGGCAACCAGCGTATCAACAGAGCCATCGGCTTTTTGGCTAAATTCGCTGTGTTGCCAATCGATAGAAAAAATACGGCCTTGATAATTATCTCTCAGCGCAGCAACCACCGAAGGCACATCAAGCACTAAATCGACTAATTTATATAAATTACCTTTAAAGGCATTATCCTGAAACACGGCAGGGCGCTCGGCCTTGCTCACATCATCGACTCGGCCGCGGGTAAGCTTGCTGGCAAAAAAAGAAGTGACTTTGGAGGTAATCGACTGGGTAGACCACATATAAAAATGTTCACTCAGCACCTGAGCCTGTTGCAGGTCTACATCTCCCTTGCCTTCAAGGCAGCGACGCCAATGGTCGGGCATATCGGCAATGGCTTCAGAGGCTCCTGTTAGCGCACCACCCAAAGCGTATTTAATGCCGCCATGGATCATGCCCTGGGAGGCAATCGTCTGTGCACCACCCAAATCACCCTGTTCAAACAAAATGGCGTTATAGCCATCATTGCATAAGCGATTAAGCAGCCATAAGCCCGCTATGCCGCCGCCGATAATGGCGATATCTACAGTTGCTGTGTCGGTAGTCATCAAATCGTTAGTGAGTGTAATAAGGAGCCGCCAGTATATCCTGTTTGAGCAGGGCTGGTCACTGCCCACTTAAATCGCTATCCTTCACAGCATTATTTATAAAGCCCCTGTTTCTATGGCCCGTTACCTCTACAGTTTAGTCTTTTACCTGATCACCCCCCTGATCTTGCTACGTCTATGGTATCGGGCCAGTAAGGCACCGGCTTATGGCCAGCGCATTGCCGAGCGCTTTGGTTTTTTTACTGCGCCTAAACTGACAGACACTATTTGGGTGCATTCGGTGTCAGTGGGCGAAACTATAGCGGCAGCCCCTTTGGTAAAACGCCTGCAACAGCAACACCCTCATGCCTCAATAGTCGTGACCACCATGACACCCACTGGCTCTGACCGGGTAAAGGCCCTATTTGGTGACTCGGTCTTTCATGTTTATGCCCCCTATGATCTGCCCGGTGCGGTCCAGCGTTTTCTAAAGCGCATACAACCCAAACTGCTAGTGATTATGGAAACAGAGTTATGGCCCAATACCATTCACTACTGCCGTCAGTCTTCCATCCCGGTGGTATTGGCCAATGCCCGCCTCTCAGAAAAGTCAGCGGCGGGCTACCAGCGTTTAAGTTGGTTAACCGGAGCCATGCTCAACAACTTAAGCAAAGTTGTTGCCCAAAACCAGACAGATGCAGATCGATTTTTGGCGCTGGGTTTGCCTGACGATCACGTTGAGGTGAGTGGCAGCATTAAGTTTGATGTGGAAATTGATAACCGCTTGATCGCAAAAGCAGCATCACTTAAAGACCAATGGAGTCAGCAGGGCCAGCGCCTAATCCTAATGGCAGCCAGTACGCATCAAGGTGAAGATGAGATTATTCTGGATGCCTTTAAACAAGTACTTAATACACTATCAGATGCCTTGCTAATTATTGTACCCAGGCATCCCGAACGCTTCGATCAGGTGGCCGGCCTTTGTGCAGGCAGTTTTTCGACGACACGCCGATCGCAAAGTCATACCGTTGATGCTCAAACCCAGGTTCTGCTTGGCGATACCATGGGAGAGTTATTATTACTGTGTGGCTGTGCGGATATAGTGTTTGTGGGTGGCAGTCTGGTGGATTCTGGCGGGCATAATATGTTGGAGCCTGCGGCCTGGTCATTACCGTTAATCACCGGTGACAGTGATTTTAACTTCGCCGAAGCCAGTCGCTTATTACAGCAGCGGTCTGCTTTATTGAGGGTGAGTGATGCCCGCATGCTCGCAGAAAAAATACTAATGCTTGGGGAGTCTGAACCATTGCGTCAGTCTATGGGAACTAACGCCAGAGCAGTGGTTGATGAAAATCGCGGGGCACTGGATCGCCTGCTGCTGGCTATTAACGCGTTATTAAAATCAATCGGCTAACTATTTTTCTTATCCCAAAAAAAACGCCCTGAATATATTCTATACAGGGCGTTTTTTTTGATACAGCTAACTATTACTGCACCAAATACTCCTGATACTGGTTGGCATTAGGCGCACCAGGCTCAACCATCCACTTATCAATATCATAAACATCCTGTGGCGTTAACGTCCCCGCTGCACGCTTCAGCCTTAGCATATTTAACACATAGTCATAACGCGAGTTAGAGTAATCACGAATCGATGAAAACAAAGAGCGCTGCGCTTGCAATACATCAACGATATTACGTGTGCCTACTTCATAGCCGGCTTCTGTTGCATCCAGTGCACTGCTGGTAGAAACAATCGCCTGCTGGCGTGCTTTAACCCGCTGCACATCGGTGACCACCGTAATATGTGAAGCACGGGCATTACGAATAACAGTACGCTGAGTTTCAATTTTAGTTTGCAGGGCAACATTATATTGCTCATAGGCCTGACGACGCTGGGCGCTAACGCCACCACCGGAATAGATGGGCACGGATAACCTAACACTCCAAACATAGCCATCAGACTCAGTTTCAAAAGGGCGCACCGCATCATTAATATTACTGGTATTGTCGCCATCTTCCTCATAGTCGGTATACGTCACATTACCGGTGAGGGTCGGGGCGTGGCCCATTTTTTTAGAAGAGGCATTCTGTTTAGCCGCTTCCATACCAAACATGGCGGCCTTTAACGCATTGTTATTTTGCAATGAAAATTGCACCCACTCATCCCGCGACATAGGGTCTGGGTCAACTACAGGGTAGTCTTTATTGAGCAGCCATAAATTTTGATGGCTTTGACCGGTTAATACAGTCAGTGATTCGTAGGAAGTACCCAGATTACCTTCATCGGTAAGGCGGGTAACTACCGTCGAATCATAAACGGCGCGGGCTTCATGCACATCGGTGATCGCAATCAAGCCAACATCAAAACGCTGCTGGGTTTGTTCCAGCTGACGTTTGGTCGCACGCTCTTCTGCTCTTGACGCTTCAAGGTTGTCCAGTGCACGCAATACATCAAAGTAGGCTTCAGCAACACGGACAATCACATCCTGTTGATCAAAGGCCAATTGAGCAGAGGCTTGCTTGGTCAGCTCTTTACCCTGCTGAAAAGTAAACCAGGTGGATAAATCAAATAGCTTTTGATCAAGGCTTAGGCTGAGAGTCGTGCGGTCTGATTCAGTATCATCGTCGCTCTCCAAATCCTGGGGTGGAATGGTATCCAGCGACCGGCTGCTGATGTCAGTGGTATCACTTTCACGATATTCCCCAGAGGCATTAACCTGTGGCAGCAAACTGGAAAAAGCCTGCTCTTCCGTTTCAATATTGGCACGGTAGCTTGCTTCTGCACCTTTCAGCTTGGGGTCATTTAGCAGGGCTTGCTCATAGATATCGGCCAGGGTATCAGCCTGGGCAAGGTGGCTGCCCGCACACAATGCAATCGCAAGTGAGAGAGGGCGTATCAAACATTTCATGGATTAATCCTTAAATGGTGTGGCTCAGTGTTGCAGAGCTTTAATTATGCGCTAAGTGTAGCAAACTGCTTCCCAAAGCCCTACTTTGCAGGGGTAATTAGGCGTAAATTTTAGTTAAGTTGCCTTATGTGGTTTAGTTAAGGCCGCCGTCGAACAAAACTGCTAGACTTTGTTTTGATTCTACGTTGGGTAACCGGTGAATGGTTTACCTTATGTGTTGACGGTGGATTAGAATCCACCCTACCGTAGGCCGGATTATAATCCGGCACCCATACTGAAACGCTTATGCAAAAAAAGAAATACACCGTTGATTTAGCCGGCCAGATGGCCGAATGCGAAGCCAACTATGCGCGCATGATGCAGCTAATGCCAGATATGGCCGAGGTAGACCAGCGTCTGTTTGGTGTAGAGCTTAGCGGTGGCCGGCCCGCGCATATCCGTATCGATATCACTGAACGCTGCAAATACACCACCATGGTTGATATCTGCCAGCTACCTTCCAACCAAAGCGAGCAACCATGGACCACCGCCCCCAGCTTCTCGCTACGGGTCTACCACGATGCCCAGATGGCAGAAGTGGTCTCCTATGATGCCCATCGCGCCCTGCATGCCAGCTACGAATACCCCAATGAAAAGATGTTCCAGCGGGACGAAAAAATCCAACTCAACACATTTCTCGGTGAATGGCTCAGTCATTGTCTAAAATATGGACATGCACTGGATGATACCGAGCTGTGTTTCCAATCCTTATAAGCCGGTTTGGGTATTTTTTCGCCTTGGGTTCATTAAATCAGTCACGTTTTTAGTGACATAGTGGGATTATCCGCCTGCAGTGGGAATAGTTACTGGATTTTATCGCTCTTCAGCCGTTAAATAGAGCAATATCAATAGCTTGCCGTAGCGCAGCACTGATAGCACGACGACAGAACGACTAAAGAGTGACCAGAGGCACACCTTGCGGATCGAGCGTAACACCACAGAACGGCCTATTGAATTAGTTCAAATCACCGATACCCACCTTGGCGCCGAGCCGGGTGAGCAGCTATTAGGTATGGATACCGATCAAAGCCTGGCCCATGTGATTGAGGTAATTAACCAACAACACCCTACACCGGATATGCTACTGGCAACCGGTGACCTCTCTAATGGTGGTGCCCCGACCTCCTATGAACGGTTCCAGGCTGCCACCCAACATATTGCAGACCATACTCTATGGCTGCCCGGCAACCACGATGACCTCGAAGCGATGAAGGCCAAAATGCGTGGCGATAATGCTCTGGGTCGAAATATCGAGATAGAAAACTGGCAAATCATCATGCTCAACTCCAGCACCCCCGGTGAAGTGGGGGCAGCTTTGATACTGAAGAATTAGAGTTTCTACAACAGAGCCTGGCCAATACCCATGCTGAGCATAGCCTGCTATGCCTGCACCATCACCCCGTTGATATCGGTTGTGACTGGCTGGATGGCCAGCGGGTCAGCAATGCCGATGAATTCTTTGCCGTGATTGATCAATTTCCCTCCGTGCGCGGTATTCTATGGGGCCATATCCACCAGACCATTGACCGTGAGCGCAATGGCGTAAAGTTAATGGCAACGCCCTCAACCTGTATCCAGTTTGCCCCCAATAGCCCCGGCTTTAAATTGGACCGTTTAAACCCGGCTATCGCTGGTTATCACTACATAGCAACGGCGATATCAATACCGGCATATCACGGGTGACCGCCGTAGACTTCGATATCGATTACAACCACTCCAGCGGCTACTAACCCGTAGGGTGGATTAAAATCCACCTTACCCCCCACCGATTTTTGGTGGATTATAATCCACCCTACCGGTATGCTTCGCGCTTTTGTTGTCAGGGGTTTTAGTCCATCAATGCGTCCGCTCGTTATTTATATCCATGGTTTTCTCAGCTCGCCACAATCCATAAAAGCACAAGAGACACAGCAGTATATAGACAGCGAGCAACTGGCAGTGGAGCTGCTAACCCCAGGCCTATCTAACTACCCCATGCAGGCCTACCAGCAATTGCAGGCTATTGTTGAACAACATAGCAACAGGCAGATGGCCTTAATCGGCAGCTCCCTGGGTGGTTTTATGGCCACCGCTCTGGCCGAAGCCTATGATTTAAAAGCCCTGGTGATAAATCCGGCCGTCAGGCCCTATGAATTAATCAGCGGAGTACTGGGTGAGAATAAAAACCCCTACACCGGTGAGACCTTTTTCCTCGACGCCAGCCATATCGAAGAACTGCATCAATTAGAGGTGCAAACCCTCTCCAAACCGGAGCGAATCAAAGTTTTATTGCAAACCGGCGATGAAACCCTCGATTACCGCAAAGCAGTTAGTTACTATCAGGGCTGTCCACAGCTAATTGAAGAGGGTGGAGACCACCGCTTCCAGGGTTTTGAAAACCATTTACCCGAAGCCTTTAAGTTTTTAGAATTGCAGTAACAGCGGTGGAATATATTCCACCCTACACACCCCAAACCCGTAGGGTGGATTAAAATCCACCAAACCCCGGCACAAAAAAAGGTGGAATATATTCCACCCTACACCCCCAAACACGTAGGGTGGATTAAAATCCACCAAACCCAACACAAAAAAAGGCGGAATCCACCCCCCACAAACAATGCCAAACCCCGTAGGGTGGATTATAATCCACCAAACCCCAACACAAAAAAAGGCGGAATCCACCCCCCACAAACAATGCCAAACCCCGTAGGGTGGATTATAATCCACCAAAACCCAGCACAAAAAAAAGGTGGAATATATCCACCCCCATAACAAAAGAAAATTAAATGTCTGACTATAATGCTGAATCCATCGAAGTCCTAACCGGCCTCGACCCGGTGCGAAAACGCCCCGGCATGTACACCGAAACCACCCGCCCCAACCACCTTGCCCAAGAGGTGATTGATAACAGTGTCGATGAAGCACTAGCGGGCCACGCCAAACAGATTGATGTGGTGATCCATAAAGACGGCTCCCTAAGCTGTACCGATGACGGCCGCGGTATGCCCGTGGATATGCACCCCGAGCAGAAAAAACCCGGTGTAGAAGTCATCCTGACCACCCTCCATTCCGGTGGTAAATTCAATAACGACAACTACCAATTCTCCGGTGGCTTGCACGGGGTAGGGGTGTCGGTCGTCAACGCCTTATCCAAAGTGTTAGAAATCAACATCCGCCGAGGCGGTGAAGTCTATGAAATGGAATTCAAAGACGGCGAAAAATCCAAAGACCTAAAAGTGGTCGACACCTGCGGCAAACGCAATACCGGCACCAGCATCCGCTTTTTACCGGACGCCAGCTATTTTGACTCCGCCAAATTTTCCATCTCCCGTATGCGCCATGTATTGCGCGCCAAAGCCGTGCTATGCCCCGGTTTAAAAGTCACCTTCAAAGACGAAGCCAGCGGCGAAAAAGAAGAATGGTTTTACGAAGATGGCTTACAAGACTATATGATGGCCAGCACCAAAGGCTGGGAAACACTCCCCGCCGAACCGTTTATCGGCAGCTTTGCCGGTAGTAACGAAGGTGCAGACTGGGCCGTGCAATGGCTACCTGAGGGTGGCGAGCTAACCACCGAGTCCTACGTTAACCTGATCCCAACCGCACAGGGTGGTACACACGTTAACGGTTTACGCACCGGCTTACTCGATGCCATGCGCGAGTTTTGTGAATTTAGAAACTTACTACCGCGCGGCCTTAAACTATCCCCCGATGATATTTGGGATAAATGCTGTTTTATCCTGTCATCCAAACTGGCCGACCCACAATTTTCCGGCCAAACCAAAGAACGTTTAAGCTCCCGTGAAGCCGCCGCCTTTGTTTCCGGTGTGGCCAAAGATTCATTTAGCCTATGGCTAAACCAGCACACCGAAGATGCCGAAAAACTAGCCGATATGTGCATCAACAATGCACAGTCGCGGATGAAAAAATCCAAAAAAGTCGCCCGTAAAAAAATCACCTCAGGCCCCGCCTTACCCGGCAAACTGGCGGACTGCTCTGGCGATGATGCCGAACGCGGCGAATTATTTTTAGTGGAAGGTGACTCAGCGGGTGGTTCAGCCAAGCAGGGCAGGGACAGACAGTATCAGGCTATCTTGCCACTGCGCGGTAAAATCCTAAATACCTGGGAAGTCGACTCACAAGAAATTCTAGCCTCCGAAGAAGTGCATAATATAGCCGTCGCCATTGGCGTAGACCCTGCCTCTGATGACTTATCCGGCTTGCGTTATCACAAAGTCTGTATCCTTGCGGATGCGGATTCCGACGGCCTGCATATCGCCACCTTAATCTGCGCACTGTTTGTCCGCCACTTCCGTCCACTGGTACAAGCCGGCCATGTGTTTATCGCCATGCCCCCGCTATACCGTATCGATATCGGCAAAGAAGTGTTTTACGCCTTAGACGAAGGCGAAAAACAAGGCATCCTCGACCGCATCGAAGCCGAAAAGAAAAAAGGCAAAATCGGTGTACAGCGTTTTAAAGGCCTGGGTGAAATGAACCCCATGCAATTACGTGAAACCGTTATGAGTGGCGACACCCGCCGTTTAGTCCGCTTAACCATTGAGTCCGGCGATGAAACCAACCAGATGATGGATATGCTACTGGCCAAAAAGCGCTCTTCCGATCGTAAAAGCTGGCTGGAAGAAAAAGGCAATCTAGCGGAAGTCTAACTGAGCATCAGCGCTTAATGCGCTTTGCGTTTCCCCGCCGTAAAAAATGATGGCGGGGAAACGGTTAAAAAATGTGTATTTTCATACAGCTTACCCGCTACAAAGCTTGGTTAAGCTCCGACCGGTACAAGCCTTACTCTGCTTCATGGCAAACAGCCAACAATTTGTTACCATCTAAATCACGAACATAGGCGGCATAAAAATTCGGATGATTGACTGCCCTAATGCCAGGTGCACCCTCATCAACTCCGCCATTAGCCAGTGCCGTGTTATAAAACTTATCGACTGACTCGCGAGTGGGGGCTACAAGCCCAACATTGGTACCGTTCCCTGATGTAGCAGCTTCGCCATTAGCGGGTGTTAATAGCCATAGCGTATCAATGCATTTTCCTGATATGTCACCATAGCCAACCCAACTTTCGCCACAACTGCCACGCTGATACCCAATGGTCTCCATGACAGCATCATAAAACTTAGTGGATTCTTCAATATTATTGACGCCTAGTGTTACGTGACTCAGCATTATTTGCACTCCATGGTTAGTTTAGTAAGAGTTTCTTCCACGACCATTTGACCGAAAACCAAGCCGTGCATTAACTAAGACACTTCAGCGTGTAATATCCCCACCCTTGAGCGTATTTTTTTTTCAACCACCGCTTCAATAAACCATTTTCCGGTTTGGTTAAATTATTTAAGCGTTTAAATGACAAGTGCCTGTTCTGAATGGTTCTTTGACCGGGGCGATGTTTGAGTAATCGGTTATACATGTTCTCCGATTTTGTTACTGACAGCGAGTAAGGGGTACCATGCCAAAATTGCGTATGTCATTGAGCCTGTTACAACAAGAAGCACGATGCTAGAGCTTGTATGAAAGCAATAGATATTAATTTGGCATATCGGATGATCTTGAAGGGTCCTGAAAACAAGAGATGCGAATTCCCTTATTTGATATTTACGTAGTTCATAATTGGCCTTGTACTCGCTATATAGTAACACCAAAAAACCAACAGTGGCTTCGGCGCCCATAATGTTGGCGAAAAGTAGTGCTTCTGTAAAGAATGGAGCTACCAATAAAATGATGGCCCAACAAATGATTAGACGTCGGTTTGTCTTGATCCAATTCATTGACTTTCCTTGCTTGCATAACAGCTTATTAAACCGCCAGCAGGCGTATACCCCCTGGCAGTCATTCCTCAAATTCGACCTTATTCAACGACCATTCGACCGAAACCCGAGCCGTGCATTAACTAAGACACTTTAGCGCTTAATATCCCCACCCTTGATCGTATATTTTTTTCAACCCCCGCTTCAATAAGCCATTTTCCGGTTTGGCTAGATCAGTAGAGTCATAGCAACGGGAGAAGTTACCCAGATACTAAAAGTAGAGCAATAAATAACATCGTAAGACCAACAATAAATTCCAGGACCTTCCATGCTTTAGGGCTTTGAAATATTGGAGCCAATAATCTAGCGCCATAACCTAGGCTAAAAAAGAAAATAAATGAACCCAATATAGCCCCTAAAGCAAATTGAAGTTGTTCCCCCTCGTATTGAGTAGAAATACTACCCAGTAGTACCATGGTATCCAGGTAAACATGAGGGTTTAACCATGTAAAAGCCAAGCAGATAGCTACAGTTTTTAAAGTTGAGTTCTGTAACTTTTCTTCTGGTATTAATGCATGATTTTGGCTAAATGAGGACTTAAAACTTAAAGCTGAGTAAACGAAAAGAAAGCCAGCGCCACCATAACGAGCATATTCTTCGATAACAGGGTATTCATTTACAATCACTCCAAAGCCCGCAACACCAAGTGAGATTAAAATAGCATCAGAAAGAGCGCAGATTGAACAAATTAGTAAAACACTCTGCTGTTGAATGCCTTGTTTTAAAACAAAAGCATTCTGAGAGCCAATGGCAAGGATAAGAGATAAACTAAGAGTAAACCCTGCGATAAAAACCATAATTAAGAAAAATCGCTCTTATTTGTATATGACGGGCAGTATTTTTAATGCATAAAGCTCAGATCAGCGGTTTATCCGCAATTATCCCAAGTATCAAACATAGCCTCAATATTATGCCCATCGGGGTCACGGACAAAACAAGCATAGTAATTCTCTGAATAATTGGGGCGGGGGCCAGGGCCTCCATTATCCCTTGCGCCAGCTGCAAGTGCTGCCTCGTAAAACTCTTGAACTTTAGCTTGGCTTTCTGCACGAAAAGCAATATGAAAGCTTGTTAACTCCTCTGTCGTCTGAGGACTACATATTTCAAATAAAAATCCCTTTCCAAGATCAAAGGCCCAAAATTTACCTTCCTCCCCAAAGGAAACATTGTATCCAAGTGGGAGAAACGCACTCTCATAAAATTTTTTGCTTTTCTCTACATCACTAACTGAAATGGTAACGTGATCAATCATAATTTTACCTTCTAATGATTTAACCAGCTTGCTGCAGAGCGTTGACAAGCTTGCTATATTTCGTCTGGCACTTCGCCGGTTGCTATTAAGTTACTAAACTGTTGTTCATTAAGGCATTGAACGCCCTGAGATTCAGCTTTTTCGATTTTCTTTGGCCCCGCATTTTCTCCGCCAACAAGGTAATCAAGTTTTTTGGTGACTGATGCAACAACTTTGAACCTATTGTCGTGAGCTAAATTAACCAGTTCTTTTTTTTTGCTTGTGCCAAATCCAGTAAAACAGACTTGTAGCCGATTATCTTTGGCCTTGACCGTGCGCATGGAATAAATAATTTTCCAAGCTTCAGCATCAGATAGAGCTTCGATTTCTTCGGCGCTCATATCTGATTTAGACTTCAAAATCATCGTTGGTTTATCGCTGGCCATAAACTCTCCTTGAAATATAACGCAGTGCATTAACTAAGACACTTCAGCGTGTAATATCCCCACCCTTGAGCGAATATTTTTTTCAACCGCCGCTTCAATAAGCCATTTTTCCGGTTTAGTTAGAGTATTTATGAGCCTTTTAAGGGTTTAAATGACAAGAAAAATGACAAGTACCGGCCCTGAATTACTCGCAAGGCGGTAAAGGGTGGGCAGTATTATGTCTGTAAAATTATGTAATACCGTAGTTGAACTTCCGAATTACATAGATGGTGATCTAATGGCGCAGTTTAAGAGCACAGTAGTGTTGGATAAAATACAGCGGTTGCCGCAACTGTTGAGCTACGTTCAAGCGATCGTTGATCGTGGGCAGCGCAATGGCCAGTTCGTGCTTACGGGTGTCCACTAGAAGCGCTGCCTTACCATGTAATTATTTCTTTCCATACCGCTCTATTTTTTAATAGCTGACAGTTTATTTCCGTTAATGCTGCGCCACCACCAGGCGAAACAAAGCATAATGTTGTAACGGTATCCACAAGATAAAACAGGCCGGATTTACCACCTACATTTTGTGTATAAACGCCATTACTACGTTTTGTTGGCTTAGGCTCACTTGCAGAGAGCAAAGTGCTGGAAAAAATAAACATGGATAACAGCAGGTATATAATCGGCTTATTCATAAGTCACCTTCCTTCAGTAGATAAAATTTCCGTACAATTGATCCAGAGTCCTTTTGATACATAACACCTTAAGAGGGGGCAGCCGTTACGCTGTTTCGTTTACTTCAATGGTTAACTGTTTCTCGCTTAACCCATGATACTACGGGGTTTATCCACTCACTTCTTGGGAGATAGAACGCACCATGCTCTTTGCCAGTATTAATAGACACTTCTTTAAATGAGGAGGGTGCTGGCGACCTTGCCGCTAGCTTTTTACAAGACCCCGCCAAATCGGATTCCTCATAAATAGATAATATGTGCCCATGCAAACGTAGCCCGTTAAGAAACTCATCGGTTTCGTACCATTCTCCGCAGGTGGCCATAATCGCGAAGTTAACATCATTATTTTTAAGTAGAGAGGATGCAATTACCGTAATCATTGCTCCTTTAGAAAAGCCAATAACGGTTATATCTTGAGCCTTGGTGCCGTTGGCAATCAAGGTGGTTATTTGCTCTGATAATTTCTGGGCATAAGATAGGTAATCAGTATCGATAGCACGTTGCTCGGAAATAAGAGTAAAACCAAATCTGGACAGCGCGGCGACAATGGCCGGATAGTCGTAGAGGCCGTACTGGGGATGAATCGGTTTAGGGTCACCTTTTTCAATAATCGCACCATGAAGATAGAACACATGTTTCTTCGCCATATCGGAATCGGCCAAGGCAGCTTGGCAAAAAAATAGCATCCCAATTATTGTCGCTAAGAAAAATGACAAAAGCCTATCCTGAATTACTCCCTTAAAAACCAACCTAACCCCCGTCTTCACTTTATAGCTAGCATAAACCAACCCAAGCGCCAACAACGCAGGCAAGGTCACCCCATTAAAATCCATCAGCAAAAATTCCGGTGAGCAAAGGCCAACAATCACCTCCCATATATGAAAAATAGCGTGGCAAACCAGCCAGCCCGTTGGCACTACCCATAGCAGCACGCGGTGTTTGGCCACCATGGCCCCATAGATAAAGGCCGCGCCGATTAGCATATAGTTGATACCAATATCCCGCACAAAATGCTGATTAAACGGCCCCCTGGCCGGCACACCCGGCACCGCCCAATACCAGGACTCGGGGGCAACCGTCATAAAGACCCCATTGGCCAGCGCAGCCAAACCTAGCAGCAAAGCCAGGCCAGTAATTATTTTATTCAACATAATTCGTCTCCTTGTTTAACGCTCTTGGTTGTTGGTTGATTGGGGGGCTGATGGGGGGCCAGAGTGATATCGCCGACGTTAATATGTTGGCAGGCCTGACCGTAACCCAGCGTATATTTCAGGGCAGGGTATACCCGGTATGAGCTAATGCCGTAAGCAATCGCAATCAGCCCTTTATGGCCCCATATTGCAATAATTTTTTGGCGTAAGTTTTCCGCCTCAGGTTTATGCGCCAGCACCAGGTCAGTAAACTCCACCACCAAGGCCATATCCTCAGGTAGCTGGTGCAAATCGCTTTCAATAATCGCCCGCACATTATCCCGGCTAAGCTTTGCCTCCAGCGCCATATCAACCACCAGTTGAGTGCAGGGCCCGCAGTCCTCCCGGATAATGGCCCGCAGCCTGGCGGCAAATAAAGGGCCAGCGGGCATATTGCCGGCATGAGATGACAGAGTTTGAAAACCCATAAATTTTAAAAACGCCCCAACATCATTATTCAGAATCTCCTGTTGATAACGAATATCGTAGTTATAGCGTTTTTGAAACGCTAACAGCATCTTATTAAACAGATATCGAATCATCGTCTCACCTTAAGTGATGGCTAAAAGCCTACCCCTTTTCATAGGCCTGCACCGGCCTGACCAATAGAAAAAAACTCAACAAAAAAATCCACCCGCTGGCATAAAGCATCACAGAAAAATCCCCCTGGTCCAGCAAGCCCGAAGCAAGCAGCGGCCCTGATGCCAAGCCGAGAGACGCCGCCACCGCCGCCATAGTAGACAACTGCCCGCTAGCGTCCATCTCCGCCGTTACCGCTAACAAATACGATTGCACCGCCGGCCAGGAAAAAAACAGCAGCGCCATTGACGCTATATACAGGGCCTGCGTAAGCGGTGAGATACTGAGCATTAACGCCGCAATTATCGACAAGGCGATACCGCCGACCAGCCAAAACAAACGCCCAAAACGATTGCCGATAATCACCGGCAGCATGGCACCGATAAGCCCCAGCATCCCCGTTAAGGCGATAGAGCTACTAACAGCTTCGGCAGAAAACCCCGCCCCCAAACCGATAAGCCCCACATAGGCCCAAATCGCACTGGCAGCGCAGGGGTAGCAGAGAATGGCCAACAACAATAAGCCCTTATTAGCCAACTGCCCGGACAAAGCTAAAAACGCTTGGGTGGATTCGCCGCCCGCAGGAAGGGCAGGAATAAACAACAGAAAAGCACAAGCCAATAGCGCAAAGCTGGCCATCATATAAAAAACGGCATAGGCGCCCAGCCGAGCTTCCAGTGCTGGCAAGCTATAAATAACCAGCGAGCCAATCGCAAACTGCACCAATAACAACAGCCCAAAAGCCCGCTCGGGATTATTTAACCGGGCAAGCACAGAAAAAGCGATACCCACACACAGCCCACCTACAGTGCCCGCTAAAAAACGCCAGGCCAGCATGGCACTGAATCCATCCATGCCTACAGTATCCATCCTTACAGCACTCATCCCTACAGTACTGATATCAATAAAAGTCAGCGCCGCTAACAAGACAAACAGCGCCGTTTGCCAATGCACCCGGCGCACTAAAAAAATAGCCACCGTACTCCCCACCAGGCCGCCATAGCCATTAAAGGCAACAATCTGCCCGGCCTCGGCCTCACTAAAACCAATCTCCCCCGCCAGCGCATTAACAACACCCGGCAGAAAATTAATATAAGCCAGGCCAGCCATAGCGATAAACGCCAGCAAACAATAATGAAGGGCACTATCGAAGGGCGCTTTTTTTACGGGCCAATGTGTCAATACAATATCTCCACCCACACTAACAAACCCCAGGCACCGCAGGCAGCTTGGAAAAACTCCCCCGATAAGGCCGCCCCTGTTCAACCAAATACTTAAACCCCGCCAGCGTTTGCCCCGCCATCCGCCGGGCGGCCCAATACAGCAATGGCTCCAGCAACCGGCCGGCCATCCCCCCTTTAACACCATCTCGGATTCTGTAGTTAACAACGTTTTATCCCCATGGCCTGCCACCGACCAACAGTTACTGGCCCGGGCCATCAGCGGAATATTAAACCCCTCATACCGCAAATAGCGGCCTTCCTCCCACGCAACAATACGCTCCTTAATACACAAATCATTACTCAACACACATTCCCGCTCCGCCGCCACCCCGCGGCTAAGCGGCCCCGGGCAAGAAGCCGAAACCACCGCCTCCGACCATTCAGAAATCCGTTCCAAATCGGCTAACACCGCCCAGACTTGATCGACCGGGGCCTCAATACAGGCACTGGCTTTGAGATATAACATAGGCTTGCTCCCTTGCAGTATGGATGGGGGAATACAGTGGCTTCAACTTATATAAGACGCTTTTTATATAAGACACTTTGGGGCCTAAAAACCCCACCTGCCAAGCACCCAGAAAATAAACTTATCGTTTATCCACTACGCGCACGGCTTTCCCCTCTGATCGGGGCAGAGAGCCACTTTTACAGATAATTACAAGGGTCGATATGCCAACAAAGGTTTTAATCTTATAGGTGAGTTCTTTTTTGCAGGTCTCAATATCTTTGGTGTTGTCACTGTAGGCTTCAACCTTAATAGTGACAGTATCCAGATTGTTTTGCTTCTCAACGATAATTTGATAGTGCGGTGTCAGCGCTTTCTGGCTTAGGATTTGTTCCTCAATTTGCGTAGGAAATACATTCCTGTGCGACCCCGGGGCCAATAACTTCAGAAAGCCCGAAAATATCCGCAGCATCAATACCCATACGGGTTTCGATTTTTTCATTCATAAGAAGGGCGTTACCATAATAATATCGGGTCTAAAATCAGCAATCAGTTGCACTTGCTTTTCGGCCTGTCACGCCGGAGGTCGCGAATTCGAGTCCGGTCCGTCATTATTATTTTTATTAAAATCAATAAGTAAAAAATATATCTTCCATAAAGTTTGACCGTCCTAAGTTCCGGTTTTTTCTTGGCAACACAAAAATCTATTTTTTACTTCTCCTCTCGGCCCCCTGCCAATTGCTCTTGAAAAAATAAAAGGAAATATCTTTCAGGCGTTTGTTGGGAATCGTAAACTGCATTATCGAAATAAATGAAGCAGTACAACCTTTGGCCGTCTGCATGTTCAATGGGAAGGTGTTACGATTCAGCACTATGCGCTACTGAACGTTAATTACTGACTATTTAGCGCATATATTATCGTGCTTTCTTTAAACTCCCCCGCCGCATCCACCAACCAATCCCAGAGATAAACCCCATAAGCGCGATCCACCAATAACTCATAGCCTTGCTCACTGATGCGGTGCACCAGAACCGCCACTTGTGCAAAGCGGGTAACCGCACATTGCCCAATTGCAAACCTGTCCACATGCCAATCCACAGCACTGGCTTTGGCGAGCAAGTCTTGTACATGCTTACCACTTAGGGCTATCACAACACGGCTATCGCTAATATCAGTGAGTAAGGCCACGTCATTGAATAAAGGCGTCAAGCGATCGATCCATTCACCTTCGCGTCCCGCTGGCATCACCCATAGCCATTCATGGGGTGTTAACCACAAGCATCGACCATGATCGTTGCCACTCGTCCAGCCCGGTGAGGGTAGTACTAGCTTTGCAGCTGTCACCGCAGAATGAAATGCTGCACCTTTGACGGCACGCTGTAATTTCACCAGCCCTAAACAAGGCATTTCTTCCAAGGTTAAAACACCGTTTGTCCAGTGAGCCGTCATGGCCTTTTGCTGTCGATCAAACAATGCCGATTGTGCGTGTAAGTTAGCCATTGAGTCGCTCCCCTTTACCATCAAAATGGGTGGGGGAAACCAGTGTGGCCGCAACGGTTTTCCCTCGAGCGTATACATACACCTTTTCATTCATGCGCTGGCGTGCGTTTTTTACCAGACCCAAACCAATCGAGCAATTCAGTGTGGGACTCAGGCACACCGATGTCACGTAACCCTGGGAGGACGTTGGCATCTTCGGGTGAGCACCATCGATAATATGCCCGCCCAAGGGGAGGGCTTGCTGGGGGTCAACAGCTGTTAATCCCACAAACTGCAAGCGATCAGTTCGCTGATCATTCGGACGCTGCAAAGAGCGGCAGCCGATAAAGTCAGCCACTTTTTTGCTGATCGGTACACCCCAGCCAAGGTCTAAGGGGTTGGTGGTACCGTCAGTATCCACCCCTACATGGAGGTAGCCCTTTTCTGTCCGTAGGGCCATCAGAGACTCAACCCCGTAAGGGGTAATAGCAAATGCCTGGCCCCGTTCATCAATCGTTTCCCACAATGCCAAACCATAGCGGGCGGGCACGCTGATTTCATAAGTCACCTCACCGGTAAAGCTGGCTCGCAGCACTCTGGCGGGCACACCTTCAATGGTGCCGGTGCGAAACTGCATATGTGGAAACGCCTCACGGGAAAAGTCGATATCCGTATCTAATTGTTCTACAACCTGCCGTGCTTTAGGGCCACTGACCGTCACGTTGGCCCATTGTGTCGTCACATTGTTAACCGCAACCTCAAGGTCCAGCCATTCACAGTGCAGCCACTCTTCCATCCACTGAAAAATCCGTACGGCGCCGCCACTTGTGGTGTGCACCATAAAATGATCCTCGGCCAGGCGTACAAACACCCCGTCGTCAATGACCACACCCTGCTCATTACACATTAACCCGTAACGAGCAAACCCCGGTTTCAGCGTTAAGGCATTGTTGACATAAATACGGTTGAGAAAGATGGCGGCATCCGGGCCTTTAACTTCCAGTTTGCCCAGTGGAGAGCCGTCGAACATGCCAACGCCCTTGCGCACCACTAGGACTTCACGACGAATCGCCGCTTGCTCATCTTCGCCGGGGCGCAAATAATAATCGGGGCGCATCCAACCATAATCTTGCATTTGGCCCCCGTGAGCCTGATGCCAGGCATGAGCTGGCATCAGCTGTCGCGGCGCATAGTGCTCACCGATTTTTCGGCCGGCAATCGTGCCCAGGGTGACCGGTTGATACGGCGGACGAAATTTAGTGGTACCCACCTGAGGCATTGAGCGGCCACTGAGCTCGGCCATCACCGCCAGTGCATTGACATTGCTGGTTTTGCCTTGATCGACACTCATGCCATTGGTGGTGTAGCGTTTGACATGCTCAATGGAGAGCAAATTTTCTCTCGCCGCCAACTCAATATCCGCCACCGTGACATCGTACTGAAAATCCAGCCACTGTTTGTGGGTGGCGACCCCTTTGGTAGACCAATAGGGCTCCATGGCTTGCTGAACCGGCTCTGCGCAGCGTTCTGACGTCAGGCGTGGCACGGCGACCACAGCGGCACCCTCGCGATAGCCACTGTCCAGACACGCCTGCAAGGTCATGTCCCCATTGGCCGCACCCACCACCGTGACCGCCTGTGCACATTGCCTGGGGACAAAACAAGCCTTTGCATCATCAAAGGTCAGCGACCCGCCGGCTTGTGAGTAAAGATGGAGGGTGGGGTTCCAACCGCCCGAGATCGCCACGACATCACAGGGTAGTGTTGGGCCGGTTTTACCCAAGTGTCCATCGCCCAGATGTTCGGCCAGTTGCACCGCTCTAACGGCCCGACGACCGATCAGTGTTTGTACGGTATAACCACAATACAGCGGTAGGTGTTTTTCTATCACCGCTTGCTGTAAGGGGCCATTGGGCGATGCACGGGTATCCACGATGGCCGCTACCGTCTGCCCCGCCGCATGCAGCTCAAGCGCGGTGTGGTAAGCACTGTCGTTGTTGGTTACCACCACATTGTAAGCCGACTCCTCCGGCCATTGTCAGCTTTGCAGCATTTCCTGCTATTTTGGCGGGTATTATTGACAGTCCCTACCGAATTCCTGACCAAGAACAATATCCTATTTTGCCACATTTTTTTTATACTAGGCTCTTAGCCTAAAGTGTTAGGCAAAAGATACTGAGTCTAAATATGATCATACTGAAAATCGCAGTTATCCCCGGCGATGGTATTGGCAGGGAAGTGATACCCGAAGGTATTCGGGTGTTGGAGCAAGCTGGAAAAATCCACGGTATTGAGTTTCACTGGACCCATTTCAACTGGTCTTGTGAAACTTATCATCAAACCGGATACATGATGCCTGCAGACGCCATAGAGCAGCTGCGAGCATTTGACGCTATTTATCTGGGTGCCGTAGGATTTCCAGGTGTACCTGATCATATATCTTTGTGGGGCTTGCTGATTCCCATTCGTCGGGAGTTTGACCAGTACATTAACTTGAGGCCAGTACGCCTATTCGAAGGTGTACCATGCCCTCTCGCTGGTAAGAAGCCCGGTGATATTGATATGATTGTGGTACGGGAGAACGTCGAGGGCGAGTACTCTAATATCGGCGGTATTCAGTATGCGGGAACCGAACACGAAATCGTAATTCAGCAAAGCCTCCTTACTCGTCGTGGCATTGACCGAGTGTTCAAGTATGCCTTCGAGTTGGCCCAGACCCGAGCGGCCAAGCATGTGAGTTCGGCCACTAAGTCCAATGGCATTATCCACACCATGCCTTTCTGGGATAAGCGCTTTGCGGAAATGGGCAAGGAATACCCCGCGATTAAAACCGACCAATACCACATCGATATTATGACTGCTAACTTTGTGCTTAAACCAGAGCACTACGATGTAGTTGTGGGCTCCAACCTATTCGGCGATATCCTCTCCGACTTGGGTCCTGCTATTACCGGAACCATAGCTATAGCACCGTCAGCGAACATTAATCCCGAGAAAAATTTCCCTTCAATGTTTGAGCCGGTACACGGTTCTGCACCTGATATCGCTGGGCAAAACATTGCCAACCCCATTGGTGCCGTATGGGCCGGAGCCATGATGCTACAGCATCTGGGACACCATCAGGCGTATAACACCATTATGGCTGCTATTGAAGAAGTCTTGAGTGAAAGTAGAAATCTAACTTGCGATATGGGGGGCCAGGCTAGCACTCAGGAATTAGGTCGAGCAGTAGCAAGAGCGATTATTTAGGAAATCAGAGAATTGTTAATAAGAGCTTATTTTTTTCGAGCTGAAAATAAAATCTATTTACCATAAATAACAGGTTTAATGCATGGAAACATCCAATGTACCCGTTATCGGACTCAATGGCACGCCACGAGAACGTGGCCGCATCTATGGCGAAACTGCCAAACCCTTAATCAATGAGCTTGTCAAAAACTGGCACACTGATCTCGGTAATTTGGGCCTGAACAGCATCACAACAAAATCCCTGAATGCTGATGAATATCTGAGCAAATTGTTATCACGAACACCATTTTACGGTGGGACCCCGTGCGAATCGGATTTAGAGGCCTTTAAGTTTAAAGTCAACTTTTAAGCATTATCACTGTACGCGGCGATGCCCTTGTCGAGATCATCAGCCACATGGAGTTAGCACATGAATTTACCACTGAACGATCCCAGCTTGTTAAAAAACCAAGGCTACCTCAATGGCGAATGGGTCAATGGCGATAGCGGTGACACCTTTCCAGTCTTCAACCCTGCTACAGGTGAAGAAATTACCCGAGTAGCCAATATGGGGACCATCGACACACGTCGTGCCATCGATGCGGCGAAAGCAGCTATGAAAGAATGGCAAAAAAAATCCGCTAAAGAACGCTCGACTGTACTACGCCATTGGTACAATCTGATTATTACCAATCAGGAAGATCTAGCTGTAATTATGACGTCTGAACAAGGTAAAGTGTTGGCTGAATCCCGTGGGGAAGTGGCTTACGGTGCTTCCTTTATTGAATGGTTCGCGGAAGAAGCCAAGCGTGTTTACGGCGATGTGATCCCTACACCACAAACCGACAACCGCGCTATTGTGATCAAACAGCCCGTAGGTGTAGTAGCCGCAATTACCCCCTGGAATTTCCCCAATGCCATGATCACTCGTAAGGTGGGTCCAGCCTTGGCGGCAGGTTGTGCTATCGTGATTAAACCTGCCGAAGAAACACCACTGTCAGCTCTGGCTTTAGCCAAGCTGGCCCAATGCGCTGGTCTTCCCGCCGGGCTATTAAACATTCTGCCCAGCAAAAACTCACGTGAGATAGGCGCAGAAATGACGGGTAATCCCTTCGTCAAAAAACTTTCGTTTACCGGTTCTACCCCGGTGGGAAAAGCCTTGATGAAACGATGCTCAGATACTGTCAAACGCACGTCTATGGAGTTGGGTGGCAATGCGCCAGTGATCATTTTCGACGATGCAGACTTAGACAAAGCGGTCGCTGGAGCGGCGGCTTCCAAGTATCGAAACTCTGGGCAGACTTGTATTTGTATCAACCGTATTCTAGTGCAGGACACGATTTACGATGCCTTTGTGGAGAAATTCGCCGCTCTAGTCAAAACCTACAAGATTGGTAATGGTCTAGACAAGAGCAGCACTCATGGCCCAGTGGTTAACAAAACTGCCATTGGAGATATCCAGGTCTTAGTGGATGAGGCATTGGAAAAAGGTGCAGTTGCTATTGTTGGCGGCAAACCCAGCGACCAGGACGGTTACTTCTACGAGCCCACGATACTCACCCATGTCTCTGATAGTATGCGCGTATTCCGCGAGGAGATATTCGGCCCGGTAGCCCCTATTTTTAGTTTCAGCTCCGAGCAAGAAGCCATCGCTATGGCCAACGACACTGAATTTGGTCTGGCCTCCTATATTTATACACGCGATCAGGGCCGCGTGTGGCGTGTATCCGAGGCTATCGAATGTGGCATGGTCGGCGTCAACGAAACTGCAATCACTTCGGAAGTGATTCCCTTCGGCGGTATTAAGGAGTCTGGCCAAGGGCGCGAAGGTTCCAAGTACGGCCTCGATGATTATCTTGAAATAAAATATATCTGTATGGGCGATTTACATGCCTGATCCAAAAATTCAATTATAAGGTAAACCCACCGGCCCAAATATTTTAAATATGGAGACTGATTAATGACCTCTATTATCTACCCCACCACAAACTTTAAAGCCACCGAGCAATTCTTTATTGAGCGAGGTGAAGGCGTTTATGTGTTCGACAACAAAGGCAATAAGTATATCGAAGGCCTCGCCGGTCTCTGGTGTACCTCCTTGGGCTACGGCAACAGGGAGTTGATTGATACTGCCAGTGAGCAGATGTCCAAACTAGCCTACACGCATATGTTTGGTGGCAAGACTCATCAGGTAGCTATTGACCTGGCGGAAAAACTCACCGCAATGCTACCGGTAGAAGATGCCAAGGTATTTTTCGGCAACTCCGGCAGTGATGCCAATGACACCCAAATGAAACTGATACATTATTACTTCGACGCTATTGGCATGCCTGAGAAGCGCAAGATTATCGCCCGTGAACGTTCTTACCACGGTGTGACAATTGCCTCAGCTTCCCTGACGGGTTTGTCAGTCAACCAAATTGGTTTCGATTTACCCATTGATGCCTTAGGAGTACTACGCACCGATGCGCCACACTACTACCGAGGGGCTCAGATCGGCGAGACCGAATCGGATTTTGTTTCACGTATTGTCAACAACCTAGAACAACTAATACTCAAGGAAGGCCCAGATACTATTGCGGCATTTATTGCTGAACCCATTACTGGTGCTAGCGGTGTCATCGTTCCTCCAGATGGATATTATCAGAAGGTAGAAGACGTACTAAATAAGTACAATATTTTCTTCTGGGCTGACGAGGTGATCAACGGCTTCGGTCGCACTGGTCAGGACTTTGGCTCCAATACAATGGGTATCAAGCCCGATATGATGACTCTGGCCAAGCAACTTTCATCGGCCTATGTACCTATCAGTGCTTCTGTCATTCGCGGCGACCTCTATGAAGCAATGGTTGAGCAAAGTGCTAAGATGGGCGTATTCGGTCATGGCTACACCTACTCAGGTCACCCGGTAGCTTGCGCGGTTGCACTAAAGACTCTGGAGATTTATGAGCGCGACAACATCTTTGAACGGGCAGCCCAAGTCGGTGAATATTTCCAGAACCGCCTGCGTGAGCTGGAGCAGCACCCGCTAGTGGGTGAAGTGCGAGGCAAAGGCCTACTTGCCGCCGTAGAGCTTGTCGCCAACAAAACGTCCCGACAGGCTTTTGAGGGAGGGGGCATAGGTGCCTTCGCTCAGCAGGCCTGCCAAAATAATGGTCTGATTGTACGTGCCGTAGCTGGCTCCTCCATCGCCTTTTGTCCACCACTGATAATTACCAAACGTCAAATAGATGAAATGATAGGGAAGTTTAGTAAGTCCCTGAATGAGATACTGGATTTTATTGTGAAAGAAAGACTACTTTCCGAATAAACCCAATCTCTACTCGTCCGCAGACCTTGGGGTCTTTGTAATACTCCTTTTTATACTCACTAACACAGGCTAGAATTTGGACAAAACCAAAAGAGCTGGCAAAGTGAGCAAAGTATGTTAAATAATAAACTCGACCACATCGACATTCATATCCTTGCTGTATTACAGACCAATGGACGTATCAAAAATTTGGTCTTGGCCGATAAAGTCAATCTTTCCCCAAGCCCTTGTTTACAGCGGGTTAAACGACTTGAGCAGCTGGGCTATATTCTGCACTACGGTGCAGAAATCGATATCAATAAAATTACCAATACGGTGGATATCTTTACAGAGATCACAATTTCCGAGCACACTCCGGCTGATCACCAACACTTCGATGTTGAGATTGCCAAGATACCTCAGGTCATCGAGTGTTTTCAGGTCTCTGGTGGCTACGACTATCTGACCCATTTTATGTGCAAAAGCATTCAGGATTACCAGCGAGTTATTCAAAAAATTCTGAATTCAGATATGAAGGTCAACAAATACTTTAGCTATGTGGTGATGAAACCCATAGTGAAGCGCCGTCCTGGACCTTTAAAACAACTAGCGGAAAAGGAAAGTGGAATATAAATGAATGGCACTTAATTAAGCCCAAGTTTTCTCCCATGCCCCCGCAATCCCTCGAACCCAACCATCGCCCGCCCTTGTTGCTTTCCTCGGACGCCTCCCTCTTGCCCAATATAAATAATGTAATTTGAATACATTCAGTCCTGATTGTAGTGTATTTAGCTTATCCTTTTCCCACACCTGCATTTTAGAAAAAGCACCCCAAGTATCATCAAAACGAGATTGGCGAAATAGTATATTCAGGCATGGGCACCATGATTGGTTATCTCGAAGAATTGTGCAGAAAGCCTTAAGCAATTTCATGATCTCCCGGTAAGATATGTATAGACTTAGCTTACTGGGCTTTTTTAATGAGGAAGGGAAGAGTTTCCAGCAAGACTTTCAGGATTAATCTAATATGTTTGGATGATGAAATAGAGAGTTTTCCCAACAGTGTCCCAACTGCTGTTCCGGGAAGTTAGGCACACAGTGTGTAACTTAAAGGTCTAGTTTCATTGTTTAACTGTATTGTCAGTTAAACTACTACAGTTTACCCACTCCTCAGAATTAGCTTACGTCTCGCTCGGCGGTTTGGCTTTCAACAAATGTTTAACTACATAGTCCCAGCTGCCGTTTTTCTTACATACCAAAAAGCGTTATCACCTTTTATCCAATGAGGATAGATTGTAGCATTCAATGCCAACTTTTCGTTGAGGATCCCTTTCTCTAAGGACTCAGCTCTTTCATAGAGAACTCTGATAGCGGCCTCGTCAAAGTATTGGTTTTCCGTATGCTGCATACAAGGTTCTCCTTCCAATTTTTTCAGTTCTCAATAAATCAAAGCCAATAAATAATAATTGAGCTTTGATAATGATTAATTTGATAATTATAGTCTTAACAAAATCGAAAAAAACATTACAAACATATAGTGTCTAGCTATAGAGTGCCATGTATAAATACTTATTCACCTAAATGTTTATGAAAGTGATCAACAATAATTTGGTATGCTTCTCTGGATTCTGAAAAATTAGAATTATAAAGAAATACATGGTTTAGGCCCTCCCAAACATTAAGGTCAGCTTGTACACCAAGTTGCCTTAATCGCGAGTGGGTATGAACTACGGAGCTTAGGGCTTCATCTCTGGTTGAGCTTATGAGAAGTGAAGGTGGGAATTGTGTAAGCGTTTCTAACGAATAACCAGGAAATGGAGTGAGATCATTCTTTGATATTTTTTCAAAATACGGGTTTTCTTGCGGTGATTCATGAGGGTCGTTAACAATCGCTTCAGCGAAGTAGCCTGAGTCCCCTGCATTCCAATAGTATGCTGCTGCGAAAAACATACCAATAGCGCCAGGTAAAGGCAGCTTTTCAGCCAGCAAATGGGCAACAACTTGTGAAGTTAAAATACCACCCGCTGAGCTACCATAAATACCGATGCAGTTGCTATCATACTGGCTTAATAGCTCTTTATAAACATTAACAACATCTTCAGTTGCAGCAGGATATGTGTGTTCTGGTGCTAATCGATAGTCCACACTAATGACTTTTGTTCTACCCACAGCGGAAATTGGAATAGACTCAATTTGGCTATTAGTACGAGAGCCAGACGTAAACCCCCCTCCATGAAGATTGATGAGCACCCTATTTTTTTTTTTTTTGCGATAATGCCATCCATAGGCTCGAAAATGTCAGTTAGTACTCCACCAATATACTCTTGCTTCACAGATACTTGGTAAAGCTTAGTCATACTTGTATAAAGTGATGAGGAATAAAACATCTCAGCTGGGTCGTAAGATTTCGAACTAAACTGTTCGCAGTGCTGGTTAACTTTTTTCACAAAACTATCAATACGATCTTTATAATCAATAAGTTCTTTTTTTGTATTGGGGCTCAATAAATCTGACGCTGGAAGTTCAAATGGAGGTACTGAAATCACACTTTTATCGTTACCTTTATTACTATGCATTGCAGAACTTGACTCTGTATTGCTAACACTGGTTAATTCGGTGTTGGACATGATCGATTTATCCTCAGTCATTATCGTAAAAGTTAACCTTCATTAAAAAGGCTTTGATTGGCTATTGTTTTAGTATGTAGCAGGAATGTATAGCGGGTCGCAATTTTTGGAAAGGTCCTCGCCGTCACAGTTTGCATACCTCCCACCCATACTGTTGTAATCGGTCCAAGAGTCATTAATAATCTGTATTCTTTTGCTTGCAGATATTTTTCCCACTAGAGTTATCTCCTACTTAAATTCAGGACCATCCTTTTAAGCGTCCTCTCATTAATTGGGTATATAATTATCGAGGACTGAAAGTCCTCTACTTTTCAGAACAGGGAGCGTAATATGAGAGGGGTATTTCTCTGAATGGTAAATACGAGTGCGCGCGATTCGCCACTGACTTTCGTTAACGTTATCGCCACCTGTATTGAGATTTCGAAAATATTTGGGGAAATTGCTACCCGTAATTTCAATTCGAATTTGGTGCCCGGCTTTAAATACATTGCTGGTGGCCATGGGGCCAATTTTTACTTTATAGACTTTGTCTTTTTCCATAAACACGGCCTTGTCATAGCCCTCTCGATAACGAAGTCGCTGGATGCTATCGTCAAGCTGATAGGCCGTTCCATCTGGCGCGACGTCAACCAACTTAAGTGTAATGTCAGTATCGAGGACATCGGAAGAAACGTATAGCTCAGCTTCAATCGGGCCTGTGATATTGACATCGTCATTTAAGGGCTCTGAGGAATAGACTAAGACATCGTAACGGGATTCCACTTCAGCCTGATTAAAGGGGCCGTAGCCACCCACGGCCATCATACCGCCAGCGCCAAATCGGAGTCTGGATCGAACCGGATTAGCAGGGTCATAAACAAATTGATCGCTTTTAGCGTTACTACCGGTTTCTGGAACTGGGGTCAGTTGTAATTTTCCTGTGCCATAACGACTATTGGCACGGCCATCACTGTTCAGGTAATAACGACGATAGTGAAGGTTTTTAACGGGCCACTGATCAAAAGAGCGCCACTGGTTATCACCCATTGTGTAGAGTTGGACCTTTTTGCGTTTTGTAATCTTATTGTTCGTACCTTTAAGCCAATAATCAAACCAGTCGGTATACAGCTTTAAGTAATCAAAACGGGCATCACCTAAATCACGATCACCGACCGTCGTCTGCTCTGTTTCTAAGCCCTGAGTACAGTGCATACCGGGTGCAATAAGCATAAACTGATTGTTAACGGTTTTTGAGTCAAATGCATTATTCTGGACGTAATTATATAGCGCAATATTGGGCGCTACCGTCGTATCGTACCAAGAGAAAACCCATAAAGCAGGGACTCCGAAACGGTCACCTTCTCTAGCCAAGTCTAGGTTTTCCCACTCAGGGTCAGCGGGTGTACGTTGTATATAGCGATCGATGGGGGTCTCTGGACTACCGATGCTTTTCATAATGCCACTCACCGGTAAGCTCTCGAAGCTATCATCAAGATTGATGGCTTTTTCGGGTTCGGGTTGTTGTGGTTGCAAACGGTATTTTTCCGCCAGGTTGATTCGCTCTTGCTGTGAAAGATTGCCAGAGAATTGTGGACGATGTTGGTGGCCATGATCTTTATACCACCCAAGCAGGATGGATTGCAGAGCACCGCCTCGATAGAAATTCCCCTGCTCATAAAACGGGCCTATCTGACCAACGCCTACGCCGGGAGCCACAGGAATCATGGCTTTGTGTGCAGGGTGGTCTAAGGTAGCCAGGCCCAATTGATTTTCAGCTGCGGAGGAGCAACCGAAGGTTCCTATATGACCGTTCGACCAGGGTTGTTTGGCAATCCATTCCAGGGTGTCATAGCCATCCTTTTTTGCTTCTGGAAGAAATTCATCGTATCTTCCTTCAGACCAGTGTGTTCCTCGTTCATACTGAAATATCACAAGGTAACCGTTTTTTAACCAGTGAGAATAAAGCACTGCATTCCAGGACAATTCAAAATCATAAGGCGTCCGAATAAGGATGGTCGGGAGATTTTTTCTTTCACTCTTCGGGAAAAATATATCGGCAGAGAGATTTATTCCATCCCGCATAGGAATGTACACTTTCTCCTCTTTATCAAATTGCTCAATTTCAATTTTTGCCACACGCGGATCAGCGCCATATTTTATGCCCAGTCCATAGCTTTTGTGCATCGTAGTTACTAGCAATAAAAAAATGACTAATTTTTTTATTGCTATATAGCATCTGCCGGATTCAGGTACTCGCGGATAACTCCGAGCAGAAGGGGTGTCATGTTCTACGTACAATATTTTATTGACGCTGTTTGTGGTGACACTCATCCTGCCACTCCCAACACTAAAACCAATAACACGGCTACCGGTGCGATATACCGAATTAAAAATCGCCAAATCCCATAAACGCTTGGGCTTAGTGCCAGTTCTTCATCGGTTGATGAGCGATGCATGATCCAACCGGCAAAAAAGGCAATGAGTAATCCGCCGATCGGGAGCGTTAACTGATCGGTCACAAAACCGATCACATCAGTGGTCGTTTTATCGGCAAAACCCGGCAGCCAAGCCAAAGGCGCCACGGCTGACCATTGGTTGTAGGATAAAATGCTGAAGATGCTAAGTAATAAGATAACAACACAACTACCCCAGGCACCTTTACGACGACTCATGCTTTTGTGCGCCTCAGCCCAAGCCACTAACGGTTCCAATAAACCCACCATTGAGGTAATGGCGGCGACGGAAAGTAATGTGAAAAAGACGATTGAAAACAGATGGCCAGCGGGCATATGCGCAAAAGCCAGTGGTAAGGCTTCAAAAATTAGGCCTGGGCCACCCTATGGATCAATGCCGTGCTGAAAGACTAAAGGAAAAATGGCCAGACCCGCTAACAAAGCCACCAAGGTATCAGCGATGACAATGATGAATGCAGAGCGGCCAATAGAGACCTGTTTAGGCAGATAAGCACCATAGGTCATCATGGCCGCCATCGCCACACCGATGGAAAAAAAGGCTTGCCCCACAGCGATCAGTACGGTACCCGCGCTGATTTTGGAAAAGTCGGGGTTAAAGAGAAAGTTTAACGCTTGCGAAAAGGCACCGGCATAAGCCGCGTAAGCCACCATCACCACCAGTAACATAAACAAAATCGGCATCAAAATAGTCACAGCGCGTTCAATCCCGTTTTGCAATCCGGCACTGACGATCAATGCAGTTAACCCCAAGGCCAGTGCAGTCCAAAACACCATACCGCCAGGGTCGGCTAACACCTGTGCAAATAATGCAGTGCTATTGCCTCGATTAAACCCTATAAATCCGTCCATCACTGCGACTGCAAGGTATTGCAACACCCAACCGGCAATCACGCAGTAGATAATTAAAATCAGAAAGGCGGTGAGTAGGGTCATTGCACCCAGCCAATGCCAGTGGGGTGAAGCGCCTTCCTGTTGAGCGACCTTTGCCATACTGACATTGGGGCTGTGTTTCCCCCGCCGGCCAATTAAAATCTCGGCCATCAAAATCGGCACCCCAATCCCAAAGGCACAGAGCAGGTAGATCAGCACAAAGGCACCACCACCGTTTTCACCGGTGATGTACGGAAATTTCCAGATATTCCCCAGACCCACCGCAAAGCCTACCGATGCCATTAAAAAGGTGAAGCGGGAGCGCCAATGCTCAGGCGACTGAGCATTGGTCTCATTGGTCTTGGCGTTTAATGCCTGTGCGGTCGTTATCTGCATTGTTTAATCAATCACTCGATAAGCCTTTTTATTGAATCCAGCACATGTCAGTTTTCTTTGATGCGCTCAATATAATTCCATGGGATTAATTGATGCGCGAACGATGGACCACAAAACTAATACAAAGGTATTAGCCGCTACCTCATTGATGGCAAACAGCTTGTGGCTCGCGCCGAATGAATTATCACATCCAATGTATATGACACATTTGGGCGGAAAAACCCCACCTCCCATAAAAAAATAGTTTTTTGGCGATGTTTCACCCTTAAGTTCAACAGGCGGGAAAGAAGAGTGGTAGGTAGGAGTAGGATCAGTAATCTTCCTTTAATAAGACACTTATGGCCCTAAAGTTCCCATCTGCATCGCCATCCCACCAGCAAAACCTCAAAAACAACCCCCACAATGGGGGATTTTAGCTCCGGCGGTCTCTACTATACTTACAAAGCCTTAACTTCTTTCCACAGGAAAGCCAAGAGAGCACTATGTCAAAACCGCCGGGCACAGCGCAGCGTAAAAAGCGTAATGCCAGATTACTGGATGTTTTTCTCGCCTGCGAAATACCGCTAAAACGGTTTTTATACCGTTTTTCCAATCGCCCGGAAGATATTGATGATCTGGCGCAGGAGGCCTTTTTGCGGGCCTTTAGGGCCGAGAGCAGCGAGCCGATCAAATCACCCCGTGCCTATCTGTTTCGGGTGGCGCGCAATATAGCCCTTAGAGAGCTGGGCAAAAACAGCCGCCAGCTTACCGACTATCTGGAAGAGGCCGTCGATGACTCAATCCTGGGTGGCGGTGCCTCCGTAGAAGAAGACCTGATAGCCCAGCAAAAACTGCAACTGTGCTGCGCCGCCGTGGCCGAATTGCCAGAGCAGTGCCGGCGAGTATTTTTGCTGCGCAAAGTTCATGCGCTATCCCATAAAGAGATTGCGCGGGAGCTGGATATCTCCGTTAAAACCGTAGAAAAACATATTGCCAAAGGGGTTGATCGCTATACCGATTATATAAACAATCAGGAACTTGCCGATCGTCAGCAGGCGCCTGATCACCGCGATAGCCAGCCAGCACACAGCACCAGCACACAGCATCCGGGAAACCACAATGACTGACAGCATGGACAACAACGTAATCAATCTGGAGGAGCGCGCCAGCGTGCAGGCACAGGCCTCGGCCTGGCTGGCCAAACTCGATGGCGGCGACCCCAGTGAAAAAGACTTGCAGGACTTTCGGCACTGGGTCAAACAAAGCCCGGCACATATCACCGCCTTTGAAGATGTGGCCAAAGCCTGGGGTGACCTCAATATATTGGCGCACCTGCCTGTACTAAACCAGCAGCGCCGCGCCCATGCAGGCAGCACCATGCCCGGCGGCCATGGCTCTGCGGCCGCCATGGTGTGGCGACCCTTGTCCGCCTACTGGGCGCTGGCTGCCACAGTCTGTATTGTGCTTATCCTCGGCTGGCAAAGCAGCGGCTTATTTGGCCCCGCCAACAGCTATACCACCGCCGTGGGCGAACAAAAAACCGTTAGCCTGCCCGATGGCAGTGTGCTGCAATTGAATACCCAAAGCCGGGTGGATATTAGCTATAGCGAGCAGGCCCGGGCCATTTATTTGCATCAGGGCGAAGCCCACTTCGAGGTTGTCAAAGACCCGGCCCGGCCCTTTGATGTGTATGTAGCCACCAGCCGCGTGCGCGCTATTGGCACCGCCTTCTCCGTGGCACTGGCGCCGGCCGGGGGTGATATTGATGTGCTGGTGGCTGAAGGTGTTGTAGAAATCGAACCCGAACTGATAGCACCCATAACCGCCGAGGCCAGCGCCGCACCCGCCGCGCCAGCAACACCCGCAGGCAAGGCCCAGCGCCTTAAAGCTGGCGAAGCCGCCACGCTGAATCAAGCCGCCGTCCAGCAAATAGAAACCGTCGCCGCCGCCGAACTGCGCCGCCGTTTATCCTGGCAGCAGGGCCTGCTGGTGTTTAGTGGTGAGCCCCTGCAACAGGTACTGGTAGAAATCAGCCGCTATACCGATACCCGCATTATCCTGAAATCAGCCCAGGCCGGGCAGCTGCGTATTGGCGGGCAATTTCAGGTAGGCGATACTCAAGCTATTATTACCGCGCTGGAACAGGGTTTTAATTTACAGGCGGACTATGTAACCCCAAAACTGATTTATATCTCCTACCGGGAAGCCACTTCCCGCCGCCTGGAAAAAAATAATTAACCGGCCAGTGGGGAGTTTTTCAACGCGTTGTCTCTTTATAGATGTGAGTTATATGGAGAGGCAGTAACCATCTTCTGCACAGGCAAGGAGTGACTATGAAAGGCAAAGCATCCCGCTGGTGGATGATCGTATTTGTTGTACTGTTGCCGCTAACCGTCACCCCGCTGTATGCCGACAATGACCAAGGCCACGGTGCCGAAAAAAATGCCCGGCGTTACACCCTGAGCATTCGATCGCAAACCGTAGAACAGTCGTTACGTTCACTGGCCAGTGTCAGCAGCAAGCAATTGTTATTTCCTTACGACCAGATAGAAACCAGGGCCACCATTACACTGGTAGGTCGCTACACCTTGCACGAGGCTTTAGCGATTATTCTGGACGGCACAGATCTCTCCGGAGAGCTCACTAGCGAAGGGGTTATTTTAATTACGCCCCGCCAAAAAAGTAGTGACTTCGAACGAGGGGATAATGCAATGAACAGTAAGAAAAAATTATTAGCAGCAACGGTAGGGTTTTTGATGGGGGCAGGGGGGAGTTCGGTATTGGCTCAGGATATGGCGGATAAGCAGGAGGAAAAAGCTTGGGTGCTGGAAGAGATCCTGGTGACAGCGACCAAGAGAGAACAGGATTTAGCGGATGTACCTATCAGCATTGTTGCACTGTCTGGAGAAACTATAGATTCTCGAGGTATGCAGACGGTTAGTGACCTATCCTTAGCTGTGCCTAATCTATCAGTTACTTCAGCTGGAGGAGGCAATAGATTTTATTACATGAGAGGAGTTGGTAATGGCAATGGTGTTGCACCACTGGTTGGTACTTATTTTGATGAAGTCCCTGTTTCTGTGACAGGTGCTCAACCTGATATACGGACGATTGACCTAGAGCGTGTGGAAGTACTACGAGGACCTCAAGGTACATTATTTGGCCAAGGCTCTGTAGGTGGTACGATTCGCTTTATTACTAAAAATCCTGAATTTAATAATATAAGTGGTCATTTCGGCTTATCAACATATAACACAAAAAAAGGCGATTGGAGTGAGGAGGTAACAGGGGTGCTTAATATTCCTGTTATTGATGATACATTAGCATTTCGTATAGCAACTAGTTATGAAAATAAGTCAGGTTGGATAGATCAAATAGACAAATCTGATGTTATTCTCGCAGAAGATATTAATAGCAGTGAGGGTTCAAATACTCGTATCAAAGGCTTATGGCAGGTAACTGATAAAATGAGAGTTTCTGCCATGGTAGTTCGACACCGTAATAAATCAGGCGGTCCTAATTTTGTCCTACATTCCGCAGATGGGCGCTTTACAGCAGAAGACGGGGTTATGCGATCTGCTGCTGATCCGAACATGCCCTTTGGGTATGATGATGAACACGATATTTTCAATATCACCGCCACTTATGACTTTGGATATTCTGTTTTGACTGCTATAGCATCAAAGGTAGATACCTATAATCTGTCAGATAATGAAACAATATTTTTGACGGTGCCTGACGGGGGAGTGCTGGAGGTAGCGCGTATAGGTGTGGTAGATGAAACTGAAATTGTCTCTCAGGAAATCCGTTTAAGCAGTGCAGCTGATGAAGCTACTACATTGGAATGGACCGTTGGTGTATTTCTTGCCGATTCGGAGCTTAAGAACCAGCATGCCAATGTATTCCGGGATTTTAGCATATTTGGACTTGGTGTTCTCGAAGGAGGACCAAAATTACCTGAAATCAACAGTTCGGACACCATAGCGCTTTTTGGCGATGTGTCTTATGGTATTAATGACAAATGGACGGTAGGAATGGGTTCTAGAGTATTTAGAGATGACCGAAGTATACTGACTATGGATGATGGCCTTATGCTAGAAGAGGAGTTTGATAATGTAAGCTCCAAAGTTTACCTTTCCTTCGCAGCTACAGATAATGCCAATATTCATTTTAGTGTATCTGAAGGCTTTCGTAGTGGTGGGTTTAATCCACCAAGTGACTCTGCGGCAGGTGCCCCCCCCTCTTATGAGCCAGAGGAACTGTTGACTTATGAGTTGGGTACAAAGGCTTCTTGGCTGAATAACACGTTTATTACAGAAGTTGCTTTTTATTATAGTGAGTTTACTAATTTTCAGGGAGCTGTCCTGGATCCTTCAACGTCGTTGACTGCATTTAAAAATTCCGGTGAAGCTGAAATAAAAGGTTTTGAATGGGATCTTCGATGGGCGATGAATGAGAATATCACTTTTATGTTAAACGGTAATTTTACAGATGGGGAGTTTACTTCAATACCTCAGGGAACTGTTCAACAAAAAAGGGTTGGTAGTTCATTAGACAATATTCCCGAATACAGTTATACCTTGGCTGCCGATTATCAGTATGACTGGTTTGATTCAGCACGTGGCTTTGTTCGCGTCGATTACAATACTCAGGGGCCGAACACTGTTACTGTGCATAATGCGGGTATTATTCCAGAGGTGGGTGAGTCCAAGGTATTAACTATTCTTAATGGGCATGTTGGTGTGAATTGGACATCTTTCTCAATTGAATTATTTGGCAATAACCTTTTGGATGAGGATGATGGTCTATCAAATTGGGCATTTGTTGGTAGAGAAACACAGTATCGGCGTCGTTCATATGGTGTCAAATTCGATTACGATTTTTAATTGAAAATGCACATAATTCTTTTGTCAAACTTAGGGGCAAATTATATAGTTTGCCCCTTTAATTATCTAGTTGCTCTGTTTCTATAAGGCTTTTTTATGATGATGATCAGATTATTACCAAGCTTTCTCTACGTGATGGCAGTGTTCTTTATAAGTTTGGTGTAGAAAAAAAGTGAACAACTAAACCAGACAGTTGCCTATGCTCGCCAAGCTTTCGAGCATCAAGCCAAGCCTGACGAACAGGCCGAGACCGGCGACTCGGGAAAGGGCTTAAGCGTGTCACCGAGCGAGCAGTGTGACATTCTAAAAAAGCCGCTAAAGATTCAAGCGACCAACGCAACAATGCGCTCCTTAATACACAGTATTACTCAACACACATTTACGTTCGGCCGCCCCCACGGCTAACCGGGCCCGAAGCCGAAACCACCACCCCGGGCCATTCAGAAATACGTTCCAAGTCGGTTAAACCGCCTAGGCTTGATCGACCGGGGCCCCAATACAGGCTCCGGCTGTATCACTCTATTTGTAATAACAGTTTGTGCTGTGATTTTAATCATCTTTGATATGAATCCTTACGCTCTCGTGGTGGCGTAACCCCCATTAAGTGTTTGACCATATAATCCCAGGCATAGGTCATGGCTTGGGCTGACATGGTGTGGCCTTCATTGGGCAATAGCAGCATATCGATGGGTTTGCCTGCCTTGAAAAGTGTTTCAGCGAGGCGTAAAGGGACAGCTACGGGTACAACATCGTCCAGCATGCCATGCATAATCAATAGTTTGCCTTGCAAGCCATCAAACAGTTCTTCAATATTGCCCTTTAGGTTTCTCCTTCCAGAGAATCCCGCGAACATACCAAACAGCCGCATATCTGATAAAGCATTAACACTAACGCCAACCTTGAAGAAGTCTGGGTAGGCCATTAGGCCTGTTAGGGCGCTGGGTACAGTACCGATAGTGCAAACCCCCACTCTATTAAGGTCCATATAAGGATAGCGTGTCGCCATCTGTTTTAGTCCCGCAATTTGATCCAGATGATTGTAATAATCGAAATTTCCAATCGGGATTTTGGGGTCTTGATAGGTCATAAAAGTTTCGTTTCTAAGCACACCCCCACGTGTTTCCATAGAGACGGCAATAAACCCAAGCTCTGCTATACTAGCTCCAATATACATACCTACCCCACCACCGGTAGCATTACTAAATGAGCCAGCTGGTGTGGTCAGGCCGGGATAGGTGATATCTACAACTGGGTAAGAATTGTCGGCTGAAAAATTCGAAGGGCGAAAGATAACAGCGTAGATATCTGTTTCGTCATCGGCACCTTTTAGCATCACAGGTTCTGGTAAGCTCCAATCTTTTGGCATTCCTGACAGAGTGGCTTGCTCTAGTTCCATTAGGGGCTCGCCCTGCCGGTCCAGTAACAAACTAACCGGTAACTCGTCAGCTCTTGAGCGTGTTGTAACTATATAATTACCCGTGCAAGAGGCGCCTCTGGACTTCGCATCAAACGAAGACACCCGGCTACGCCCATCCAATACCACGTATTCATGGTCAGTCGACAGCAGAGTCGTTATTTCCCCATTGTCGATATTGACGCGGCAGATATCACAGTAATAAGGGTTCTTACCCTTTATTCGCTCAGCCGTTTGGATCAGCAGCTCCCGGCGTGATAGATCTACATGGATGATATTGCGTACTGACCAGTCGCCTTCGGTTATCTGATGCTTCAAGTTACCGCTGTTCAGATCATAAAGATATAGATGAGGCCAGCCGTTGCGTACTGAGTACCAGATCAACTCATCCGTTTCGGGTAATACCGTAAGAAGAGGGCGAAGGTGAGAGTAAGGCACAAAACTAAAGTAACCTTCATTAGTGTCTTCAATTAACACCTTTGTTAATCCGGTGTGGGTATCGAACTCGATTAACCTACCAGTATGATCATCATGGCTTATATCAGTAAAGTAGGCTCGCCGGCTGTCTTGGCCCCACCAACCGTTCTGGGCGGTGAAAAAACCAACATAGGGTGGCCAGAGTGTCAGGCTAGGTCTAAGGTTAGCCTTTGTTAGCTGGCCACTTGTCACATCAATGGCCAGAAACTGATAGGTTTCTGCATGCTTGTCCTGAGAAAAACCAACATGACGATTATCGCCAATATCTTTCGGCCTGAAGGTTCCATCAGTGGGGACATATTGTATAAGAGGAGGGCCAGCTTTTACTTGCCGGGTATCCCTCACATGGGTGAACAGTTGTCTGCTATCTGGTGACCAGAGTGTTTCCAGTGTAAGAAATTCCTGCCGGCCATAGGTGCTTGCTGTAGTGGCATAGGCATAATGGCGTGAACCATCATTCGTTAAAGCGCACTCCTGTCCGTTTATTAAGTTTACCAACCATAAATTGTAGTCACGGGAGAAAACGGCTTTGCTGCCATCGGGGGATACTATCCAATCACCATGATATCGCGCTAGTGGCACACAGCTTCTGCTTGCTTCGTCGTACTGCCAGTATTGATCGTAAGCCACAAAATTGACTTTCAAAGGGTTGAGGCTTATCTGCTCATTTTCTAGGGGTAGGTTACTAGAGTCCACCGTTTCCCCGGAAGCTTTCGACAATGTGCTTGCAAGTATTTTGTGCTGAAATGCAAGATGATTGCTTTTGTTTATTGCATTAACTAGCCGATACTCTATCCCGTGTTTTGTTTCTCGTTTGTACCAAAAGTTATCACTGTTTCCAATCCAATGGGGGTAGACAGTAGTGTTCCAGCTAGCTTTTTTCTGGCCCATCATTAACTGCCACATAAATTGTGCTCTATCATAGCGATCCCCCATATCAGCAGGTAAATCTGTCTCTTCTCCAGCACATTCTTTTCTAGTAGCGGATATCACTATCTGATCGCTGTTCATTAATCGCCTCCTAATATAAAAATTAATTACTTGTTTGGGGCTTAACGGGCCCCTCCGCACAGCGCGTAAGGTTCTCCGTCAAGCATTGTTGCAATCAACTTATGTAATTGTAATATAAGTCAAAATTGACTTGGCCAGGACTTTCACCTACCGGGTAGCGCCAGCTTCGCTTGGCGTATTTGCTCTTACTAAGATACGTTCAGCGAAGAAAACCCCCAGCCCTAAATAAAATTTTTTGTAGGTATCTCAATAAGAAATATTAATGCTGGGGAAGACTCAGTGGTGAAAACCTGCACTTGGGATAGTGTCGTCACAAATGATGGCAGTGCTTACCGATTGCTTTTTTATGATTTTGGGCATGGCAGTCAGCGATCAGCTTATCTCAGATAATGACTTCATCTTATTTCAATGTTGATCTCTTTGTGGGGGGCATTAATGGGGTCTTTGTCGAAGGATGCTATTTCTATCGAGCCGCGGTGTCAGTCGAGCCAACATAATATAATTGCCTGCCGATTTTCTAGTCATTAGCACTTATTTTTTCGCATCGATGGGGGGTTTTCGCCATAAATGCATCTTACTTATAGCGTCTTTAAAACGGCAATATCCCGCTATGGATAAATAGATGAGTTTACCAAAAAAAACCAGCACCACCATTACGCCACTAATCGGTATCGCTTACGCCTTGCCAGTAGTGCCTGTCTTGTTATTAATGAGTTCTAATAACGTCCTGTCAGGTATTTATGCCAAGCATCATGGTTTGTCGCTGGCATCGATTTCCATCGTCATGCTGGTGGCTGGGTTATTTGATGCAGTCACTGACCCTGCTATTGGCTATTTCTCAGATCGTTATCATGCCCGCACCGGCAGTCGACGCCCCTTTGTGATTGGCGGCGCCTTGCTGTTAATCCCCTGTGCATGGTTTTTACTGAACCCAGGAGAGAGCGTAACCATTGCCTATTTTCTGCTGTGGTATTTATTGTTTTACCTGTCTATTACGTTGTTTCAAATTCCTCACCTTACCTGGGGGGGAGAAATATCGCCGATATCCGAGCAAAAAAACAAAGTCTACGGCTACCGTAATTTGGGTGGGTATATGGGCATGATGGTCTTTATGATTATACCGATGTTGCCCTTTACTGAAGGTTCTGAAGTAACACCAGAGACTATGCGTTATTTAGTGGTGGCTGCCGGGTTGTTAGTTATGCCAACCCTTTTTGTATTGCTGCGTTATGTGCCCACTGGCGCGCATTATTCAGAAAGTCTCAAAACAACAGAGAACCCTTTTCAGGCAATACACGCTTTAATGCATAGCCGGCCATTGTTATGGTTTTTGGCGGTGAGTATTGCTTATGTTTTGGCTCAGGGAGCCTATATCGGCTTGTTTTTTATGGTAATGGATACTTGGTTGGACATGGGTGACTATTATGTTTATTTGTCTTTACTGCATTTGGTTGTCGCCAGTTTGGCGGTGGCTCCAGCCATGAAAATAATTACTCGCTTAGGGAAAATCAAAGCGCTACGCTTATCAATCATCGTATGTCTTATCTCTTATTCTTTGTTCCCGGTGATTTTGCTCAAGCTGCCTTACAGTCTTCATCTCTGTGCCATATTCCAAATGCTTTATGCTACTGCGAGTGCGCTTGGCAATATTGCATTATTCTCATTGTTGTCCGATGTGTCTGATTACAACACCTTCAAATTGGGTATTGACCGTTCGGCGAGTTGTTTTTCTTTGCAATCTTTGGTGATGAAATCTATGACCGCGATGGGTATTGCCTTATCGATTGCCTTGGCAGGGTGGTGGGGGTTTGATCCAGCGAAAACATCCCAGCCGGAAGGGGCGTACTGGGGGTTGGTGTTGAGTATTGGCGTAATCCCTATGTTGTTGTCTTTTGTGGCGGCTTTGTGTGTCCCGGGTATTGCCATCACAGAAAAGCGTCACGCAGTTATTCGCAGGCGTTTAGATGCCAGAGCAGAGCGGGCAAGCCAGTATGTTGTTCAGTCACAGTCACAGCCGCTGTCTGGTGATGCTGTTCCAGCCTTAAAGTGAGGGCCTTGCATTAGTCGTTAACAGGTTTTTTAGTGGGTAAGTATTTATAGCTTGCTGTGCCTGTTGCCGTTACAGATAAGTATTGTTCAGATAATCTATAGCACGAAGGTAATAAATTTATGAAGACACTATATTCAGAAGAGCTGTTGGCGCGTTACCGTCGGGCCGAAACTTTAGAGCAAGGCGCGTTTAGTAAAAGCATTGCTTTTAACACCACGGTGTATCCCCATTGGGTGGGTGAGAGCCATTGCTTTTGGTATAAACGTGAAACCCGTGATGGGCAGGTATTTCGCAAAGTTGATGCAAAAGCCAGTACTAACGAAGACGCCTTTGATCATAACTTACTGGCTATAGCGCTAACACAGGCCAGTGGTGAAGACGTTCAGGCTGATAACCTCCCCCTGGACAACCTTGACCTGCTTCAGGCCCCGGAGACGATTTGCTTTGAAGCTTTTGGCAAGCACTGGGCTTACAGCAGCGCCACCCAAACATGTAAGCAAATTGAAGCGTTACCCGCAGGCTGGAAGCAATCACCCGATGGTAAAAAAGCCCTCTTCTCCCGTGATTACAATCTATGGCTTTATGACCTTGAGAGTGGTGAAGAGAAAGCTTTAACGGATGATGGTGAGCCCTTTCGCCGTTACGCACCTGCCCTCACAGTCTACGGCCACGATGAAGCCCCTTTGCTTGACTTGCTCTGGTCTGCCGATTTCTGCCGTATTGCAGCCCACCTGATCGATATATACAGTATTAGTACAATCGTACCATCAGCGCAATGTGTTCCAAATCCCTATAGGGATTTCGAGCGGGTAGGGGTGGCCGAGTTTGGGCCCCAGCCCCATGCTCTGGCTGGTTTATTGGTGCATCCGCAGTTTTATCGCGTAGACGTATCCAACAACCCCATGATTGATAGCCAAATATTGTGCGCCATGAACCACGAAACAGAACCGAGCCCCTTTGAGCGACTGGTCGGCCGCTTGCAAGGCAAGCTGCTATTAATAGCCTGTATGCTGGACGATGTGATCCCCGCTAGCATAACCTTTAGAGTGGTAGAGACCCTGCAAAAAGCCAATAAAAACTTCGTATGTTACTGCTCCCAATACTGGGCATACAGCCCCTGGCTATTCCCAGCACCGCAGCTGGGACTATCTGTTACATCATCTACGCCGTGAGCAGCCCCTGCAAGACTTTCATTAACCGCCACCCTGAATCTGATGATGCAGCTGCATGAAGAGAATAACCATGACTAAACCAACTGATAACACCACCTCCCTCCAAATCCCGGCCTTTACACTGGAAGACTCCACACTGCTCCCGGCCCAATCTCGCGAGGCGATACAACGCTACCGTGATTACCAGCGCCAATTGATATCTACTGCCGCCACAATGCCCAGCGACCCGGTCGCCTTTCGGCATCAGGCTCATCAGCTCTTTTATCAGGGCCCGCTATACGCTTCCCTTATCGCTCGCTACGCTGCCACCGCCACCACCGAAACACTGGCCGGTGTTGAGTGCGAAGTGTTTTTGCCCGCAGAAGGTATTGCCCAAGCCAACACCAATCGGGTACTGATTAACCTTCATGGGGGCTCTTTTGAAAATGGTACTCACACTAACAGCGTATTGGAGTCATTGCCGGTTGCCGCTCTGGGCAAAATAAAGGTAATCAGCATTGACTACCGCAAAGCTCCGGAGCATCGTTTCCCTGCCGCTACCGATGATGTGGAAGCGGTTTATACCGCCTTGCTTGCGGACTATAAGCCTGAGCACATAGGTATTTATGGAGCTTCTGCTGGTGCTATATTAACCGCTCAGACTCTAGTCAGATTGCAGCAGCGTAAACAACCATTACCCGCAGCTATAGGCCTGCTGGCCGAGGGTGCTACCTATATCGATATTGGCGATTCTCTCACCATTGGCGATGCACTGTCACAGGCCTCGTTAGGCTTTGGTGTTAAAGAAGCTATACAACAACTGCGCTACTACCAAGGGGTAGACCTCGCCAGCCCCGAAGTCACCCCGTGCCAATCCGATGCACTGCTAAGCGCTTTCCCGCCTACTTTGCTCGCCAGCTCTACCCGGGATTTTGCCCTGAGCCAGACCATCACAACCCATCGCCACTTACTAAAGCTCGGCGTCCCCGCCGAACTCCATATCTGGGAAGGCCTGGACCATGTCTTCCACTACAACCCGGACCTGCCAGAAACCGATGAGCTACACCGGGAGGTGGTAAGGTTTTTTAATCAGCACCTCGAGTAATGACCCTCCCAGTGGGGGCGACCCTCACGCCCCCAAAAAACCAAAAATAACCTGTGGGGTTTTCCCTCCCTGATCGATCCTATAAAGAGACAACCCAACCCAGAGCCTGGACAATGACTACACTGAATAAACAGCCGTGGCCAAAAACGCCACAGCCCATAACCGCCGGCAACGGCCACTAGTGGTTTGCCATGAACAAAACCACCCCTGACAGCGCCCCCGCCCAGCGGCACGGGGCAGTGATATGGAACGGCTCTATCTGGAAATCCGGGCCTCCCTGACACGCTATGTGTCCCGCTACTTCAGGCGCTCCCAGGAGGCCGAAGATGTGGTGCAGGAAACCTTTGTTAAAGTGATACAGGCCCAGCGGGAGCGGGATATCCAGTCCCCCAAAAGCTACCTGTTTCGCACCGCCCGCAACCTGTCCCTGCAACAGATCAGCAAAAGCAGCTACAAACTGACCGACGACCTCGGCGACTTACTGACCGACAGCGAACTGATGGCCAGCAAAACCCTGGAAGAACAATTTGAAGCCCGGGAAAATTTTGAAATCTTCTGTCAGGCGATACGGGTACTGCCCCTTAAATGCCGGCGGGCCTTTGTTCTGTGCCGGGTCTATGGCTTTAGCCAAAAAGAAGTCGCCAGCCGTATGGGTATCACCCTCAGTGCCGTTGAAGGTCACCTGACCCGGGCCACCCGGCGCTGTATTGACTATATGGAAGCCGAGCAATCCGGGCGCAACGCCAGACAGCGCGCCCGGCAACATGCCCGGCAGGAGTGGTAAGATGGAAAACGTGATGACATTTCCCGACAGCAACCAAATCAAAGACGAGGCCGCCCACTGGGTCGTCAAACTGCACGGCCAAAGCTACAAAACCGGGCAGGGCATCCCCCCGGCCATGGCCGCCGAACTGCGCCGCTGGCTGTCGCAAAGCGACCAGCACCGCGACAGCTTTATCACCGCACTGGCCGGCTGGGATGCCATGGCCGTACTCGAAGACCTGGCCGATATCATGCCCCTGCAAGAACCCACCCCGGCACCGGCCACCGGCTACCGCCCCTGGCAGGGTTGGGCCACCGCCGCCAGCCTCGTGATGATCACGCTGCTAGTGCTACTGGCACTGCCCAGCAATCACTACAGCACCGGCATTGGCCAACAAGCCAGCTACACCCTCGACGATGGCAGCATCCTCACCCTTAACACCAATAGCCAGGTCACCCTCGACTACAGCGATAACCGCCGTGCCGTAACACTGGTCAAAGGCGAAGCCAGCTTTGATGTAGCCAAAAACCCGCAGCGCCCCTTTGTCGTCTATGCCGGCAAAGGTATGGTCTGGGCTGTGGGCACCGCCTTTAATGTTAGCTACAGCCAGCAGGCTGTTGATGTCATCGTGACCGAAGGCAAAGTCAAAGTATTTTCAGGTATCGGTGAGGCCCAAACACCACCGGCCCTCACCACCAGCCCCCCGGAAAACAACCCCCGCGATACCTTATTGGTCGCCGGGCAAGCCGCCCAATACCAAGACCGCATAGTCAGCAAACAAACCCTGCCACCGGCCTCGCTGGATAAAAAACTCGCCTGGCAACTGGGGGTGCTGCTATTCGAAGGTGAAACCCTGGAACAGGCCATCCACGAAATAGCTCGCTATACCGACCGGGAACTGATTATCGTCGACCCCAGCATCAAAACCGCCCGGGTCGGTGGCCGCTTTAAAACCGACGATATCAACGCCCTGCTAGCCTCACTGGCCAAAAGTCTGGACCTGCATATCGAACCGGGGCAGGGCCGCCAACTGCTATTGTCGGCCAGGCAGCAACCATAAAAAAATCAATAAAAAGAAAAAATGAAAAAATGAAAAAAAGTTTGAAGGGTTTTTCATGACTTATCGATCTTATCAATACGCGATAACGACAACGGCCAATAACAACGCCACCGCCGTTACCGCCCGCTGCGTAAAAACGAGCGTGATAAGAGTAAAACACTTTTTACAACAACGGTTAAGCCTGAAAAAAGCCACACCCAAACAACAAAAAAAGTACGTTGTATTGATTCTTATCCTGCTAACCTCACTGGCCACCGCCAGTGACCACGGCACCGTTTTTAATATCCCGCAGCAAAGTGCAGATGGCGCGCTAACCGCACTCGCAGCTCAAGCCGACATTACCGTCGCCTTTGACTACGATGCAATCAGCAAGCACCAGGCCAACGCGCTGCAGGGGCGTTACCAAACCCCCCGGGCCGTTGAACTGCTACTCGCTGGCACCACACTGAATTACACATTCAGCAGCCGCGACCATCTGATCGTAACCGAGCATAATTTGATAGATGGGGATCGAAAAATGGGGATTAATTACTCAGGCAGTAAGAAACAATTATTGGCAGCAACGGTAGGGTTTTTGATGGGGGCAGGGGGGAGTTCGGTATTGGCTCAGGATATGGCGGATAAGCAGGAGGAAAAAGCTTGGGTGCTAGAAGAGATCGTGGTGACAGCGACCAAGAGAGAACAGGATTTAGCGGATGTACCTATTAGCATTGTTGCACTGTCTGGAGAAACTATAGATTCTCGAGGTATTCAGACGGTTAGTGATTTATCTTATTTGATACCAAATTTATCGGAATCTTCCACTGGTCCGGGGGATACGACTTATGTGCTAAGAGGAATTGGCAATACCGCTGGTAGTAGTCCATTAGTCGGTATGTATCTTGACGAGACCCCGCTTTCTGTTGCTCGGCTGTTCCTTGATGTTCGTGCTCATGACTTAGAGCGTGTGGAAGTATTGCGCGGCCCACAAGGGACTTTATTTGGTCAGGGTTCAGTGGGTGGAACCATCCGTCTTATTACCAAAAAACCAGAACTTAATAGCTCTGGTGGTCAGTTCGGTTTTACAACCTATGATACCAAAGGTGGCGACTGGAGTGAGGAGTTACAGGGGGTGCTTAATATCCCTGTTATTGATGATACCTTGGCTTTTCGTATTTCAGCAACTTATGAAAACAAGGCCGGCTGGATAGATCAGATTGATGACGATCGCCATATTATTCGAGAAAATATTAATAGTAATGAGGGGTCTAATATTCGCATTAAAGGCCTGTGGCAGGCCACGGATAATTTGGAGGTATTGGCGGGGGTGGTTCGCCATCGCATTAATGCTGGTGGCCCTAATTTAACACAGTTTTTACCCAGTGGTGAGTTTGAGTCTTCAGACAGTGTATTGATGTCAAGTGTTGATCGAAACACGCCTTTTGGCTTTGATGATGAACATGATATTTACAATATTACAGCTACTTATGATTTGGGTTATGCGGTATTAATAGCGACCGCTTCGAAGGTAGATATTTCCCGCTTGAATGACAACTCAAGCATATTTTTAACTTTGCCCTCTGAAGATATGATTGCCATAGAGAGTCACGGAGTGTTGGCGGAATCGGAAATTACTTCACAGGAAATTCGTTTAAGTAGTACTTCTGACGGGGCGCTTGAATGGACACTGGGTGTTTTTCATGCAGACACAGAAGCATCTGATCAAACCGCTGAGGATTTTTTTGATTTCAGAGCTTTCGGTGTGGATGATATAGATGTTGCAGGCGGTAACCCAACCTTGCCTACGGTCAGCAGCTCAGATGCGACAGCTATTTTCGGCGATATCACCTACGCTTTTAATAATCTGTGGACGCTAGGGTTTGGCACACGGGTCTTTAAAGACGATCGTAGTATATTCACCGCGGAAAATGGTTTCTCAGGTGAAGATGATTTTGAAAAGGTGAGTTCAAAAATCCATCTGTCATATGCAGCTTCCGACGATATGAATGTTTACTTCAGTATTGCAGAGGGTTTTCGTAGTGGTGGTTTCAATCCCCCTGAATCTAGCGGCAGCGTATCTTATGGCCCTGAGGAACTCCTGACTTATGAATTGGGTACAAAAGCTGCGTGGTTGGATGATAGGTTAACAACAGAGTTTGCGATCTACTTCAGTGAGTATGATGATTTCCAATCTGATGCTTTTGATCCGGACGATTTAACCCTGGTGCTATTACAGAATTCAGGGACAGCTGAAATTCAGGGCATAGAATGGGACGTACGCTGGGCAATGAATCCTGATCTTACGGTGGGGTTTAATGGCAATATTACCGATGCAGAATTCACCTCATTAAACTCTGGTGTGACCGATAAAGTCGTTGGTGATCCGCTAAATTTAGTTGCGGAGTACAGCTATTCATTCACGGCGGACTATCAATTTCACTGGTCGGCTTCGACTTCTGGCTATATTCGGGCTGATTACCATACTCAAGGGCCCAGTACTTCGGTTTTTCGAAATCTGGGTTTTATTCCTGAAGTTGCAGAGAGCGAAATATTGACGGTTCTTAATGTGTATGTGGGTGCTCAGGTCGGCATGATAAATATTGAACTCTTTGGTAATAATTTACTGGATGAAGCTGATGTTACATTCAACTCTGAAATAACGGGAATAAGTACTCAACGTCGCCGCCAGTCTTACGGTGTTAAATTTGTTTATGATTTCTAGTTAAAATTCACTATTAGTGCTTTTAAAAATACAGCCGAGTTGGCCGCCTGTGGTGTCGAGGGTGGCTGATCAGGTTGCCAGATGCATAAGCCCGTCAGTGTGGTGGGCAGTATGAACTGATCTTCGAGCCGCAAAAGCAGTCCGGTTTTGGTTATGAAACAGGGGTTACAGGGGCTGTTGTCTTATGCTGTGAGTACTACAGTACACCTTCAGGCCTGAAGTGATGTAACCCCTTTGGCTAACAACCTATGAGTAATCAATGATGAATAAACCATCCTGCCTTATTGACCCAGATGTGGTAGCCAAGCGTTATCAGCGCGCTCGTTCACTGGATGCAGGTATCTTTTCAAGCCGTGTCGCGCGCAATACAACGATTGCGCCTCACTGGATTGCCGGTACCGCTTGTTTTTGGTATGAGCGGCAGACCGCAACTGCTAAGGAGTTTCGCTGGGTCAATGCCGAAACCTCCAGCAATACTCTGGCCTTTGATCATGAAGCATTAGCCGCTGCCTTGGCAAAAAGCAGTGGTGAAACGGTGGATGCAGCCGCACTGGTTTTGGAGGAGCTGAAAATAGAAAGTTCACCCAGACGGCTGCAGTTCTCAGCGCTGGGCCAACACTGGCAATACAGCCCGGGTAATCACCGGTGTATAAAACGGACTAAACCGGGGTTGCCTCCGGGAGCCAAGATTTCGCCAGACGGTCTGCAAGCGGTGTTTATCCGTGATCATAATCTTTGGCTAAACGATATGGGCAACGGTTCCGAGCGACCTTTAACCGAAGATGGCGAAGCCGATTTTGCCTATGGCGCCAACCCAACACCGCGTATCGCTTTTACCCCTGCCAATTACGAGGTTCAGGTGCTGTGGTCCCCCGATAGCCAGACCTTGTTAACCGTCAGGCTAGATACTAGCGGGGTGCAAACCATGCCCTATGTTCACCATGTGCCTACTGATGGCGGTATTCGCCCCTTTGTTTGCCATCATAAAATGCCCCTTCACAATGATGAGATCCAGCCAGGCTACCGTTTGTTCAGCCTCCATATTCCGAGTGGCAGGATTACTCCTGCGGACTACTCGCCTTTAAGTCTCACTCGATTGTTAAACGGTTTTTTTAATCCTGAGAAGCTAGCCTGGTGGTCCGAAGATGCCAGCCAGGCCTATTTTATAGATCTGACTCAGGGTTCCAGAGCGGCCCGTTTGGTTAGTTGGGATACCGAGACAGGTAGGACTCAGGTTCTGTTTGAAGAAACCGTTGATACTTACTTTCGGTTGAGCTTGCCAGTAATTGATCCCCCCCGATTCTGGCCTTTGCCTGCCAGTAATGAACTGATCTGGTATTCTGAGCGCAGCGGTTGGGCTCACCTGTATCTTTATGACCTTGAAACTGGTGAATTAAAACAACCGATTACGCAGGGTGAGTGGTTAGTTCGTGAGCTGTTGCACTATGATGAAGAGCGGCGTGAGCTCTGGATTCAGACCGGAGGACGTAAGGCGTTGCCCGATGGACAGCATGTGGAAGAACGTGACCCCTATTATCAGGATATTGCACGGGTCAATATTGATACCGGAAAGCTGACGACTGTCGCAGCGGCTGACCTAGAGTATGTTGTGCTGGGTCCCCAGTCAGTCATACCGGGCAGCGGCCCTGATGTTCAGGGTGTATCCCCTTGTGGCAGCTATATCGTGACTACTCGATCCCGAGCTGATCAGGTGCCGGAGTCCCTGTTGTTGGACCGGCAGGGCAGGGAGCAAATGACCCTGGAGGTGGCGGATGTGTCAGGCTTGCCAGCAGGGTGGCAGTGGCCGGAGCCGGTCAAGCTGATTGGCGAGGACGGAGAAACAGATCTTTATGGCCTTGTGTTCAGGCCCTCTGATTTTTCGCCGGATCAGTCTTATCCTGTTATCGACTTTATTGATAGCTTGCCGGAAATGCCTTGGGTGGCTAAAGGCTCCTTTACCAATAACGGCTTTGGTGGAATCACATACCTGATGGCGGCCTCCTATGCTGAACTGGGGTTTATTGTTGTGGTTATCGATGGCAGGGGTACAGCCCTACGGGAGAAAAAATTTCATGACTACAGTTACGGCTGGTCTGCTAACAGCAGTTACCTCCCTGACCATATTGCGGGCATTCGGCAGTTGGCTGAGCGTTATTCATACATGGATATAGAGCGGGTTGGCTTGGCAGGTATCAGTAGCTCTGTGGGCCCCGTTTATGGTTTGCTAAACCATGCGGATTTTTTCAAAGTTGCGGTGGCTCACGCTATTCCCGACGCCCGATTGGCTCGTGCACAATGGACCAATCAGTTTGACGGTAAGCTGCCTGCTGGTGAAGACTCAAGACAGGCTGAATATCAGGTCGAAAACTTCAAAGGAAAACTTCTGCTTAGCCATGGTATGTTGGATGGTGTATTTCCTGTAGCGGGGATGCTGCGTTTGGTCGAGGCGTTGCAAAAGGCCAACAAAGACTTTGATATGCTGTTATTACCTAACCTTGGTCATACCTGGTCGGGCTATGTATTAAGACGCAGCTGGGATTTTCTGGTGCGTCACCTCCAGGGAGTCGAGCCGCCCAAGGAGTTTACATTAGACTCTCCGATTGATGGGACAGGGCTTACTGTCGATGGCTAGGGCATGTCCTTTATCTTTACTCGTCTGCTATTATTTTAACTCAGGGGTGGGGTTTTTCCCCCCTTGGGTATCTTAGTGCTTATACGCACGGTTTTTTTTGAAAGCCATTTTCTGCGAGCGTCTAAGAGTCTTTATGAAACCTATTACCTTGGTGATTTTCCTGACGTTGAGTCTACATAGTATAGTGCTTCTGGCCCATGGAACAAACTTTATCAGTCGCCACAATCTAGCTTGGCATACTGATAAAATTGCCCAAGTGTACTCAACCTCCCCGTATTTATCGGCAGCTGATCACCCTAAAGTTAAAACTATAAACGGTAAGAGCTGCCTGCAAGGTGCCTTTTTGAATTTTGATGTTCGTGATAGCTATGCATTCAATATAGATGAAACCGTGATCGTAGAAATGGAGTTTGATCTAAAAAACAAACCCGATAGCCTCCACTTAAACTACGATAAAAACGGTACAGTGCTAGGGGCAGAAACGATTGACCTATCCCAGCTAAAAACTGAGCGTTGGTACCGGCATAGCTTTACGTTAGAGCGCGCCCGCTTTTCAGGTCGTTCCATTATCATGCATAACCATAGTGGAGATTTTGCGATTAGAGCTCAAGTTGCTGGCCAGCATATCTTTGAATCTGAAGTGACTATTTGCGATATTAAACTTACTCGCAGCAACAAGACTTCTCAACCTAAGCACTATGGCCAACTAGATTTAACCGTAATGCATAATGGGAATCCAGCGCCTGCTCGCATTGGTATCTATGATAAAGTCGGCAGTATGCCGCTCCCATCAGTTGAAGCTATCCCGTTAAGTTATCACTCCATTAGTTCACGTGTCGTGACTTTGCCTGAGTTTACGGGGCTGGGATGGCCTCATACTAACCGCCATGCTTTTTATATAGATGGCCACTATCAGGCCCGTTTGCCGGTTGGGCAATACGAACTGGTTATCGCCCGCGGGCTGGAGTATCAATTTGCCAGACGGTCCTTTGATATTAAAGCGGATAGTGAAACCCGTCTTGAGGTGCCACTGTCTCGCTGGGCAGATAAACCAGAAGAAGGTTGGTATTCTGGCGATGTTCATATTCACTATGGCCGTGGCAACTCGGAACAAGAGCGCATAATTCTTTTGCAAACTCAGGCCGAAGATCTTCATGTCGCCAATCTTTTACAAATGGATAGCATCGGGCACACCGATTATTATCAGTATAATTGGGGAGAGGCTGCCCATTATGGCAAGGGTTCTTATTATCTACTGCCGGGTAGAGAGGGGCCTCGTAGCAGTCGCGGTCATACCCTCCAATTAAATATTCTGGAATCTGATTATGATCCGGTCCGCTATCATTTATACCATGAGATATTTAAAGCAACCCATCAACAGGGCGGTTTGACGGGCTATGCCCATGTACGTGAAAAGTTTAACTATGGTGCGCGTTTTGGTTTGGCATTGGACGTACCTTATGGGTTGGTGGATTTAGTAGAAGTCTTGCAATTTGCCAAACTGGACTTGGGTATCTGGTTTGATTTTTTAAATTTGGGTTATAGATTATCGCCAGCTGCAGGCACTGATTATGCGCCACTGGCCCCCGGTGCTATGGGTGATGTCCGTAGCTATGTAAAACTTGCTGGGCCATTTTCGGTAAAGGCCTGGTTTGATGGTTTAAAAGCCGGCCATACCTATGTCACTAACGGGCCCATGCTAAACCTGAATATCAACGGCTATATGATGGGGGATACGGTGAAGCTTAATCGCGGTGAAAATATTAACATCGCGGCAAGCGCGGCATTAAACCCTGATATTGATCGATTAGATCGTCTGGAGCTCTATCAGGGTGGGCAACTGATCAAGACGGTTCGTTCTGGCGGGGATAGTTCATTTCTGGTGTTAAACCATCAACTTACCGCCGGGGAAGGTAGTTGGTTTGTGATTAAGGCGGCGGGGAAAAAGCAAGGCTTGGCTGTAGAGGTCGTTGCCGTCAGCGCTCCGGTTTATATCAGTGTTAATGGTAGCGGTCATTGTCAGCCATCGCTGGTGCCCAACCTTGTAGCACAGCAAAAGTCCCGGTTGGCATCTTATTTGGCTGTCGAGCATAAGGATGAGCAGCATGGTGCATATGGTTCATTGGCGCCGCAACAACAATACTGGCCTGGCAATAAACAGCAATTGCAACAGCGGGTGTTAAAGGTGAACAAAAAATACGATAAGCTTTTGCGCTTGGCTGAACAGGGTCGCTGTCTGAGATAGGCCATTACTGACAAGGGTAAAACTTTCTGAATAATGCAAACTTGATTAAATACTGCTTTAAGCCCAACAACCTGCAGGGTTTGATGTCGGCTAGGAAAATCGTTGCCGCCCCCCCTCCGCACCGTCGGTATCAATTGGAGTTGCGACTTTTAAGGCCAAAGACAAGCTTGGGATAATAGATGTGTTCCAAGCGAAGATAAAAGGGCGGTAGTAAAAAACACTCAACTTTTTACTTCGCGCTGGAGTGGTGGCCTATTAAAGCGCACCCTCTATCCATCTCTACTAGTTTAAAGCAGCAGTCTCCCTATAGCCCTGATAGCACAAGGCTTGTCAGCGATCTACCACATAGCCACGGCTATTCGAACCAGAAATATTGTCTACTCGATAAACATACTTAAGTGCTATTGGGTTGGCAATATTTATAGGCTTGTTTTCTGGTGTGGTATTTATTGTTTTATCTGGCCATAACGTTATTCAATATTCCTCATTTAACCTGGGGCGGAGAGATTACCTCTGTGTCTGAGCAAAAAAATACCGTATATGGCTTTCGAAATTATGCTGGCTATGGCGGGATGATTTTATTTGCCCTGGTTCCGATATTGCCTTTTAGTGAGGGTACTAAAGTGACACCAGAAACCATGCGTTATTTGGTGGTAGTGGCTGCGGTGTTAGTGCTGCCAACCTTGTATTGTTTAATGCGTTATGTGCCGGCCAGTGAACAGCAAGGTATACCTAAAACTGAGGCAGCAGAGAATCCCTATAAAAGTCTGTTGGCGTTAAGGCATAACATACCGCTTGTCTGGTTTGTTGGGGTCATGGTGCTTAATAGTGTCGCCGGCGCTTTTTATATCGGTTTGAAATTTATGATGATGGATGCCTACTTGGGTCAGGGCCAATATTACGTGCATTTTTTGTTGTTCCATCTTGTGGTAGCGGCTCTAGCCATTAAGCCTGCGATGCGAGTAATTGCTGCTGTAGGCAAGCTGCGGGCCATAAAAATCTGGGGTATTTTGTCGCTAGCAGCCTTCGCCAGCCTGTCATTGGTGTTATTAAATAACGCCGCAACACTAGTCCTGTTTGCCCTGTTTAATATTATCTGGTCATTCTCCAGCGCGATTGGCAATGTAGCGATTTTCTCACTGCTATCGGATGTGGCGGATTATGGCACCTTGAAAACCGGGGTGGATCGCTCTGCAATGTGTTTTTCCTTGCAATCCCTGGCGGGGAAAACAGCCTTGGCTATTGGTATCTCTCTGTCGATAGCGCTGGCCGGTCTTATGGGTTTTGACCCTGCGCTAGCCGAGCAGGGTGAACAAGCCTTTTGGGCTCTGGTTATTTGCATGTCTATAGTTCCTGCACTTTTGTCATTGTTGGTTGTGATTCTGGTTGAGCGGGTGGGTATTACCGAGTCACCCCCTCTCTCTCCGATACCGCCATGTCAGCCTTCCCGCCGTCACTGCTGATTTCCTCAACCCGTGACTATCTCCTCAGCTCGGTTGTTGCGACCCACCGCCAACTCACCCGGCTGGGTGTAGAGGCAGACCTGCATATCTGGGAAGGGCTGGATCATGTTTTTCACTACAATCCGGCACTGCCAGATGCTCGCGAATTGCATCAACTGATCGTACAGTTTTTTGCGCGCCAGCTCGGCAAGTCCGCCTGAGTATTCTTTATCCGTCACCTGTTATAACAAGGACCTACTATGAAAACAGTTGCCACCGACCACTGCTTGGACGCGGAAGCTAGTATTGCTGCCCGTTACCAGCGAGCTCAACAAATTGAGCAGGGTGTCTTCACTAAAAATATCGCGTTCAACACCACGCTATACCCTCACTGGATTGGGCAGAGTGACAGCTTTTGGTATTTACGGGAATCTCGTCATGGCCATACTTTTCGCTTAGTGGATGCCGCTTCTGGTTCTAATAAAGAAGCTTTCGATCATCAGTTGCTGGCGACAGCCTTATCAGCTGCCAGCGGTGAAACTATACTTGCAGATCAATTACCCATTACTGATCTGGATTTTACACAGCCTGACAGCCTGAGTTTTAGCGCCTATGACCAGCAATGGTGTTACACCTATGCTTCTCAACTCTGTGAAGCGACGTCGGCATTGCCCTCTCAGTGGTTGCGATCCCCGGACGGCCGGCAGGCCCTTTATATCCGGGATCACAACCTTTGGCATAAAAATCTGGATACAGGTGCCGAAACACCACTGACCATAGATGGCGGCCCCTTTTATCGTTATGCGAGTACGCCCAGTGTTTATGGCCGCCAGGAACTCATCACTCTGGAGGCGCTTTGGTCGCCCGATTCCACTCAGGTACTTACTCAGGTGCTGGATAGCCGCAATGTCCCGGTTGCCCCCTTGATCGTAGAGCATGTTCCTGCTGATGGTAGCCTGCGCCCTAAAACCATTCGCCCGGATCGTCGTATGGCTTTTACAGGCGATGATCAGGTAGAGGCCTACCGTTTTCTTACAATTAAAGTAGAAACTGGCGAGCCCCAATGGCTTGATCATCCCCCTTGTCCCGTTTGCCGCCCGCCTTATATTGGCTTCTTAACTAGCCGCCGGGGCTGGTGGGACCAGGACAGCCGCCACTACTACCTGATCGACCAAAAACGGGGAGGTAAAACGGCCCACCTGCTGCAAGCCGACAGTCAAACCGGCACCGCTCGTCCGCTGATCAAAGAGACCTCCGACTTTAGCGTTAACCTGATACCTATCACCCATATCCATATGCCCATGATGCCCCTGCCAGGCACTGGCGAACTGATCTGGTACTCTGAACGCAGTGGCCATGCACATCTTTACCTTTACGACCTGACAACCGGTCATTTGAAAAATGCCATCACCCAGGGGCGTTGGCAGGTACGTAACACCCTGCATTTTGACCCGAGCAGCCGGACACTTTATATCCAGACTGCAGGCCGGGTACCTGAACGTAACCCTTACTACTGTGATATCTGCCGGGTCAATATCGACACGGGAGAACTGACCGAAATAATATCTACAGAGCATGAATATATCGTTTGCGACCAGCGCAGCCGAATTACTTACCGATATCAACAAGCTGCCGGGGTATCGCCCAGCGGAAAGTATGTGGTGACCACCAGTTCGCGAGTTGATGAAGTACCCGTGAGTATTTTACTGGACCGTGATGGCAATCAGCTGCAGAGCCTGGAGACTGCGGATGTGTCAGGTTTGCCTGAAAACTGTCATTGGCCAGAACCCGTTATGCTCAAAGCTGCTGATGGTGAAACAGATATCTATGGCATTATCTATCGGCCGTCAAATTTTGACCCGGGCCGCTCTTACCCGGTACTGGACTGTACTTATAACTACGCCGCGAATGTCGGGTCTTTCACCAACAACAACTATAGGCAATTGGCATTACCTTTCGCCATGGGCTTACGCTGAACTAGGTTTTATTGCGGTTCAGATCTTCAATCGTGGCAACGAAGGCCTCAGAGATACGGCGTTTAATAGCTACCAAGACCCTGTTTTACCCTTGGAGCCCATGCGTTTTCGTTTTAACAAAGAAGACTGTGTTGCTGGCATCGAGCAACTGGCGGCCCGCCATAGTTATATTGATCTCCAGAGAGTGGGAGTTGTTGAATTTTGCAGCATTCCTACAGCTGTAGCTGGGCTGTTGCTCTACCCAGAATTTTACTCTGTAGGTGTCAGTATTAACGCCCAACTGGACTCGCGACTCTTTGCCTCTATTGGCACCCAGGATGAAGGCTACCCAGAATTAGCAGATTTTGCCGACAGACTAGAGGGCAAATTACTATTGATTCATGGTATGTTGGAAGATGTGATACCACCGGCGATGTGTTTTCGTTTGGTCGAGGCCTTACAACAAGCGAATAAATCCTTTGATATGTTGCTGTTGCCTAATCTTGGTCACAGCTGCAGCAGCTATACCATACAGCGCTCCTGGGAGTATGTAGTCAGGCATTTATTGGGCGAAGAGCCACCGAAGGGATTTAAGCTGGAGTCATCGTTTGGGTAGTTGATGATCTTCCATTTTACATCCCCTGCCTGTTACTAGCAGAAATTATTTTACCTTGAGGGGGTACGTCTCGGGCAGGATCTTATTTCAGCGTCAATTAAAACACTCCCTCAACCTAAGTATTTATTCCAAAAAAATATACCCACCCACCTGAGGTTTTCCCCGCTAGTTTCTCTGTAGTTAATGACATAAACTTCATTAGCAACCAGCAGGCCCGCCGCACCCCAGTGCCGCCATGCCCGCTAGCCGGAAAAACTATGGGCCAACACAGCAATAACAACCGCCCGCCAGAACGGGAAACGCCAGCCGCCAAGGCCGGCCCGGAGCGGGGGATGGTGGAAACCTTTCTCAGCTGCGAACTGGCGATTAAACGCTTTTTGGCGCGCCTGCTCTATCGCCCCGAAGATGTTGACGAGATTACCCAGGAAACCTTTCTGGTGGCCTACAATGCCAATAGCAAACGCACCGTTCACTCCCCCAAGGCCTACCTGTTTAAAGTGGCAAAAAATATTGCCCTGCGGGAACTAACCCGCAAATCCACCAAAATGACCGACTACCTCGAAGATGCCCTGGCCCAAAACGCCGAGCTCATAGAAGGCAATGCCACCCTGGAAAGCGAAGTGATGGCCCAGCAAACCCTGGCCGGTTACTGCAATGCCATTGCCAGCCTGCCGCCCCAGTGCCGCAAAGTGTTTATCCTGCGAAAGGTACAGGCCAAAAGCCACCGGGAAATAGCCGCCAGCCTGAATATCAGCGTTAGCGCCGTCGAAAAACATATTGCCCTGGGGGTCAAAAAATTCGATGCCTATATGTTATCGCAGGAAGGCCAAATACCACCGCAAGCCGGTGTCGGCCCTACAACCGGCAGCCCGCTGCCCAAGGAGCAACAATGACTACCGCCAATCACAAACCCGGGGGCAAGGTGATCGAAATGCCCCAGGGTAACGCGCTTAGCGATCAGGCCGCCGGCTGGATTGCCGCGCTGGATGCCGACCCGGTCAGCGACGAAACACTGGCAGCCTTTCGCCAGTGGGTGAATGCCGCACCGGAACATGCCGCCGAATTTGAACGGCTGGCCCAACGCTGGCAGTCCCTTAATCAACTAACGCAACTTACCGTACCCAGCGAACAAAGCAGCGACGCCATCCACCCAGCCGCCCCCTGGTTTGGCCGCTGGCAGGGCGGGGCAGTGGCCATGGCCGCAGTAGTGCTGGTGGTCATCACCCTGTTTACCGGCAACACCTCGCAACTCTATGCCACCGGCATAGGCGAACAAAAAACCGTAGTGCTTAGCGATAACAGCCGTATCCAACTCAATACCAATACCCGCCTGAAAATCGACTACAGCGAACAGCGCCGGGGCATTCATCTACTTCAGGGCGAAGCCTATTTTGAAGTGGCCCATAACCCCGGCCGGCCCTTTGAAGTTTATAGCGGCGCCGGAGTGGTCAGGGCCATAGGCACCGCCTTTAGCGTTTACCTTAACCACCAACAGATTGAAGTGCTGGTCAATGAAGGGGTGGTAGAAGTGGATAATATTCCCACGCCCCAAACGGCCCCCGCTATCGAAGCCCCAACAGTGGCCACCAAGCCGCTACCAGAACGGCCCCGTATCACCGCAGGCAGCCGCGCCACCTTTGCCCACCACCAGCCGTTGCAAGTGGCCATGGAAAGCAGCGTAGAGGTCGACAAACAACTAGCCTGGCGCAGCGGCACTCTGGTATTCAGGCAAGAGCCCTTGCAGGCACTGGTGGATGAAGTCAGCCGCTATACCTCCACCCGTATTGTGATTACCGACAATGCCCTGCGCACCCTGCGGGTGGGGGTGTATTTGAAGTGGGCAATACCGACGCCGTGCTGGATGCTCTGGCTTTAGGTTTTGGTATTGACGTTAACCGCATTGATCAACAACTGGTGTATTTATCCTCAGGCAATAGCACCAAGCCGGAAAAAACACGCAAGCTACCAGAGAAAAAACAAGCCGCAAAAAAATAAATAGCAAAAAAAATAAAAAAATTTAACTGCCGACCTGAGGAATCACAACACTTATTGCTCCTAGGTAACAGGTCGGCGAGACATAGCCCTGATAATAATCAGGCAACGCCACGCCAACAGTGAGAAAACGTATGCAAGCAGGGTGTTTATATTTACTGCTAATCAGTGTGATCAGTTTTGCACACGGGGCATGGGCCGAACCGGGCCGCTACCAAAGCCCCGCCGCCAAAACCGCGATGGCACAGCGTTACCAGCTAGATATCCCCCGCGCCAGTACTGAGCAGGCATTACAGGCTCTGGCCCGGCAAACCAGCAAGCAGTTGTTATTTTCTCACCGTTCGGTGGATGCGTTTACCAGCAATGCCCTAAAAGGGCATTACAGCTTACAACAAGCCTTAGAGTTTATTCTCAACGGCACAGGTCTTATCGCTGACTATACCGACAGTGGGGTTATTGTTATTTCCCCACGCGGTAATAACTCAGATGCCAATTATGGGGATAAGACGATGAACAGTAAGAAACAATTATTAGCAGCAACGGTAGGGTTTTTGATCGGGGCAGGGGGTGCGTCGCAGAGTGTGTTGGCGCAGGAGAATAGTGCAGATAATCAGGGCTGGGTTTTGGAAGAAATTGTGGTAACGGCGACTAAGCGTGGTGACAAAAATCTAATGGATGTGCCCATCAGTGTGGCCGCCTTCTCTGGTGAGGATATAGAAAATAGAGGGATTCAAACTATTGATGATTTATCTTTTGCGGTACCAAATCTATCAGCAACATCTAATGGGCCTGGTCGGTCATTTTATTTTATAAGGGGGGTTGGCGGTAGTAACGGCGACAGTCCTATTGTAGGTATTTATTTTGACGAGGTGCCCGTCTCCGTTGGTGTCGGTGATCACCCTGATATAAGAGCTACTGATCTAGAACAGGTTGAAGTATTAAGAGGGCCTCAAGGCACTTTATTTGGGCAAGGCTCTGTGGGCGGGACTGTGCGTTTTATAACTAGAGATCCCGACTTTAATGGTTTTGGAGGTTCCATTGATTTGTCGGCTTATAAATCTAAAGGTAGCGGCTGGAGTGAAGGGTTGACAGGTGTTCTTAATATTCCGGTTGTTGATGATACTCTAGCCTTCCGCTTGGTAGCGTCCTACGAAAATAATGAGGGGTGGATCAATCAAATAGATGATGATGGAGCTATTATCGAAGAAAATTTCAATAGTAATGAGCTTTCTAATCTAAGACTAAAAGGGTTGTGGCAGGCATCCGATAATCTAGCATTTTCCTCTATGGTTGTTAAGCATCATAATAAATCGGATGGTGTGAATTTGGCGTTAAACTCACCAGATGGTAGCTTCTCTGCGCCAGATCGAGTTATGCGCTCGGCAGCAGACCCTACACTGCCTTTTGGCTTGGATGATGAGCATGATATATATAATATAACTGCTACATATGATTTTGGTTCTATGCTGCTAACCGCAGTTGCCTCTGAAATAGAAACCAGTAATCTTTCGAAAAATGAGAGTATCTTTTTAACGGTACCGGATGAGGGGGTTTTAGGTATTGCGGATATTGACCGTCATAGAGAAACTAAAACAAGCTCACAGGAAGTTCGTTTGAGTAGCTTGCCAGATAATGATTATAAAATAGACTGGGTTTTGGGTGTTTTTATGAGTGACTCGGAAATTACAGAGAAAACAGGGAACAGTTTAACGGATATTTTTGGGTTCTTTGTAGTGGAAGATGGCCCTACATTACCAGAAAAGATTGGCTCAGACTCCTTGGCTTTTTTTGGTGATGTTTCTTACGCCATTGATGAGCGTTGGACTATTGGTGCTGGGTCGCGTTTTTTTAAGGATGATCGGAGCTTTGTCAGTGATCTGGATGGTAAGCTAGAAGAAACGTTTGATAAGGTTAGCTCTAAAGTCTACGTTTCTTTTTTAGCTGCGGAAAATACTAATTTATATTTCAGTATGTCTGAGGGGTTTAGAAGTGGTGGTTTTAATCCTCCAAGTACAACATTCGCTGGTGCAAATCTTAGCTATGATCCAGAGGAGTTGTTGACCTATGAGTTAGGGCTCAAGGCGTCCTGGTTTGAGAATAGATTGGCGACCAACCTGGCATTCTATTTTAGTGAGTATACGGATTTTTTAAGCGGTGTTCTGGCAGCCGATGATTCAGGTGATTCATCGCTACAGAACGCGGGAGAAGCAGAAATAGAAGGCGTTGAGTGGGATGTTCGTTGGTTGGCAACACCTTATCTTACGATAGGGTTTAATGGCAATGTTACCGACACTGAATTTACGTCGTTGAAGGAAGGGGTGGAGGATAAAGTCGTGGGAGACCCTGTTGATAACTCGCCTGAGTATAGTTATTCATTAACTGCAGATTACCAGTTTAATTGGGCGCGTGATATGCCAGGTTATGCTCGCTTTGATTATAACAGGCAGGGCCCTGCGTTTCTTCTGATACGCAATTCCGGGGTTATACCAGAGGTTGGTAAATCAGAGGCTGTAACATTCCTAAATGCTCATGTTGGTATGCGGTGGGCTTCTGTGGATGTAGAACTCTTTGGTAATAATCTGTTAGATGAAGATGAAGGTACTGCAAATTTTGCAGTTACTGGTAGGGATAGTGTGCTCCGAAGTCGTTCCTTTGGGTTGAAAGTAGGTTACGACTTCTAGTGCTGTTTGGTTATTGTTGGTCAAAAAGCAGCGTAACATAGCTGATATTTTCAATATGTGCGTTGATTGGTGTGACTGTATGTACGTGATGCCCTGGTGCCACAGTAACCTTAAATACTCTAAAGGGTCGGTATTACTCCGACCCTTTATAACTTTGTTCAATCTCTCCTTTTTAAAGCCTTTCTATGCATAGTATCAACTGGTGGGGCCGTGTCCGGAATTGGATTTGTCAGTCTTTCAATTGGGTTGGCAATATTTATAGGCTTGGTTACGACTTTTTTCACAAACCGGGGTAGGGGTTTACCGCTGAAAAGACTCTTAGATAGCGGGTTTGTCAAAACAGCTTAATACAGGGTTCTGCAAGTAATTAGTGCACTATCCAATGCTGGTTATGGTTTGGCATTAAGCTCGAAACCCAAAAAACCATCGGGCTTCGGTAGTGAAGGTGCAAGGTTTACTCTCGTGTTCTGTAAGTACGACCGTCCTTTTGCAAAACCTGACAGTAGCATTCTCAAACACTCAATAACATTTGATATCAAATATATAAAAGGATTAAGAGTAATGGTCGAACAACAATCTATCCTCAATAGTACTGAAATGAGTCTTCGCTATCAAAATGCGAAATATCTGCTTCAGGGCTTGAGTCACAATCATATAGCGCTTAATGCAACGCTTTATCCAGTCTGGATAGAGGATAGTGATTGCTTTTGGTATGAGCGAATGTGTTGGGCTGTCTCGCCTACAGGCGATAACGACAGCAAGTTGATAAAACAATACCGCTTGGTCGATGCGGCATTGGTGACCAATAGGCCTGCTTTTGATCATGAGCGGTTGGCGCAAGCATTGGCGGGTGTGTCTGATGAGCAAGTCGATGCTGGTAATCTTCCAATATCAACTATTTCGATGGAGTTAACCCACTCTTCATCAGAGCATGTTCAGATGGTTGATAGTATTCAGTTTTCTGCGTTTGGGTTGCACTGGATTTATAACGAGTCAACCGGTGTGTGTAAAGAACAACAGGTACTCCCGGGGGGCTGGGAAGTCTCGCCAGATGGGACTCAAGCTGTCTTTGTTAGGAAAGACAATCTCTGGGTTAGTGACCTAGTGACAAAAAAAGAACGGCAACTGACTCATGATGGCGAAGCAACCTATGCCTATGGCGCAATGTCCACAGCTTGGGGCGTTGTCAATGATATTTGCAGTTTACAAGTCTGCTGGTCGCCGGATTCCAATACAGTATTTACTCTGCAGAGAGATACTCGTCGGGTAAAATCTTTGCCGATTGTTCATCATGTACCTGCTGATGGCAGCATTCGTCCTCAGCTGGAAGAAATTAAGGTGGCTTATCCGGGGGATGATCATACTGAAGAGTTGCGGTTGCTGGCTATTAATCTTGAAACCGGTGATATTCAGGCTGCAGACTACCCACAAATCCCTTCAACTCGAAACGGCTATGGTTTTTTTACATCAAAATTAGGGTGGTGGGGCAACAATAGTCGCCACGCTTATTTTGTAGATATGGCGCGAGACTATAAAGCCGTTCGAGTTGTTGAATTTGATACTCATACTGGTGCTACCCGGATACTTATTGAAGAGCATTCGACCACTCAAATCAATTTAATGCTGGGAGGGGATGACCATCCAACATTGCTGCCTCTGCCGGAAAGCCAGGAACTTCTATGGTTTTCAGAGAGAACAGGCTGGGGGCATATCTATTTATACGACTTAAATACAGGTGATTTAAAGAATACTCTGACAGCTGGAGACTGGCTAGTACGCAATATTGCGGGTGTTGACCTCAAGCGTCGTGAAGTGTTCGTGCAAACGGCAGGTCGCGATAAAATGGTTGACCCTTACTACCGGGACTTGGTTCGCATTAATATGGATAATGCTGAACTCACGCCTTTGGTGGTTAGCAATCATGATAATGTCACTATTGTCCCAACTGAATTTAGTGTAGGGATTGCTCGTCTTTCCAAAGACGTTAAAGCGTCATCTGGTATTCAGCCCAATGGTGATTTCGCAGTGGTTACCCGCTCGCGTGCTGATCAAATCCCCGTTAGTTTTCTGGTTGATCGTAATGGTGAACAGATCATGACATTGGAGGTAACTGATACGAGTGCGCTACCCCTCAATTGGCAGTGGCCAGAGCCGGTTAAATTGTTGGCTGCGGATGGCCAAACAGACATATATGGTCTGGTTTTCAGACCCAGCTATTTTTCTGCGGATCAAGTTTATCCCGTGATCTCTTTGGGGTTTAACAACCCAGAAATTCCTTGGGTTGGCAAAGGGGCTTTTACTAACGACATTGCTGGCGGCTGGCCAACGATGGATGCAATGGCGCTGGCGGAGCTGGGTTTTATTGTGGTGAAGATTGATGGGAGAGGGACAACTCTTCGCCATAAGGCTTTCCATGATGAGAGCTATGGAGCTTTTCAGACTGCTAGTAATATAGATGACCATGTTACCGGTATTCGGCAGCTTGCTGAGCGTTATGCTTATATGGACCTTAATCGTGTGGGCATTTCGGCTCATACATCAGGGGGGTCAGGTTGTATAGAGGGTATGCTGCGTTATCCTGATTTTTTTAAAGTAGGCGTAAGCAGCTGTGTGCATGACTGGCGAATGATGTCAGCCCCAATGATGAGTGAAAAATACGAAGGTTTTCCTGGCATGGAAGGTTATTTGCCAGCAGAGGCTCGCATAGAAGCACTAAAGGGGAAGCTCTTGCTTATACATGGCATGCTGGACTGGTGTATTCCTCCAGCCAGTACTTTTCGTTTAGTCGAAGCTTTGCAAAAAGCAGATAAGGATTTTGATATGTTATTGATGCCAAATGTTGGGCATGACAGTAACGCCTATATCCTTCGTCGCACTTGGGATTATTTTGTGACCCATTTGTTGGGGGAGGCTCCGAGCAATTAATTCCAGCCATTGATTTTGCTACCGGACGATCAGAATGTCAGTCCGTATCATAGCCTAGCCTTGCTATAAGTGATTCTAGTTTTTAAGTCTGGGTTCTTTAGCTTATATTTGGAGTTAGTATGGGGGGAGGGTGAGCAGTATTGCCCCCCTTTCATTAGTATTGAAGCATTCAATTGCTTTTAATGATTATATATTCTTCAAATTATTGTTATTTTATTGCGATGAAATGTGCCTGTTCAACTAATAGGTTTTTATGGAACTATCCCACCTCTTGTCTATATAGTCGGCAGCTCTGCCGGCCAGCTCTATAACGGTACACCAGATTATTGACGCAAAAGCTTTGGACAGTCGCTGTTCAGCATGTTTTAGGGCCTGTACTTTAGCTGTTGTTGCCGACCCTCTGATAGGTTCTTGGCCCGGCTGGTATTGCTCCAACGTTGTGGTAGCAATAGATTCTTTTATGTTCGGCGGTGTTTGTTTATGTGATGCGTGGTTTGTATCTAGATGGTTAGGGAGCTGTATGAAGGCGTTGGCGATCAGTCTAGGGCATAGATTTACGCTGATAAGAATTTTGATTTATCGTTAATGCTCAAAGGTGGTCGTGAAAATTCCTGCCATGCCCAGAGTCATGGCTTTGATTGACTTGTGGAGTATTTGCAAGGAGCGAACCATGTAGGGAGTTTGAGAGTATGAAAACTTGTGATCTACCCTGAAAGAACGCCTAGTACAAAAAACTGCCTTACTGAGGTGGGGTTTTTGTTTCCCAATGTGTCTTAGTAGATGTATATGCAGGCGCTTCTTCGTCTGTAAATTATCTATCGACAGCATCTAAGGGAATCCTATGACCACTATTGACTGGCACCAGCGTGCCAAAGACACCATATTTTCTATTCGTAACATGATTAACGGCGATCTGGTTGAGCCGCAGGGCGATACACTGATTAGCAAATTCGCCGCCTATAACGGCTCACTGCTCTATGAATTTGGCGAAGGAACTGCTGCTGAAGTTGACCGCGCCGTGGCGGCGGCACGGGCTGCTTTTGAAGATGGCCGCTGGCGGAATAAAACCGTGGATGAACGGGTATCCCTATTAAATAAATGGACCGATTTAGTTGAAGCTAACCGAGAAGAATTTGCGTTACTCGAATCACTGGATGTAGGTAAGCCCATAAGTGCTGCACTGGTTGATGATATTAGTCGCTGCCTATGGCCGTTGCGAACGGCGGCGTCAGGGTTAAGCAATTTACTGCTTCCCAGTGGTGTTAGCGGCAACGATACCGCCTACCAGTTTCGTAAACCGATTGGTGTAGTAGGGGCTATTGTTGGTTGGAACTATCCCCTGGCATTGGCCGCCAGTAAAGCTGGCCCAGCGCTAGCCATGGGTAATACTCTGGTGCTTAAACCTTCAGAGTTCACCTCACTCTCCGCCAGCCGTCTGGCCGAACTGGCACTGGAAGCTGGTATACCACCGGGCGTATTTAACGTAGTCCACGGTGCCGGTGCCACCGTCGGTGCCGCCCTATCAGCCCATAACGATGTGGATATGCTGACCTTTACCGGCAGCAGCGCCACCGGCAAAGCCATTATGGTAGCGGCGGGGCAGTCCAATATGAAACGGGTGCATCTGGAATGTGGTGGCAAGTCTGCCAATATAATTTTTGAAGACTGCCTGCCGGATTTGGACTTGGTTGCCCAGTCAGTAGTGGATATGGCCTTCCCCAATCAGGGCGCTTTATGCATTACCGGCTCCCGCTTACTGGTGCAAGACAGTATCAAAGCGCCACTTATGGAAAAAGTGATTGCCCTGAGTCAGGCCATTACCCCCACCGACCCACTTAACCCCGACTGCACCTTTGGCGCCATTATGAACGAAGCCCATATGCATAAAGTACTGGGCTATATCGATAGTGGCCATCAAGAGGGTGCCCGTTTATTGTGCGGTGGCCATCGCGTTAATCAAAGCTCCGGTGGCTTTTATATTGAGCCCACTATTTTTGATCAGGTGGCCCCGGCGCATTGTATTGCCCGTGAAGAAATATTTGGGCCGGTGCTATCGGTGTTTAGTTTTGAGCAAGAAGAAGAAGCCGTGGCCATCGCCAATAATAGCCGCTTTGCTTTGGCCGCCCATGTTAGTACCCGTGACCTTGGCCGCGCGCATCGTATGGGCCAGCAACTGGATGCGGGCGTGGTATTAATTTCGGGCAGCACCCAGCCCATATCAGGCTTTGTTGACCTTGGCTCAGAGCCGCAAAAAGAATCTGGTATGGGGTTTGAAGGTGGGCGCAAAGGCTTGGAAGCTTATAGCGTTGCCTCTGCTGTGCATATGTTTTGTTAATTAAATCGTTTAACCCATTAGCGAGAATAGAACAATGTACGATTGTATCACCAGTAATTTACAAGGCTTCGCCGAAGCCTTTATAGAAAAACATAATATCCCCGCCATCTCCATTGCCACCTGGCAAGATGGCCAACTGCAAACCGCCGCCGCCGGCTGTTTAAATTTATCCACCGGCGTTAGCGCCACCACCGATAGTATTTTTCAGATTGGTTCTATCACCAAAGTGATGACCGCTTGTCTGGTGATGCAATTAGTGGATGAGGGCAGGGTAGAGTTGGATGCACCGGTCAAACAGTATCTGCACGATTTTATGATTGCCGATGCCCAGGCCACAGAAAGCATTACCGTCCGCCAATTGTTAAACCATACCAGTGGTATGGCCGGGGATTATTTTCCCAACGACTATGGCCATGAGGGTAATTTAATTGCCCGCTATGTTGACCGTTGTAGCCTGCTGCCTTTAGTGCATCCAGTCGGTGAAATGTTTTCCTATTCCAATGCGGCCTTTTGTGTTGCGGGCCGACTGATTGAAGTGGTGCGCGGCATTAGCTGGTATCAGGCTATGTCGGATTATTTGTTTAAACCCTTGGGTATGCAGCATGCCATAGCACACCCCTCCGATGTACTGCGCTACCGCTGTGCCATGGGGCATATCTTTGATGGCAGCAATACCGACCGTTGGGTATTACCTAAAAAAACCTATTTAACACTGGGTCAGGCACCCGTCGGCTCAACCCCTGCCATGACACCGGAAAACCTGATCCGCTTTGCTCGTGGGCATTTGGAAGGCGGGCTTAATGAACAGGGCGAACGATGGTTATCGGCTGACTCCGTTCAGCAAATGCAACAGTCACAGATAGAATTACCTAAAGCCTCAATGATTCACGATAGCCATTGGGGCCTGGGTTGGGGGATGGGTCATTATACCAACGGGGATATATGGTCGGTGGGTCACTCCGGTGCCACCAATGGGTTTCTATCGCAGCTATTAATGCTACCCGCAGACAATAAAGCCTTGGCTTTTTGTATTAATGGCTGCCGCCCATCGGCTTATCAGGCATTGAATACCGAATTAAACCGAGCCGTTTTTAATCTGGACCTTACCCAACCTGAACCCGACAGCACCTCCACTCTGGATAAACTGGAGTTGATTACCGGCCAGTATGAATCCATGGATACCCATATCACTGTTGTGCGTGAACAGGAACAATTAAAAGCCACGATAGTTTATAAAGTCGATCCGCTGCCACCATTACAGGCCGACCTGCGCCATGTCAAAGACGGCTGCTTTGCCGTTTATTCCGCCGCAGGGCATCGCTGCCCCAATATGGTTTTTCTAAAACCAGGCGAACAGGGCGTGCCGCAGTATCTATTTAATGGCGCCCGGCAAAACCCCAGAGTGGCCAATAGCTAAGGTGTTTTTATGTCAGCCCAAAAACGTTTATATATTTCCGCCGATATAGAAGGCACCGCTGGCGTTGTCAGCGGTGAACAACTAACTCCCAAAGGTTTTGAGTACCAACAAGCCCGCGAATGGATGACCGCCGAAGTCGTGGCCGCCTGCAATGCAGCGTTTGAATGGGGGATTGACGAAGTGGTTGTCAGTGATTCCCACAACAATGGCCAGAACCTGCTGCTGGACAAAATGCCCAACAACGTACAAGTAGTGCGCTCATGGCCCAGACCCTTATGTATGATGGAAGGCATCGATATTGGTGACTATCTGGGTGCCCTGCTAATTGGCTACCACAGCGGTGGCAGCAGTGTAGACGGTGTACTGGCCCATACCCTGCACGGCGGTGCCATTGCCGAAGTGCGCCTGAATAACCAGGTCGCCTCAGAAACCGTTATCAGCGCCGCCACCGCCGCACACTTTAATGTGCCGGTGATTATGGCCTCCGGCGACGACAGCTATAGCCGCCATGTACAAACCGTTTTGCCCGACGCAGAAACCGTCATCACCAAATGGGCCCACTCCGCCACCAGTGCCCGCATGCTATTACCCCGTCAGGTCGAACAACATATTGCCGAGGCCACCGTTAAAGCACTTACCCGGCGGGATACCATCAAACCCACCCCGGTTAAATACCCCGTTACCGTAGATATTCGCTGCCTGCGCCGCACTGGTGCTGAACTGTGCAGCTATTTACCGATGATAGAACGGGTGGACTCCCACACCATCCGTTTTGTCGGTAAAGATATGGTGGAGGTTTCCAAGGTGTTGCAGTTTTTAACAGCCAGTGGCGCGTTAACACCTTGAGCATAAATAGGTTTAAAACAAACCCTGATGAATAAATACTTAAACAGCATACTGGCAGCAAGTACTTTAATAGTCGCCCCTTTGCTACCAGCCCAACCACAGGACAGCGGAGCTATCTTATCGGCCAAGGCGTCACTAACCACGCTGGGCTCCACAATAGAGGTAGAGGGCTACCACAGCGATAACCCCCCAAAAGCCCTTTACCCCACCGTACGGCTGGAACAATCCGTGCGCATTCCCATGCGCGACGGTGTGCGGCTGGCAACCGATTTTTATTTTCCGCAGGGCGAGAAAAAAAAGCGGCCGATAATTTTAATTCGCTTTGCCTATAACAAAAACCATTACCGCAAAACACACTCCATCGCCTATTTTTTTGCCGCACAAGGTTATGTTGTGGCAGTGCAGGATATCCGTGGCAAATTTGAATCAGAAGGGCGCTACCGGATCTCCGCCGATGACCGCGATGACGGCTACGACACCCTAAACTGGTTAGCCAGCCAGCCCTGGGCCAGCGGAAAAATAGGCACCTTTGGCTGCTCCTATAGCGGTGAAAACCAAATGCAACTGGCGGCCACCCGCCACCCCAACCACACCACCGCCATAGCCGAATCCGCCGGTGGCGCCTATCTGGGCACCTACCGTCCCTTTATGTACCGGGAGGGTGGGGTGCCGGAATTAGCCAATAGTCTGGGCTGGTTTTGGGGTGCGGGTAATCAATACCCACTGCAACTCCCCGCCGCATTGACCGATTCACAGTTTCAACAGTTCGCCGGTTTTTATACCACCGCCCCAACACTGCCAGCGTTGGATATCAACAAAGCCGTATGGACCTTGCCGGTTATTGATAGCTTAAGAGCCAACGGCAACCCCTTGCCCAATGAATACGATAACTATATCGCACAGCCACCCGCTGCCCCCTATTGGGACAGCCTAAACTACGTCACCGACCAGGACCGTTTTAATATACCCGCTCTACATATTAATTCCTGGTACGACGGCTCCGCCAACGAAACCCTAAAATTATTTAACCTGTTCCGTCGTCAAAGCGACACCGCCACGGCCCGGGATAATCAGTTTGTGATTATTTCACCCACCACCCACTGCGGCTCAGCGGCGGCCGGCCCGGATTACCAAGTGGCAGGGCTACAACTGGGTGACCCGTCCAAAGATTATCTGGCGCTTTATCTGCGCTGGTTTAACTACTGGTTAAAAGGCGAAGATAACGCCGTACTGACAATGCCCCGGGTTAGCTACTACTTAATGGGCGCCAACCAATGGGCAGAAGCCACCAGCTGGCCCTTGGCAAAAACCCATTACCAGCCGTATTTTTTGACCAGCCAGGGCGCTGCCAACCGCGGCGATAACCATGGCCAACTGATCGACTCCCCGGCAGAACAAACCGGGCAGGATAACTACCGTTACGACCCCGCCGACCCGGTGCCTTCCAGTGGCGGCTTTTATGCACTGGAACCTTGCCCCAGCGGCGACTGCGATAAACCGCCAAGCCAAACACGGCAGGATGTGCTGGTCTATCACTCGGCACCCCTAAACCATCAGCTGGATATCGTCGGTGAAATCAGTGCCGAACTCTATATCGCCTCATCCGCCAAAGACACCGACTTTACCGTCAGGCTTTTGGACCAACACCCCGATGGCCGTGCCTATCTGATACAAGAAGGCATCTTGCGCGCCCGTTACTGGCAGGGCTTTGATCGGCCGCAAAGCCTGCAAGCAGAGCGCATCTACCAACTATCACTCAGCCTGCATGCCACCGCCTACCGTTTTCACCGCGGCCATACAATCCGGGTTGAAGTTTCCAGCAGTAATTTCCCGCGCTATAGCCGCAACCTCAATACCGGTGGCCGTAACTACGACGAAGTGCAGGGGGTAGTGGCCAACAATACGCTATACCACGGGCAGCCATACCCCTCCCATATCACCCTCCCGGTGATCAAACCCCAGGTGAACCAAGATGACTAAGCCCGCCGATAAAACCCTAAAACGCAGCCTCAACCAACTGGAAACACTGGCCATGGCCTTTGGTGCCATGGTGGGCTGGGGCTGGGTAGCACTGGCCGGTGGCTGGGTGGGGGCGGCCGGAATCGGCGGCTCAGTGTCGGCCTTTATCGTCGGCGGTGTAATGATGATAGTGATCGGCCTGACCTACGCCGAACTGGCCTCAGCCATGCCACTGGTAGGCGGTGAACATGTCTATAGCCACCGCGCACTGGGGGCCGGTTGGGCCTTTGTCTGCACCTGGTCCATTGCCCTGGCCTATATCAGCGTCTCGGCCTTTGAAGCCGTGGCCCTGCCAACCGTACTGGCGCAGCTAATTCCCGCTATCAACGCACACAAACTCTGGTCCGTCGCAGGCTACGATGTTTACCTTAACTGGGTACTGGTAGGCATAGCCGCCTCAGTGGCGGTGACCTGGGTCAATATAATGGGCATCAAAACCGCGGCAAAAATGCAGCTACTAGTCACGCTGATCTTACTACTGGCCGGTGCTTTACTGCTGACCGGAGCGTCGCTTAACCCCCAGACAAACCCCATGCCAGCGCTATTTAAAAACGACCTAAGCGGCTTTCTCTGGGTACTGAGCGTAGTGCCCTTTCTATTTGTGGGCTTTGATGTAATACCGCAAATGGCGGAAGAAATTAACCTGCCCCAGCGCAAAATCGGGCTGCTGATAATCGTCGCGGTACTGATGGCCATTGCCTGGTATAGCCTGATTTGTCTGGCGGTGGGGCTAGCCCTGCCCGCCAGCCAGTTGGCCACCGTTGAACTGGCCCCCGCCGCAGCGGCCAGCAGCGTATGGGGCACACCTCTGGCAGGGCAAGGGATTTTGCTGGCGGGTATCGCGGGTATCTTTACCAGCTGGAATGCCTTTTTAGTCGGGGGCTCACGGGCAATCTATGTGATGGCCAAAGCCGGGCAACTGCCCGCCGCGCTGGGCTGGCTACACCCCAAATACAACACCCCGGCCAATGCCATTTTACTGATCGGGGCGCTATGTTGCCTGGCCCCGTTTTTTGGCCGAACCATGCTGGTGTGGCTGGTGGATGCCGGCAGCTTTAGCGTGGTGATTGCCTACGGTCTGGTGGCCTTATCCTTCTTGGTATTACGCGCCCGCGAGCCCGATATGCCAAGGCCGTACCGAGTCTATGGCGGCCGGCTAATCGTTACTCTCTGCCATCGGTCTGGCTTGCCTGTACCTGCCCGGTGGCAGCGCTGCATTAGTCTGGCCCTATGAGTGGGTGATGGTCTTTGCTTGGGTGGTTTTGGGGGCGGTGTTATTTTTACTAAAACATTATCAAGGGCGAGCTTAACTATATGGCGGGCTTAACTAAGAGACGAGCTTAACTAAATGACGAGCTTAACTACATGAACAAAGAGAAGTTTATTCAAGGGCTATCTTGCTGCCTGCTGATATTACTCTTAGCGGGCAACAGCGCCGCCACGGCTGAGCGTCCCATCAAACTGCTCTTTATTGGCAATAGCCTGACCTACGGCAATAGCCTGCCAAGTATGCTGGAAGCCATGGCCAACAGCGATGGCACCAACAAAGTGCAGGTCAGTATGGTAACCATCGGCGGGGCAGCCCTGGCGCAACACTGGTTTGCGGGCAGGGCACTGGCGGCAATACAACAGGGCGGCTGGGACTACGTAATTTTACAGGAGTACAGTGCACTGGGCCCCACCATCGTCAATGGCAACGCCGTACTCGCCAACCCTGAAACCTTTTATGCCTTTGCCACCTTATTCCACAACGCCATTCAAAAAACCGGAGCGCAAACGGCGCTAATGCTCACCTGGGCCAGGCAGCAAAAAACCGGTGACCAAGCAGTACTTAACCATGCCTATGCACAACTGGCCACAGCGCTGGATGCCCAATTAATTCCGGTAGGGCCGGTCTGGCAGCAGGTTCGCCAACAAGCCCCCGGCCTGGCCTTATACCTTGATGATGGTTTACACCCGGCCGCCGCCGGCACTTATGTGGCGGCCAGCGTTCTATATGCGCACCTGCTGGGTGATAGTATCTTGGGGCAATCAGCAACAGTAATGGCCCCGCGCTTTGATCATACTGGCACCCACAAAAGCACTACCCCAAGGCCACTGGTCACCCTGGCCGACCATCACGCGGCACTGATTCAAACCCTGGCGGTCGATAGCGTTAACACACTGCCCGCATTACTACAGCACGCCTTAAAGCATCCACCACAACACCGGCAAGCCCCGGCCTTACCCTCTGGCGATAGCCCAAAGGCCAGTATCCTCGGGCAGTGGTCAGGGCAGCTAGCTTACTTTATGGCTCGGCCCGCCACGCTAACACTTAGCTTTTACCCACAGGGCAAACAGTGGTCCGTAAAACAGAAAATCGTTTTTAACAATGGCGACACCCTACAAGCCACTTACCCTGTAGCCTGGCAAGACAACGGCCATTTTTATTGGGGCGATAGCCTGACAGGCAGTTATTTTTATGGGGTTTTCCACAACAATAAACTAACCGGCCATATACACAGCTTTAGGTCAGCTTATCGCCAATCCGGTTCCCGGTTTGGGCGGTGGGCGTTGAGTAGCAACCACTCTTTATAAGTCACTGGGTAATGCGGCGCAGGATATAACGGCGGCCCATAAAACACTGCAACAAGCCCTAAAGGGGCAGTCGCTAACCAGTATGGATATCACTGGTTAAATAAAGCTATGGCTTATCTATTGATAGTCCTGATGTGAACGGCATATCACCAACAGGTGATTATATTGTCACGCCATCCCAAGTAGACACGGCCCCCGTTACGGTTCTTTTAGACTGCAAAGGCAATGCCCTCCAGACGATAGAAGCCATGAGAGACTATGGATGACAGCCTGCTTCAGCCTGTTATCTTTCAGCTATGTATAGGTGGGGTTTTTACCCACTTAAGTGTCTTATACCCTTATGGGGAAAATATATAAGCAAGCTCGCACATCCTTTACCTTAAATAACTTTACAGCCTCACAACAGGGCGCTGTCACGCGACTGGTGCCCAACGCCCCTGAATGCCACCATCTATTTGGCTATGAAAGCCAGGGCGCGGTTGACCCCAGTGAATTTTTTTACGATCTTCGACGTTTAGTCGCGCAGGGCGATATTTCCTCTGCGGTGCGTTTCTGCCTGCCTGACCACGAGGAAGAATTTCATTTTCTCTCAAACGGTTTTATTCTCCAGCTGTTTAGGGATGTCAGGCCGGCATTGATGCGGGGCAGTTATTATTCGGAGCAATGGATTTCACTGCGGGTTTTTATGCAGGGTAAACCCAAGGAGTCTTTTAATGAGTCCTTGCCCTTTGATTGCGCCGCTCAATGTACTTTTCTGAATTTTGGTCAGGGCCTGCGCTACACCTACGATATGGTTGACCTTGGAAATCACTCCAGCGTCCACCTGGTGTTTAAGCCAGAGCAGCTTGCACGGTTTGTGGCGCCGGCACACCGGCACTATATCCAGTTATTAGCCACCAATGCGGACGCCCATAAACTTCAAGACCATCTGCTGGTGGTGCCTTTAACCGCTGATATTTATCGTTTGGCCCGCGAAATTCTCGACCTGACAAGCGATAACCCGTTTTATCACTTCCATACAGAAAGCCGCAGCCTTGAGTTATTAACCCAGGCGATTCGTTCTCTGTATGTCGATAACCTGTCTAGCGTTGGCAGTGTGCGTTTAAATCAGCGGGATATCCAAAAACTGGAAGCGCTAAAGGCGCGTTTGCACAGCGACTATGCCGAATCATTTACATTGGACGACCTTAGCCGGTGGGTAGGTTTTAACCGGCGCAAGCTCACAGAGGGTTTTAAAGCCCTTTACGGTGTGACGGTGAACGAGTACTTGCTTAGCCAGCGAATGACTAACGCCCGTCTGTTATTGCGTGAAGGTGCAGCGGTGAGCGAAGTGTCTGAACAGGTTGGTTACACCGGTTCGAGCAGTTTTGGTAAGGCCTTTAAGCGGTATTTTGGTACCACCCCTAAAGAAAGTCGTCAGTTGTTATAGAAAGTAATATAGAAAGTATAGAAAGTGCCTGTCTGACGAGTTTAAGTGCCGATTGGAAGCGTTTTGGTTTTTTTAATCCTTTAATGTCCCCTTATAAAAATACCAGATAGCTAAACGACCAGTACAGCATGATTTTAAAAGCAAGTGGGAGGGGGATATGGTACTTACCATAAAGCAAGCGCCACATAAGGCAAAATACGCAAAATATATAGCAGCAACCTGTAGGCTGAGTGTGCTCACAGCAGCGTTGCTACCGCTGTTAGCATCGGCACAACAAGAACACTATGTACTTGAAGAAATAGTGATCACGGCGACTAAACGATCACAAAGCCTGCAAGACACCGCCTTAAGTGTTGCGGCTGTCGATAGCGAAACCATTGATAAACGCGGCCTGGTCGGGATGGATGATTACCTTCGCACGCTGCCGGGTTTAAACAGCCTCGACCGGGGCGCAGGGCGCAACACAATTATTATTCGGGGGGTATCAACCTCACCCCAGGCCACCGAGCTGCCCACCCCAACGGGTATTTATTATGGCGAAACCCCGTTAACCGATTTTGGTTCCTTTGGCGGGGGCAACCCGGATATTAAATTAGTCGATATTGACCGGGTCGAAATACTTCGGGGGCCGCAAGGCACCCTCTACGGCGACGGCTCACTGGGTGGCACCGTGCGAATTATTCCCAAGGCCCCTGAGCTCAATAGCCTGCATGGCAATGTGGCCGCGACCTATTCCAATACCGAGGAAAAAGGCGGTGACAATACCATGGCACAGGGCACGCTTAACCTGCCGCTGATTGAAGATAGGTTGGCCTTGCGTGCTACCGCCTATCAATATGATAACAGCGGTACTTATGAAAATATTGCGGCCAGTGATCCCGTAAAATCAACCAGTCTGGGCGCCACACTGGGTGCTGTTTTAGTCGACGAAGAAGATATCGGCAGCGATAAATACACCGGTGGTAGAGTCTCATTGCTGTGGCAGGCAAGTGATGACTTGAGTGTTAAAGCCAGTTACTTTACGCAGGATATTGAACAGGACGGCCTACCTGAGGAGTCGCTGCGGTTAAAACCCTTTCAGCAAGCACGCTTTGGTACCAGCCTGGGGAGCGAGTCGCTGGAACAGGACATCAATGTCACCAACCTTGAAGTGCTGTATGAGCTGACTTGGGGGGACTTGTTTGCATCTTCATCCTGGGTAGATACCGAATCACTGCAGGACCGCGATGTCGGCGTATTTTTTGCGGTGCCACTGGGTGGGGATACCCCCATTGCACTGGAAGATCGTCAGGGCAATGATGCTTTTATTCAAGAGCTGCGGTTTACGTCTAATTTTGATGGTGCCTTTCAAATGCTAGTGGGCGCCTTCTATCAGGATATCGATATTACCACCACGCAATTTGCTGCCTGGGCAGGCGACCCGGACAGTGATATTTTTGGCGGCGCGACCTTATTCACTTCCCATACTGAGGCGGGCTTGCAGCAGCAGGCCCTGTTTGGTGAATTTTCCTATGAGTTGTCAGAGCAGTTAAAAGCCACCTTTGGCTGGCGTTATTTCGATTATGAACGGGATGAAACGCGTATTACGGATGGTGTGTTTAATGGCAATGTCAGAATTGTTTCTAACCCTGAAAATCAAGAAGACGACACCACCCTCAAACTGAATATCAGCTATACCACCGATAATGACCAACTCTACTATGTGCAAGTGCAAGAGGGCTTTCGTTTAGGTCGCCCGCATATCGCGGTACCCAGCACTTGTGATGTAGATAACGATGGCCTGGTGGATAGCCTCGATACACCGATCCCTGACGTCATCGATTCCGATACATTGATCAGCTACGAATTGGGTTCCAAGTTCACCCTGATGGAGGGGCGCTTGGAGTTGAGGTCTGCCGCCTACTACATTAGCTGGGATGATATTCCCGTTTCCCGCAACCCGCCCTGTGCGTTCCTGATCACAGAAAATGCCGGTGAAGCAGAAATTAAAGGCGCAGAAATTGAAGGCACCTTCTTACTGAGTAGTCACTGGATTTTCACCTTTGGTACGGCTTATACCGATGCGGCGCTGGCGGAAGATACCCCCGGCCTTGGCAGCAGCGGTGACACTCTACCGGGCACCCCTGGCTTTACAGTCAATATGGGGTCTGAGTATGGCTTTAACCTGGCGACTTATGATGCGTATATTCGCGCCGACTGGGCCTATGTCGATGAGTATTACAACAACCTCAAAGAACAAGGGCCAGCGGCGGGGGACTACCACCAGTTGGATGCCAGCTTCGGGGTCACCATTGAGCAATTGGACCTGAAGCTTTTTGTTAACAACGTAACCGGCTCCGATGAACTCTTGTGGATCGATACACAGGTTGGGGATGGTCGGGTTCAGCGCCAGCGCCCTCGTACCCTGGGTATCAATATGCGATACAACTTTTAATGCGTTATTTGAGGGAACAGGATGTCAGTGCTAAGGCGATGGCAGTTGAGTTTTTGCGTGGCATTGTTGCTGCCTTTGGTTGCCTGCAATGAAAAGGCGCCTACTGCGGACATCAGCAACGCCAGCCCCCATTCTGCTTCGGCAACGCCCTTGGTTGACGCTAACCGTCTGCGCCAGGCAGGGCGTGAACCCGGTCAGTGGCTGACCTCAGGGCGTACCTTCAGGCAGCAACACTTCTCGCCATTAAAGCAGATCAACCGCCAAACGGTTCAGCGCCTCGGGCTGGCCTGGGAATACCCGGTTAATTATCGGGGCCGGGTCCAGCATGGCCTTGAGGCAACCCCGTTGGTTGTGGACGGGCTTATGTACACCTCAGGCCCCTGGGGCACGGTCTATGCGCTGGACGCCGCAACTGGCAAAGAACACTGGCGCTACGACCCCCCGGTTGACGGCAGCTGGGCCAGGCGTATCTGCTGTGGTGTGGTTAACCGCGGCGTGGCACTTTGGCAACGGCAGGTGTTTGTGGGGACACTGGATGGCTACCTGGTAGCACTGTCCGCGGATACTGGAAAAGAAATCTGGACAGTGGATACCTTTGTAAACCGGGACCGGCACTACAGTATAACCAGTGCCCCCTGGATTGCCGGAGACAAAGTGATTATTGGAAACTCCGGGGGAGAGCGGGGTGTCAGGGGGTATATCAGTGCCTACGACGTCCATAGCGGTGAACTGGCTTGGCGTTTTTACACTGTGCCGGGTGATCCAGCAAAGGGTATAGAACACCCTGAAATGGCCATGGCAGCCAAGACCTGGTCAGCGGACTCCAGCTGGCAAAGTGGGGGCGGGGGTACGGTATGGGGCCATATGGCCTACGACCCAACCTTAAACCTGCTGTATGTGGGGACCGGCAATGCCTCACCTTACCCCATCTGGTACCGAAGCCCCGGTGGCGGTGATAACCTCTTTTTAGCCTCCATTCTGGCGATTAACCCAGATACCGGTCGCTTAGTGTGGCATTACCAAACCACACCGGGAGAAATCTGGGATTACACCGCAACCCAGCATATGGTGCTGGCCGAGGTCGAGATCGATGGGCAGCTGCGGCAAGTATTAATGCAGGCCCCCAAAAATGGCTTCTTCTATATGCTGGATCGAGCCACCGGCGAGCTGCTCTCTGCCGAGCCCTATGTGCGCGTCAACTGGGCCAGCCATATTGATAAGGCAACAGGTCGCCCGGTATTAACGGGTCAGGGAAACTACCAACATAAGCCGAAAGTGGTTTTTCCCGGCTCACCCGGTGGCCATAACTGGATGCCTATGGCGATGAGCCCGGATACCGGTTTGGTCTATATCCCCGCCATCGACAACCCGGGTGTGTATATCAATAGCCCGCAATACCAGTTTAACCCCTCGGGATTTAATACCGGCTCTATACAGTACCTGCCTTATTGGCCGCCGGTGCCCGAGCCATTCCACCAGCTGGTAGAGGGGGGGATTAAAGTGCAGGAATACCTAAAAGCCTGGGACCCTGTTAACCAAAAGCTGGTTTGGCAGCAGCCGTTAAAAGGGGGAATGAACGGCGGTGTCCTTGCTACCGCCGGGGGCTTGGTTATACAGGGTACCGCCACCGGTGAGCTGCGTTTTTATGAAGCCAATAGCGGGGCAATCCTGAAAACCATCACCATTGGTACTGGCATTATGGCTGCCCCCATGAGCTTTGCTATTCAAGGTGAGCAATATATTGCAGTAATGGCTGGCTATGGTGGAGCAATGTCCCGGGCCTTTCCCGAAGGAGCCGCGGCCTACCACTACCAGAACCAGGGGCGCCTGCTGGTGTTTAAATTGGATGGCGGTTCAGTCTCCCTGCCACCGCCGGTAACGCCACTAGAGATACCCCCCCTGCCGGAAAAATGGCCGGGCTTTGAGCAGGCCGATATTCAACAGGGCCAGGCATTATTCGGGCAGTACTGTGTCGCCTGTCACGGGGCCAATGGCCAGGTGCGCTCCGCCTATCCCAACCTCTATACCCTGCAGCCAGCTATACATGCCCTGTTTGAAAACATTGTGCTGGAGGGGCTATTCAGTGCCGGTGGTATGGCCGCGTTTAATGATGTCCTGAGCGCCACCGATGTGCGCAATATTCAGGCCTACTTGATAACCGAGCAGCAAAAACTGCTGCAGGGGGCAACACTTGAACAACTGCTTTCGCCGCACTAATCATCTTCAGGGCCTGCACAATATTGCCGGGCTCAGGGATAGAGCCAGGGCTAAACTCCCAGCCCCCATCTTTGATTATCTGGAGGGAGGCGCCGACGATGAGTGGAGTTTACGTCGCAATACCAAAGCCTTTGATGATTACGCCTTATTACCCAGCCAGCTCAACAATGTCGATAGACTGGATATAAAAACGGACCTGCTGGGCACCACACTGCAGCTGCCGTTTTTTTTATCACCGACGGGCATGTCCCGCCTGTTTCACCACCATAAAGAACTGGGTGTATGCCGTGCCGCCGATCGTTTTGGCACCCTCTATAGCTTATCTACCATGGCCACCACTCGTCTGGAAGATGTGGCTGCTGCCACCGCCGGCCCCAAAATGTTTCAGATTTATATGCTGAAAGACCGTGAATTGACCCGGGAATTTGTGCAGCGCTGTCAGGCCAGCCATTACCAGGCCCTGTGTTTAACCGTTGATACCGCCGTAGCTGGCAACCGTGAAAGAGACCGGGTAAACGGCATGACTATGCCGCCCAAAATCCGTTTTAAACAGGCCTTGAGCTATGCCGGTTGCTTCTCCTGGTTATGGCACCTGCTGCGTCAGCCCGATATAAAACTGGTCAATGTGGCTCATCGAGAAGATGCGCTGGGCAAAGGGGCAATGGGTTTAATTGACTACGTTAACAGCCAATTTGATCGCACCGTTACCTGGGACGATGTTGCCTGGTTGGTGCAGCAGTGGGGAGGCCCTTTTGTGATCAAGGGCATTCAGTCCCCGGAAGATGCCAAGCGAGCGGTTCAGGTGGGGGCTACAGCCGTGATGATATCCAACCATGGTGGCCGGCAATTGGACGGGACGCCCGCCCCGGTAGATTGTATTGCGCCGATACGACAGGCGGTGGGTGATCAGCTGGAGTTAATCGTTGATGGCGGTATTCGGCGAGGGTCCCATATTGTCAAAGCCTTGGCTTTGGGGGCCAATGCTTGCGCCATTGGCCGGCCCTACCTCTATGGTTTGGCGGCCGGTGGCCAGGCCGGGGTTGAAAAGTCTCTGTATATATTGCAGCAGGAACTGGCATGCACGATGAGATTATTGGGTGTGAGCAGGGTTAATGATATTCAATACAAACACCTAATGAAGCAATAACCAATATAAAAAACAGCATAAAAGCTCAGTCACCCGATTAACCCCAAAAGAGGGCCGAAAAGAGGGCTGACACCGCCAGCAAAAAATAATCAAAATACATAGGGGGGTAAACGCCCCCTAAAGGGTTCTATACTACAGGGAGCCACTGCCAGCATCCCCCGTGGTGCGGTGGCGGCGAAGCACATGCGCATAGATTGGCGCATTAGTTGGCGGAGTAGTCATAGTGGCAAAGCCCGATAACAATAAAACATCGTCCATATTATCCAGCGTCTACAGTGCTTTTTTAGGCAGTGAGTCGGCGCTGCGGCGCTATCTGGGCCGGTTTTTATACCGGCAGGAAGATATCGACGATATGGTGCAGGAAACTTTTCTGCGGGCCTACCGGGCCACCCGTCAGCGGGATATTGAATTTCCCAAGGCCTACCTGTTCCGTGTTGCCAAATCCGTGGCCATGCGCGAACTGGGCAGAAAAGCCCACCAAATGACCGACTACCTCGAAGAGGCCGCCGCCGAAGAAGCTCCCCAGCCCGGCTCGCTGGAAGAACACCTGCAAGCCGAACAGACAATCCAACTCTACTGCAACGCCATTGCCGAACTGCCACCCCAGTGCCGGCGGGTATTTTTAATGCGCAAATACCAGGCCCTGTCCCATAAAGAAATTGCCCGGGAGCTAAATATCTCCGTGGGCGCAGTAGAAAAACAAGTGACCTTAGGTATCAGACGATGTATGACCTATATGGAAAAACAGGAAGCCGCCGCAGACAGCAGCCTGCCGCCGGCACATCAGGAGCATAGCCATGACTGACTATAACAAGGGCGAACCCCCCACAGCAGCCACCGTGGTGGACTTCCCCGATGCCGAGTCACTGCCCGACCAGGCCGCCAAATGGGTAGCCCGGCTCGATGCCGACCAGCCCAGCGCCGCCACCAAGCGTGAATTTAAACACTGGCTGCAACAAAGCCCCGAACACCGCCGCGAATTTGAAAAGCACCTGGCCCTGTGGGGCGATATGAATATACTGGCCACCATGGTGCCCCCCGCCCGGCAACAGGCACAACAAACAACACGCTCACCGCGCCGCTGGTTAACACCGGCCCCCGTAGCTTTTGCGATGGGCCTGCTATTAGTTATCCTGCTGCAATTTAACACCTCACCCAACCACTACCGCACGGAGATCGGTGAACAGCAACAGGTTGAACTCGATGATGGTACGATGGTACTACTCAATACCAATACCGAACTACGGGTGGCTTATACCGACCAGCGCCGCACCATTTACCTTAGCAAGGGCGAAGCGCATTTTGAGGTGGCCCATAATCCCGAACGCCCCTTTGAAGTCCATGCCGGGCAGGGCAAAGTCAGGGCGGTGGGCACAGCCTTTACCGTCTATCTAAAAAGCGATGATGTGGAAGTAGTCGTCACCGAAGGGGAAATTGCAATTCTGCCTGCGGCTACAGCTACAACCACAACGACAACCACAGCCAGCAAGCCAACCACACTGGCACAAAACCAAACACCAGAACCCAACACATCGGCGGCACCAGTCACCGCCCGAGTCAAAGCCGGTGGCGTGGCCACCTATGACCGCCATACCGCCGAGCATGTCATGCTGGAGGCCTTGGGTGATGAGGAACATAAACTGTCCTGGCGTGAGGGGATGTTGGTTTTTCGCAGTGAACCCTTGTCGCGGGTGATAGCAGAAGTCAATCGTTATACACCCTTAAATATTATTATTCCCGACCCCGCCGTACGCGCCATTAAAGTCGGTGGCTTTTTTAAAGTCAGCGAAATTGATTCGGTATTTGATGCGCTGGAAAAGGGTTTTGATATCCGCGCGGAATATATTTCAGAGGATGTGGTTTACCTTGTTCACCGCGCCCCTTAAAAAATTACAAAAAAATTACACCCGCCACGTCGGGTTTTTTACCCCTGCCTGCTTTCTATATACACGACCGGCAAGAAACACAGCACACCGTGTAGCCAGTCAGCTTGCAGGAGTGATAATGCTTTGCTGGATACTCAGCGCCGCGGCCAGTCAACCGGCCCGCCCGCGCCCACCTATCCACTGGCATTGCCCGCACAGGTGGTCTACGAGGCACTGAATAGCCTCGCCACCACCACCGGGCACAGTTTACTGGTGTCTTCCACGCTTGCTGAAAACCTAACGTCCTCTGCCGTACACGGTACATACACCGTTGAGGGCGCCCTGCAGATATTACTGCAAGGCACAGGTCTTTCCGGTCGTTTAACGGACCACGGGGTAATTGTAGTGCGCTACCCCAGGGTCTCGATAAATACCATTAATGGGGAAGAGACGATGAACAGTAAGAAACAATTATTGGCAGCAACGGTTGGGTTTTTGATGGGGGCAGGGGGTGCTTCGCAGAGTGTGATGGCGCAGGAGAGTAGTGAAGATAATCAGGGATGGGTGTTGGAAGAAATTGTGGTTACGGCGCAGAAGCGGGAACAGAATTTGATGGATGTGCCGATTAGTGTGGTGGCGTTGACTGGGGAGGCTATTGAGGCTCGGGGGATTCAGAACGGCGAAGATCTAACTTATTTTGTCCCTAATCTGTCTGCGTTTTCACCTGGGCCCGGAGTGACAAGTTATTATATGAGAGGTATTGGTAGTAGCAATATACCGTTTGCTACAGTAGGTACCTACTTTGATGAGGTTCCTATATCGGTGGCGATCAATGAACCTGATATCCGAACGACTGATTTGGAGCGTGTGGAGGTGTTGCGCGGCCCTCAGGGTACTTTATTTGGGCAGGGTTCTGTGGGCGGTACGATTCGTTTTATCACTAAGAACCCTGAATTTAATAGTGTTGGCGGTCATTTGGGGGTGTCTGCTTATCACACAAAAGAGGGTGGCACCAGTGAAGAGCTAACAGGTGTGCTGAATATCCCTGTTGTGGACGATACCTTGGCATTTCGTATTGCCAGTACCTATGAAAATAAGGCTGGCTGGATCGATAAGATAGATCGGGATGGGGCCGTTATTAAGGAGGATATTAATGATAATGAAGGCTCTAATATTCGCATCAAAGGATTATGGCAGGCAACGGATAATCTGGCGATTACGGCCATGGTAGTCCGGCACCGGCTTAATGCTGGGGGGCCGAATATTGTTAGCAGTGGCGGGCGAGCCCCGCAACCAGAGAGTCTTATACGATCAGCGGCAGACCCGTATTTACCTTTTGGGTTTACTGATGAGCATGATATTTATAATGTCACAGCCACTTATGACTTCGGCAATGCAGTGCTTACTGCGGTGGCATCTAGTGTAGAAACTTCAAATCTAAGGGCAAACTTTCCAGTCTTTCTCACCGTAGACCAAGGCTTGCCGGTAGCTGATGAAAATGTAGTTGAATTTAATACGATAGATTTTTTGCAAGAAACAGAGGTGACCTCGCAAGAAATTCGTTTAAGCAGTGCTGCTGATAGCGACAGTGCATGGGAGTGGATAGTCGGTGTTTTTTTGGCAGAATCTGAACTGAGCCAAGAAGATGCAGGTGGTTTAGCTTTCGATGCTGCCGGTGTTTTTTTTCCTGATAACCCTGGGGAGTTGATTGCTACTCCCGCAACGCCACCCACAGTTAACAAATCAGACTCAGGAGCCTTTTTCGGTAATATCTCTTATGCCTTTACTGACCAATGGACCATCGGTATTGGGACAAGGGTGTTTAAGGACGACCGCAGTATTTTTACCGCAGCTGATGGTCTGACGCTCGACGATGATTTTGATAATGTTAGCTCCAAAATTCATCTGTCCTATGCGGCTACGGATAATGCGAATATCTACTTTAGTGCGTCTGAAGGCTTTCGAAGTGGTGGTCTTAACCCCCCAGTAACACGATAGATGGTGGTGTTAAATCCTATGATCCAGAGGAGTTACTGACCTATGAGCTGGGCGCAAAGGCGGTTTGGTTAGAGGGCACCCTCAGTACAGAGGTGGCGATTTATCACAGTGAGTTTACTAATTTTGTTGAATCGATTTTTGACCCCATGTCAAATTTGGCCTCATTACAAAACGCTGGTGAAGCTGAAGTGCAAGGTATCGAATGGGAGGTTCGATGGGCGACCAGTGAGCAGCTCACTCTTGGGTTTAATGGTAATATAAGTGATTCTGAATTTACGTCCCTGAGCCCGGGTGTGAGCGGAAAAATTGTAGGGGATCCGATGGATAATGTACCGGAGTATAATTATTCATTAACAGCCGACTATCAATTTGATTGGTCTAAGTCTTTGCCCGGTTTTGCCCGGCTTGATTATAATGTGCAGGGTCCCACTACAACTACGCTTCGAGGTTTTGGACTTCTTCCTGAAACTGATGATTCTGAAGTATTAACCATTCTCAATGGACAGCTTGGTCTTCAGTGGGCGTCTTTCACGTTTAAGTTGTTTGGCGAAAATCTGCTGGATGAGACGGATTCTACTATTTCTACTGCCGTTACGAGTAGATACACCCAGCGTCCTCGTCGTTCCTTTGGTATTAAATTGGATTATGATTTTTAGTTAGTAATTCTAAATTCTCTTATTGTCCAGGGGCCAAAGGTTATCTGTTCGGCCCCTTCTTTTACCACTATTTCCTGATATTCCAAAAGGCCTTTCATGGACAAGGCCGCTTGGCATGCGGTGTCTGGGTCTTAACGAACTATACCTATTCTCAATCGCTAAGCCCTGCGTTTAACGAAGAATGTTTAACAAAGAATTATTTTTTAACGGATAATAGAATGAAAAAGCAACAGATAAAAAGCGATAACGATACATTGGCCGCTCGCTACCAGCGGGCCAAAACTCTCATAGAAGATATAAGTAAAAATCATATGGTGCTTAATGCCACACTGTACCCCGTTTGGATTAAAGGCAGTGCGTGTTTTTGGTATGAACGCAAGATGTGGGACAGCGCTGCCACCACCAATGGGGCAATCAAGCCCGGTAAGCAATACCGACTAGTGAATGCCGTATCAGCCAGCAATGAAATTGCTTTTGATCACAAGCAGTTGGCTAATGCACTAGAAAAAGCGGCTAATAAGCAGGTAGATCCAAATGATCTTCCGATTAGCGCCGTGGCAATGACATTAAATTTATCCAGCTCTTTGCCGAATAATGCATTACAGACGATTGAAGCGGTCCGGTTTACTGCGTTTAAAAAGCAGTGGTGTTTTGTCACACAAACCGGTGTCTGTAGTGAGATATCATCAATACCTAAAGATTGGGAACTATCACCGGACAAAAAGAAAGCAGCCTTTATTAAAGGGCACAATATTTGGGTTTGCGACCTTGAAGCTCAACAAGATACCCAGTTAACCCATGATGGCGAAAAAGATTATGCTTATGGTGCTATGTCCACTGTCTGGGGCAGGTGCAATGATGTAGCTAGCGCTCAAGTCCGTTGGTCTCCCGATTCAAACAAGCTTTTCACCTTACAGCGTGATACGCGCAAGGTGTTGTCCTTACCAATAGTGCACCATGTCCCCGCTGATGGGGGTATACGTCCACAGTTGGAAGAAATTAAAGTGGGCTACCCCGGCGATGAGCACGCTGAGCAAGTGCGTCTGCTGGCGATTGATGTGATCACGGGCGAAATTCGCCCTGCTGATTACCCGCAGATTTCCGCTACAAGAAATGGCTATGGCTTTTTTTCCTCCCAGTTAGGATGGTGGGCAAATGATAGTCAGCGCGCTTATTTCGTAGATGTAGCGCGCGATTACAAAATGGTACAGGTAGTAGAATTTAATACGCATACTGGTGCCACCAAGGTGCTCTTGACGGAGCACTCACTGACTCAAATTAACCTGATGCTAGGGGGTGATGACTATCCCACAATGCGCCCACTGCCTGAGACTAATGAATTGCTGTGGTTTTCAGAGCGTAGTGGTTGGGGGCATCTTTACTTATATGACCTGAATACAGGAACACTTAAAAATACGGTTACTTCGGGTGAATGGCTGGTACGCAACATTGCACATTTTGATCAGGCTCGCCGAGAGGTGTTTCTGCAAACTGCTGCTCGGGATTCAACTATTGATCCCTATTATCGTGATCTGGTTAGAGTCAATATAGATACAAGTGAGCTTATAACACTTACTGCTAGTAACCATGACAACGTCACTATTGTGCAAACGGAATTTAGTATGGGTGTTGCGAGATCTTATCGTGATGTTAGCGCATCATGTGGTATTCACCCCCTTGGCGATTTTGCGGTAATAACACAATCAAGGGCTGATGAGATGCCTGTCAGTTTTTTGATCAATCGTGATGGTGATAAGGTGATGGAATTGGAGGTGGCGGATGCCTCTGCGCTACCCTCTACTTGGCAGTGGCCAGAGCCGGTCCAGTTATTGGCTGCTGATGGTCAAACTGATATCTATGGTTTGGTGTTTAGGCCGAGTGACTTTTCTCCTGAGCGTTCTTATCCTGTGATTTCACACGGTTTTAATAATCCGGAAATACCCTGGGTGGGCAAAGGCTCTTTTACTAATGATGTTGCAGGTGGCTGGCCTACTATGGATGCTGCAGCGTTAGCGGAGTTAGGTTTTATTGTGGTACAAATTGATGGCCGGGGGACAGTTTTACGGAACAAGGCGTTTCACGATGAGTGCTATGGCTCTTTTCAAACGGCCAGTTGTATTGATGACCATGTGGCAGGTATTCGTCAGCTAGCCCAGCGCTTCCCGTATATGGACCCTGATCGTGTGGGAATTACCGCTCACTCGTCAGGGGGGTCCGGTTGTATCGAAGGGATGTTGCGTTACCCCGAATTTTTTAAAGTAGGCGTCAGTAGTTGTGTGCATGATAGCCGCTTAATGTCTGCCCCAATGATGGCCGAAAAATATGAAGGGCTGTCAGGCCCGAAAGTAGAGCATTCATACGCAGAAGAACGAATCGATCAGTTGCAGGGTAAATTATTATTAATCCACGGCATGCTCGACTGGTGTATCTCTCCAGCCAGTACTTTCAGGCTGGTTGAGGCCTTAAAAAAAGCAGATAAAGACTTTGATATGTTATTGCTCCCTAAATTGGGGCATAGCCATGATCCCTATGTAATCCGTCGCACTTGGGATTATTTTGTGGCCTATTTGCAAGGTGTTTCCCCCCAGGTTTGGTTGGGTTAACAGCACAAAAAAGCAAAGCTTCTGTGCTGGATACAATATAACAAGCCTGAATTCTTGCGCTAGTGAAGTGGGTGCGTTGATGTTGGTGCATGTTTGCTGCTCTACATCAATTGACTATCAGAAATTATTTTACCCCACCGAGGTGGGGTTTTTCACCATAAATACATCTTACTTATAGCGTCTTTAAAACGGCAATATCCCGCTATGGATAAATAGATGAGTTTACCAAAAAAAACCAGCACCACCATTACGCCACTAATCGGTATCGCTTACGCCTTGCCAGTAGCGCCTGTCTTGTTATTAATGAGTTCTAATAACGTCCTGTCAGGTATTTATGCCAAGCATCATGGTTTGTCGCTGGCATCGATTTCCATCGTCATGCTGGTGGCTGGGTTATTTGATGCAGTCACTGACCCTGCTATTGGCTATTTCTCAGATCGTTATCATGCCCGCACCGGCAGTCGACGCCCCTTTGTGATTGGCGGCGCCTTGCTGTTAATCCCCTGTGCATGGTTTTTACTGAACCCAGGAGAGAGCGTAACCATTGCCTATTTTCTGCTGTGGTATTTATTGTTTTACCTGTCTATTACGTTGTTTCAAATTCCTCACCTTACCTGGGGGGGAGAAATATCGCCGATATCCGAGCAAAAAAACAAAGTCTACGGCTACCGTAATTTGGGTGGGTATATGGGCATGATGGTCTTTATGATTATACCGATGTTGCCCTTTACTGAAGGTTCTGAAGTAACACCAGAGACTATGCGTTATTTAGTGGTGGCTGCCGGGTTGTTAGTTATGCCAACCCTTTTTGTATTGCTGCGTTATGTGCCCACTGGCGCGCATTATTCAGAAAGTCTCAAAACAACAGAGAACCCTTTTCAGGCAATACACGCTTTAATGCATAGCCGGCCATTGTTATGGTTTTTGGCGGTGAGTATTGCTTATGTTTTGGCTCAGGGATTTTACATTGGTCTGGAATTTATGGTGATGGATATCTGGTTGGACATGGGTGACTATTATGTTTATTTGTCTTTACTGCATTTGGTTGTCGCCAGTTTGGCGGTGGCTCCAGCCATGAAAATAATTACTCGCTTAGGGAAAATCAAGGCACTGCGGTTATCAATCATGGTGTTTGCTATTACTGTTTTTCTGCTTCCGGTGGTATTACTCAAGTCGCCTTACAGTCTTCATCTCTATGCCATATTCCAAATGCTTTATGCTACTGCGAGTGCGCTTGGCAATATTGCATTATTCTCATTGTTGTCCGATGTGTCTGATTACAACACCTTCAAATTGGGTATTGACCGTTCGGCGAGTTGTTTTTCTTTGCAATCTTTGGTGATGAAATCTATGACCGCGATGGGTATTGCCTTATCGATTGCCTTGGCAGGGTGGTGGGGGTTTGATCCAGCGAAAACATCCCAGCCGGAAGGGGCGTACTGGGGGTTGGTGTTGTGTATTGGCGTAATGCCTATGTTGTTGTCTTTTGTGGCGGCTTTGTGTGTCCCGGGTATTGCCATCACAGAAAAGCGTCACGCAGTTATTCGCAGGCGTTTAGATGCCAGAGCAGAGCGGGCAAGCCAGTATGTTGTTCAGTCAAAGTCGCTGTCTGGTGATGCTGTTCCAGCCTTAAAGTGAGGGCCTTGCATTAGTCGTTAACAGGTTTTTTAGTGGGTAAGTATTTATAGCTTGCTGTGCCTGTTGCCGTTACAGATAAGTATTGTTCAGATAATCTATAGCACGAAGGTAATAAATTTATGAAGACACTATATTCAGAAGAGCTGTTGGCGCGTTACCGTCGGGCCGAAACTTTAGAGCAAGGCGCGTTTAGTAAAAGCATTGCTTTTAACACCACGGTGTATCCCCATTGGGTGGGTGAGAGCCATTGCTTTTGGTATAAACGTGAAACCCGTGATGGGCAGGTATTTCGCAAAGTTGATGCAAAAGCCAGTACTAACGAAGACGCCTTTGATCATAACTTACTGGCTATAGCGCTAACACAGGCCAGTGGTGAAGACGTTCAGGCTGATAACCTCCCCCTGGACAACCTTGACCTGCTTCAGGCCCCGGAGACGATTTGCTTTGAAGCTTTTGGCAAGCACTGGGCTTACAGCAGCGCCACCCAAACATGTAAGCAAATTGAAGCGTTACCCGCAGGCTGGAAGCAATCACCCGATGGTAAAAAAGCCCTCTTCTCCCGTGATTACAATCTATGGCTTTATGACCTTGAGAGTGGTGAAGAGAAAGCTTTAACGGATGATGGTGAGCGTTTTTATGAATACGCTTCCTCTCAGCCTATGTCGATTTATGGCCAGCAAAGTAGCTCGGTTTCATTAGAGGCTATCTGGTCGCCAGATTCCCGGCGCATTTTTACTCATAGTATCGATCTTCGTCAGGTAGCTATTGCTCCCCCCTTGATAGAGCATGTTCCTGCCGATGGCAGCCTTAGACCCGTCGTTAGCAACCCGGAGAACCGTGTAGCTTTTGGTGGTGATGAGCATATTGAGTCTTACCGGTTCCTCACCATTGATATAACAACGGGTGACTGCTGTTATGCCGACTATCCTGATTGCCCAGCCACATATCCGCCCTATGGAGGGTATTTTACCGGCCAGCGCGGTTGGTGGGATAAAGATAGTCGGCATGCTTATTTTGTTGACCAGAAGCGGGGCGGCAAGTTAGTCAACGTGGTAAAGCTGGACAGCCATACGGGTGGCACACAAGTGTTATTTGAAGAGCGCTCAGACTTTGCCGTCACGGTAATACCCCTTTCACATATCCACCCACTGCTCACCCCTCTGCCAGAGAGCAACGAACTGATCTGGTACTCCGAGCGCAGTGGCTGGGCGCATCTCTACCTCTATGATCTGACGACTGGTGAGCTAAAACACCCGCTGACTCAAGGCGAGTTTATTGTGCGCAATATACTGCATATAGATACCGAACAGCGGGAACTGTGGATACAAACCGCCGGACGTGAAGCCGGACGCAACCCTTACTACTGCGATATCTGCCGGGTCAATATGGATACCGGAGCCCTTACCGAGGTGATCGCCAGCGACGGTGAATATGTGGTCTGTGACCAGCAAAGCCGTATATCCGTAGGCCACCCTAACGCCAGCGGCGTCTCACCCGACGGCCGTTATCTGGTGACCACCTTTTCTCGGGTTGATACCCCTCCGGTTAGCCTGCTGCTGGACCGGCAAGGCCAAACTCTCAGCACACTAGAAACCGCCGATATCAGCGGCCTGCCTGAGGGCTTTACCTGGCCAGAACCGGTGATGCTAAAAGCCGCCGATGGGCAAACCGATATCTACGGTGTGGTCTTTCGCCCCTCGCATTTTGACCCTGAGCAATCCTACCCAGTATTGGACTGCACCTACTATTATGCATCCCCTGTAGGTGCTTTTAGTAATAACCATTACAGTATGTCCTACCTTTCCGCTTGGGCCTACGCTGAACTGGGCTTTGTCACGGTTATCATTTTTGGGCGCGGCAACGATGGCCTCAGGGATACCACCTTTAACAGCTACCAAAACCCAGACTTCCCACTGGCACCGATGCATTCCAGTCGCTGCTATAAAACGGATTGCATTGCGGGTATACAACAATTGGCTGAACAATATGCCTATATAGACCTGAACAGGGTCGGGGTCGTGGAATTTGGCAGCACCCCCACCGCCTTGATGGGCATGCTGGTGCATCCGGATTTTTACCATGTGGGTACGAGTATAAATGCCATGGCTTGCAGCTTAATGGAAGGCGATATTGCCGCAGCCCATCCACTGGGTGCTGACCTTAGCCAGTGGCCGGAATTTGAACAGCGCGCCGATCAGCTACAGGGCAAATTACTGATTATCAATGGCATGCTGGATTGGTGTATGTACGTCACTATGACCTTCCGTTTAATTCAGGCCCTGCGGCAGGCCAACAAACGCTTTGATATGTTACTGCTGCCCAACTTGGACCATGGTGCCTGTGGTTATACCATCCAGCGCAGCTGGGACTATGTGGTAGAGCATCTACTCGGTGAAACACCCCCGCAAGATTTTCGTCTGGAGACCGCTTACGACAGTATGGTCGAGTACACCAGCCCGTTACTTAACAGTGACAGCGGGTATTGATCAATATACATAAAATTGAAATCGAGTGCTGTGGCAGTGCAGGGCTGAATTAAAGTCAATAGTGCGGATTATCGCCCGGCTCTCCAGTATCACTCCCGGCGGCGACAGGCATTGTGCGATGTGTCTATCAATTTTTATTCATTGACTGCCGCCAACGAGTAAACAGTTATTTTTATCAGCTAAGCACCCTTGTCGGTGTGATGATGCACCATAAGGAGATAGTAACCATGACTAAACCCGCCGATACACATACCTCAATTAAAGTCCCGGCCTTTAGGCTGGAAGACTCAGCATTACTCTCGGCTGAATCCCGTCAGGCCATCAAGTGCTACCGCGATTATCTGTGCCAACAGATATCAGCCGCCACCACAGTGCCCAGCGACCCGGCTGCCGTTCGACATCAGGCTCAACAACGTTTTGTTCAGGGCCCGGTATATGCCTCCCTGATAGCGCGCTACGCTGCCACCAGCACTACCGAAACGTTGGCCGGTGTTAACTGCGAAGTGTTTTTACCCACTGCAGGTATCTCACCGGCCAATACCAATCGGGTGTTGATTAACCTCCATGGCGGTTCGTTCGAAAATGGTACTCATACCAATGGGGTGCTGGAGTCATTACCTGTTGCTGCTCTGGGAAAAATTAAAGTCATCAGCATTGACTACCGCAAAGCACCGGAACATCGTTTCCCTGCTGCTACTGATGATGTTGAAGCAGTTTATAGCGCTTTGCTTGCGGATTATAAGCCTCAACAGATAGGTATTTATGGCGCCTCTGCTGGTGCCGAGCTGACCGCGCAGACACTGGTCAGATTGCAGCAGCGCAAACTGCCATTACCTATGGCTATTGGGCTACTGGCGTCTGGCGCTACCCGTTTTGATCTGGGGGATTCAGTGACCATTGGTGATGCGTTAGTACAGGCCTCGCTGGGTTTGGGTATTAAAGAGGATATTATACCGCGTTATTATCAAGGGGTTGATCTTAACAGCCCGGAAGCCACCCCGGCCCAATCCAGTACACTGCTAGAGGCCTTTCCCACTACATTCCTCGCCAGCTCCACCCGGGATTTTGCCCTGAGCCAGACCGTCACTACTCATCGCCATCTGTTAAAACTGGGCGTTCCCGCCGAACTCCATATCTGGGAAGGCCTGGACCATGTCTTCCACTACAACCCGGACCTGCCAGAAACCGATGAACTACACCGGGAGGTGGTAAGGTTTTTTGATCAGTACTTGAAGTGATCAAAAATTTTTAATCCCGGAGGTGGGGTTTCCCCGCCCAATTGTGTCTTACTAAAGATGCAAACACCCAATATTCATCTACTCACCACCGGCGGCACCATTGCCATGAAACGCGACCCCGCTAGCGGGCGAGTGCTGCCTGCCCTTGATGCCGACGCCCTGCTGGCAACCGTACCGGCGCTGGCTGATAGTGCCACTATTTCAGTACACCCCTTTAGCAACCAACCTTCCGCCTATATGGGGCCACCACAGTGGTACGCACTGTATAACAAGCTGCAAACCCTCTTGGCAGATACAAACGTTAACGGCGTAGTGATTAGCCACGGCACCGATACGCTGGAAGAAACCGCCTTCTTTTTAGCCTGTTGTTTGGCAACAGATAAACCCGTGGTACTAACCGGCGCCCAGCGCCATGCCTCGGAAGCGGACAGCGATGGGCCGCGCAATCTTTTACAGGCGGTAAACGTAGCGGCCTCGCCCATGGCCCGTGGGCGAGGTGTGTTGGTGGTTATCAATCAACATATTTTTTCTGCCCGCGATGTGCAAAAAATTCATACCGAACAGTTGGCGGGTTTTGCGGCGGGTGAGGCGGGTTGTCTTGGCAGTATTGCGCAACAGGCGGTGTATTTTTACCAACCACCGCAGCCCCATAAAACACTGCCATTAACCCATGCCGACTTTCCCCGTGTTGATATCGTCGCCATGTATGGCGGAGCCGACGGCGCGTTAATCGATGCCGCCGTGGCCGCCGGTGCCAAAGGTTTGGTTATACAGGCCCTGGGCGCGGGCAATACCAACACCGAACAATACCGCGCTATTGCCTCGGCGATTAAAGCCGGTGTGTGTGTGGCCGTGTCCAGCCGAGTACAACAGGGCAGGGTTGGGCCGGTATACGGCTATCAGGGCGGCGGCCAAACCCTGCAAGAACTGGGCTGCCTGATGGCCGCCGATTTGTCGCCACAAAAAGCGCGCATTGCATTGATATTGGGTTTGCATAACGGGCTATCTGCACCGGCGATTCAAGCCTTGTTTTATTAAATTATTATCAGGAGTAAACCCATGAAAATTACCGCCGTTGATATCTACACCCTCAATGTCCCCTACGATAAACCCTTGGTGGTCAGCATCGGTGAAATCACCGGCGCTGAAAATGTGGTGGTTAAACTGACCACCGATACCGGCCTGATCGGCTGGGGCGAAGCCAGCCCCTGCGCCTATATTGTGGGTGACACCCAACAAACCGCCTACGAAACCGCCAAGCCACTGGCGCAATTAATACTGGGTAAAAACCCTCTGGCCATTGAACAGCGTATGCAAGCCATCAACGGTTTTATTGTTGGCGAGTCATCGATCCGTTCGGCTTTTGATATGGCGCTATATGATCTGGCGGCCAAAGCGGCGGGCATGCCTTTATACCAATTTTTAGGTGGCGAGCAGCGGCCACTGCGTACCGACCTGACCATCGGCCATCAAGACACCGTTGCCGAAACCGTGGCGCAGGCCAAAGCTATTCTGGCGCAAAACTTTGATGCAATAAAAATGAAAGTCGGCCGGCCGGGGCTGGTCGATGTTGAACATGTGGCGGCGGTGCGGGAACTGGCCGGGCCGGATATTGCTATAAAAATGGATAGCAACCAGGGCTGGGACTACCCCACCGCCGTGGCCAATATCAATGCCATGCAGTCACTGAACTTACAGTACAGCGAACAACCGCTGGCGGTATGGGATTTTGATAATCTGGCCCGCCTGCGGGATAAAGTCGACCTGCCTATCTGCGCCGATGAAAGCGTATTTACCGATAAAGACGCCCTAAAACTGGTGCGCAGCGGTGCCGCCGATTATCTCAATATCAAACTGGGTAAATCCGGTGGTATTTATACCGCCCTTAAAATCAATGCCATTGCCGAGGCGGCCGGTTGCCTTTGTATGATCGGTTGCTTTGGCGAATCCCGTTTGGCCTTGGGGGCGGCGGCGCATTTGGCGATGGCCAGACCCAATATTTATTTTCTGGACCTGGATTCGTTTTTTGGTTTTACCAGCGACCCGGTAGTGGGTGGTATTGAATACGATTCGCAACAGGGCGGCGTTATTCATGTGCCAGAAACCCCGGGGCACGGTGCGCAGTTTGATAGCAGCGCCCTGGACAATCACTGGGGCATTGCGCTGTAAGCGCGGCCGTTTATATCAGGAGTTTGACGATGGCCAGACCTTATAAAAACCGGCATAACGACAGCGGTGTTACCGACTATGCCATTGGGCTTAACCAATTAACGGTTTGGTTTGCCGGCTCGGAAAAAGCCTATACCTATACCGCCGATTCCGTGGGCCAACACCATGTGGATTGTATGAAACGTCTTGCACAGGCAGGGGAGGGATTAAATGCCTATATCAATCGCTATGTTAAAAAACGTTATCAGCGTTATTACCGGGCGGGGGAATAAGCGGCTGGCCGCTAGCCTTCGCTACGGGCTGGGTGTATTAGTACTACTCAGCCATTTTGCCACCGCCGCCAAGCTGCCCGCATCGGTATTGCAACAACCAATAACCCTGCTAACGGGCGAAACACTAACGCTGGCACAGTATCAGGGCAAACAACCCCTGTACCTGAAATTCTGGGCCAGTTGGTGCCAACCCTGCCGCCAGCAAATGCCCCATTTTCAAGAGGTGCAACAACGTTATGGCGACAAGATAGCGGTGCTGGGTATTAATCTGGCCATTAACGACCCGTTAAACACCGTGCAACAAACCCTAACAGACTACGGCCTGACCATGCCCACCGCCATGGATAGCCGCGGCGACCTGGCGCGCGCCTTTCGTTTACAGGGCACGCCCTACCATCTACTACTGGACCGCCACGGCCAACTGGTGCATCGCGGTCACGAGGCAGACCAACCGCTGGATAATAAACTGGCACTGCTGGCCCAGTCAGAAACCGTCGCGCAACTGGATGCCAGCCAACTGATCGAAACCGGCCCCGCCTTAACCCTGCCCATCGACAACGGCAAAACCCACGCCCTGCTATTTACCGCCACCTGGTGTGATTGGTACCTGGCAGAAACCCGCCCCCAACATGCCCAATATTGCGCCGAGGCCCAACAACATATCAACCGCTTAGCCAAAGCCAACCCCCATATTCGCTGGCAGGGCATTGTCTCCCGCCTATGGACCGGCGAAAAAGACCTGGCCGAGTACCGCAAAAAATTTGCCGTCACCCTGCCTCTAGCCATCGACCAACGCAATAGTTGGTTTTACCGCTATAGGGTCAATCAATTTCCTACCTTGATTGTGATTCAACAAGGGCGGGAAGTGTATCGGGTGAGTGGTGATTTATCGGGTGTGGATACTTTGCGTTGGTAGTGCGCTTAACTTACGGGGTCGGAAAATTTATTGTTGAAGCTGTGGTTGAAAAAAATATTCGTTTAAGAATGGGGGCATTAAGCGCTGAAGTGTCTTAGTTATTACAGGTCGTTGAATAAAGTCGAATTTGAAGAATGACTGCAAGGGGGGATGCCTATTTGCGGTTGAATACGTTGTTATACCACAGGTAGCACTTAGGAGACCTTTAAAGAAATGAGAATAGAGCCCTTAATAAAAGTAAAACTATATTTCCTGGCTTTGGTGTTTATCTTGATTTTAGCCGGGTGCGATCAGGGTGTTTTATCAGGGGTTGGGTATCAGAAGGTAACAGTTTCTGACCCTGTAACAAATTCTAAAATTGAAGTTGCATTGTGGTATCCAACACTGCGTGCTTCGAGAAATAAGCGACTTGGCCCATTTATAGAAAGCCTGGCAGTAGATGCTGTACCAGATGATAGCAATGGCTTGATAGTACTTTCACATGGCTTCGCGGGTGATTCGCTTAGTCACATTGATACGGCTATTTATCTGGCCAAGCACGGTTTTTTTGTTGCTACACCCACACATCCAGACTTAGTGGGACTAAAGTCGAATAATTTGCAGCTTGACCCCCTCGTTATGAGGCCCAGGGTTGTCCCGCTATTACTTGATTTTCTGTTGGAAGAAGAACGATTCAAAAATACCCTTGCACACAAGAATATAGGCATACTTGGCTACTCAATAGGTGCTTATACTGCGCTATCTGCACTTGGAGGCCACCCCGCCTTCGATGGCTTGGCTGACTATTGCAACAAGGTATCAATTGGGGATGTATTGTGTGCTAAATGGTCTAAGGCTCGATTTGAGAATATTTCGAGTCAGCTGAATTTTGAGCGAGACACGCGCATTCAGGCAGCTTTATTACTTGCGCCCGGCTACGGGCCGTTGTTTGATAAGCAGGCTCTCAGTAATGTGAATGTACCAATCAAGATTTACTCGGCAGAACAGGATCAGGATTTGCCAGAACCATTTCATACGGGAAGCTATAAAAACAATTTACCTATACCGCCTGAGCATGAGGTGATTGCTAATGCCGGACACTTTGTATTTTTAGCACCTTGCCCAGATGGACTTAAGAAAAAAATACCGAAATTTTGTGTTGATCCTGATGGGGTTGACCGTGAAGTTGTTCATGGGAAAATCAACGCAGGCATTGTTGATTTTTTTATAAAGACATTCAGTGAATAATCTATTAGTTTTATCAATCATCAATAAAAGGAGTATTAAATGAAATTACAATGGGGAATATGTGGAGATGATAAACATTGGTGTGACTTCCATCACCTTAATTTAGATTCTGATACATTTAAGGATAATAAAGGCGTCTACATTATCTGGTCAGGCGAGACGGTAGTCAGGCTTGGTAGCGGCATAATCAAAGACCGAATTTCTGAACACAGGGGTAATAGTGAAATAAATACATACAACAACTTGAAAGTTACATGGGCAACAGTAAAGGCTAACCAAATGGAGGGCGTTGAAAGGTATCTTGCCGACGTTCTTGACCCTGCTGTTGGTGATCGCTTTCCCGATGCAACTCCCATTGAAGTAAATTTACCTTGGTAAAATCTAGCAAGTCGTTCAAATGGGAAAAAATCTTTGCTTTTGCGCTTCGCTTAATTTGGCGTTGTATTTTTAGACTGAACAAACAATAGAGTAATCTTATGTGGGATGAAAGATACGACATAGCAGAGTATGCATTTGGAAAGCAGCCAAATACATTCTTAGAGGAAAAATTTTCCACTATTCCAAAGGGCCGGGTTTTAAGCTTGGCAGAAGGTGAAGGTAGAAATGCCGTATTTCTGGCCCAGCAAGGCTATACAGTAACGGCTGTGGACCCAAAAAACGATCACTGTACTTGGTTGACTAAATGCTCAGCAGAACTTTTTTCAACTCGGGTAAATCCTGCTCCACAACAGACCAAACGGCATCACAATCAATGCCTAAATAATCATGGACCAGAATGTTTCGAAAGCCTGAAATTTCTCGCCAAGGGATCATGGGGTATTGAGTTTTCAAATCGTCGGACATTCGCTGGCTGGATTCAGCCATAATTTGCAGATTGCGCAACACAGCATCCTGCACCAGAGTGGATTGATAAAAGGCTTCCTTATCATTACCGATATACTCTAATATCTTATCGATACAAGAGAGCATATGCTCCACATAAACCGCATCATCCTTGTGGTTCACAGAGGCTGGGCCTCCTGAACAATCTTACCGCGCAACCTGGGGTGTAACGCCTTTTCAGTCACCACATCAACTTTGCGCCCCAACAATTCAGATACATCCATCAAAAAACCACCCAGCGCCAATCCCGACCGACCGGACTCTAACTGTACGAGTAAATCCACATCGCTATCAGGTCCGGCATCTCCACGAGACATAGACCCAAAAACACGGACATTTATAATGCCGCGCTGATGCGCAATCTCTAAAATTTCTTGTCGATGATTGTTAATAATGGCATGCATAGAATTACCTGTTAGTCCTCAACGCAAACACAAGTATGGCCTTGAAAGCGAACCTTATCAGAAGAAAGCAGTGCCTGCTCAAGCGCTTTAGCTGTATTGATCTGTGCGCCTCGCCCTTTCTCAAAATTAGAGACTCTATTTGGCACCACATTCGCTTTTTCGGCTAACTCGCGCACTGTCCAGTCTAGAGCGACACGGGCCATTTTACATTGTTTCGGCGTCAAAACGATACCCTATATTGCTATTTCGATATAAACCATTGATCTGCTGTCGAAGTAGGTAGCCGGTACCGAGAAGCAGGTTTGAGGGCTTTTGTACGAACCTCCAAATACCAACAAAGATACTTGGGCTGATACTGATAAATGGCTTATTGAAGCTATGGATGAAAAAAATATACCCCCAAGGGTGGGGGTTTTAAGCGTTGAAGTGTCTTAGTTACTAGAGGGTGTGGGGTTTCGGTCGAATGGTCGTGGATACGGTCGAATTTGAAGAATGGCTGCAAGGGGATATATGCCTATTTGCGGTTGAATAAGCTGTTATCTATTTATAGGAAATCTGGATTAAAACGGAGGGAATAATGGAGAACCCTATATATTATGTATTTCTTACACTGATTGTTTTGATATTGGTATTTCTAAACTGTTTATTTAGTAAAGATATTTATGAATGGGTTCCCTCAATAAAAAATCAGATAATGTTGTACCTCCTTGTTTGGCTTCTCCCCATTATCGGGTGTTATTTAGCTAATAAAATGGGGGGCTTAGGTTGGTTTGCTAAACGGAAATCGGAAATCGGCAATGCGGTTATTTCTAGTGGATTTATGGAAATGGACTCTGTTTTTAATCCGGGAGTTAAACACACTATAGAACTCGTTGAAAAACAAAAATATGGGATGTATCAGGAGAAAAGTCAGTCTGATGATAAAGATAAAAACACATAACAATCACAGGCAATCGGACCTCCGCACTCCGTGCTCCTTCCGTTGCTGTAAGCGTTAGAGGTCTTAGATGGAGGTATATAAATGCTAGAACTTCGCCCTAACTGTGAGTGCTGTGATAAAGATCTACCGCCTGAATCTAAGGAGGCTGTAATCTGTACTTTTGAGTGCACATTTTGTTTAAGCTGTGCCGAAAATATTCTGAACCACATATGCCCTAATTGTTCAGGCAATCTTGTCCAGCGACCAATTCGGCCAATAGAGGCATTAAAAAACAACCCCGCATCCACCAAGCGTGTTCTAAAAGAAAATGGGTGTGCAGCGAATGCATAACGAAACGTGGCAGCAAGGGCACTTCGTACAGAGACGTATAAGCAGCATGCGTCCCTACACTCAGCGTTGGGTATCTAAAAGATGATCGAGTATAAAAATAAATCTATTGGAAGCGAGCTAATTACCAATATTACAAAGCAATGCAAAGAGGCTGGAGTCATTTCTGTTCATCTATTTGCGGCTGGCGGAACTGAACCGTTTTACAACAAAGCAAGTTTTAAGGCTCGGCCACCTAATATGCCAGGAATGCGGTATGAGCCAAATGCCTAACAAAGCAATCAAACGGGACTGTGAACTTCCTCTAATTTAGGCGTTAAGCCTATTTCGGATATCTTTCATACCATCGGACATGTGGAATGTATAAGCTTTATATTGCAAATAAAAATTATTCGTCTTGGTCACTTCGGCCATGGATCTTGATGAGAGAATTATCAATTCCATTTATTGAAGAGGTCACTTCGTTTAAGGAAGGATCAAATTGGAATGAATTCAGAGTTTTTTCTCCCACAGGCTTGGTTCCCTGTCTTGTTGATAACGATAAGGTAATTTGGGACTCATTAGGAATCACTGAATATCTCGCAGAGAAACACACTGAGGTATGGCCAGAAAGACCTGAAGCTCGTGCGTGGGCCCGTTGCGCCACGGCTGAAATGCACTCAGGCTTTCCAGCATTACGAGACCAGTGCTCAATGAATTGCGGCCTAAGAGTTAAGCTCAATGAAGTAACCGGCTCCCTCCAAAAAGACATTACGCGCATTGATGAGCTATGGAATGAAGGCCTGCGCCAATTTGGCGGTCCATTTCTAGCAGGAAGTAAATTCACTGCTACTGATGCGTTTTATGCTCCAATAGCATTCCGAATTAGGACCTACGGCCTCAATATGAGCGCTGAGTCTCTGAGTTATGCGGAGCTCTTGCTTTCATTAGATTCTATGCGGGCATGGGAAGAAGGCGCACTCAAGGAAGTATGGAGAGAGCCAGGGCATGAAAAAGACTCAATTAAGTCGGGAGTTCTGATTGAGGATTTTCGCAAAAGCTAACAATACGCACCAGTCGCGATAGCCTTACGGCTGCCTGAAAGTATGCCAGGTGTTTAGATTTTATCCTCTGAAAATAAAGATATAGGATGATGTGATAATTGATATTGCGGAGTGATAATGCGCATGCGCTGTATATAAATGTTACATGCCCTAATCTGTGCTAATTCAAACCTCATGGTTTATAACGGCAAAGAGAATACTTTAATTTGGTAAAAATCATGAAAATTCAAGATCTTAGCAACACGGAAAAGGTAATATTAGCTCAGGAGCTTTGGGATAGTGTCGTCATTGATCAGCAGGCACTAGATGTTTCCCAAGAGCAGATAAATGAGCTTGATCAACGTCTGGCGCAGTTTGAGATGGATGGAGAGCAAGGTTCATCATGGTCTGATGTTAAGGGAAGAGTCTTAAAAAGTTAATGTTCTATCAACTAAGGATAAGAAGTGCAGCGGAAGCTGATATTCAAAAGGCCTACGAATATTATGAAGAATGTCGCCACGGCTTAGGTCAGGATTTTATTTTATGCCTGTAAGCCTCGCTTGATAAAATCATCAAAAACCCACATCATTATCCTGTCATTCACAGAAATATTCATCGAATATTGGTTAAGCGTTTTCCGTTCGGTATTTTCTTTATAGTTAAAGAAAACACAATTATTGTGTTGGCAGTTATGCACGGCAGTAGGAGTCCGCGACGGTGGAAAGTTCGTATGTAACAAAGCTAGCAAGCGGGACATTTTAAAGCGCTGCTTCGCAGCTAAAATGTCCCTTCACTCAGCGTTAAGCTTTATCAACTTTAACTATCACTTGAGATACTAAATATATGAAATTGGACTATTGCGTTTTTGGAACAAACAGCATGGAAGATGCGATCAAATTTTATGACTCGTTGTTCGAAAAAACAGAGCTTAAGCAAGTATTATCAACTGACAGAATGACTTTCTGGCAGTGTGAAGATTTTGCATTCGCAATTGCAAAACCATTTGATGGCGAACCTGCAAGCAATGGAAATGGAACAATGATTGGTCTAAATGTTGGCTCTACCGAAGAAGTAAAAAGGCTTTATAGTAAGGCTATAGAATTGGGTGGGACGTGTGAGGGTGAGCCCGGCCAACGAGGGCCAAAATATTCAGCCTATGTGAGAGACCTGGACAAGAATAAAATTGTTTTTTCCGTATAAAAAGCTTAACAAGCAAAGGCAATCGGACGGCCTCACCGCCGGTTGCTTTGGGCGTTAACGCAGGCTCTAAGGAATTTTTCAGCAATACCAACACAGCAGTGACTCGGACCAGCAGGTGACTCACTATGCCAACACCCCCGTTATTTCCCCTCCACTAAAAGGCCACTGCCGTTTTTTAAACCCCCCGGCCATCACCCGGATGCCAAAGATATCGTCGCAGTGAATCACCGGGGCTGGCCTTACCGTCGCTGGGATGAGTAATTCAGGACCGGCACTTGTCATTTTTCTTGTCAAAAGACTGAATATTCAAGCTCTTAATGGGTGACCCCGTTGATCTGGCCAAACCGGAAAATGGCTTGATGCTGTAGTTGAAAAAAAGATACGCCCAAGGGTGGGGATATTAAGCGCTGAAGTGTCTTAGTTATTGCAGGGAGTAGGGTTTCGGTTGATTACTACGAATCAGAGCAACTGGGATTTCCTTACGGTATCATCTTCCAGCAGATGGAAAATGAAATTATCACTGTTGCAGTTTCTCATCTTCATCGTCAGCCAAGCTATAGGTTATCTCGCACACCGTAAATATAACAAGCTGTAATACTTGAAAATCCCTCAAGACTTTCCTCCAAATAAACGCTCAAATAATTTCAAAAAACTGTTGATTCATACAGTTTTTTAGTGCGTAATGGGTGGGCGTTTTTCAATCAAAGAAAGGAATTTTATCAATAACCGCTAGTTCAAAAAGTCGCTACCCCTGAGTGCACCAACACCCAGAGGCAGCTAACCACAACCGATACAGGAATATCGACCATGGCTAAACGCACTATACCGCCAGAGCCCAGCTCGGCCCAAGAAAAACTTTCCTCTTACCGTCAACTTAAAGTCCGTAAAAGTTATTATCACTACCAATACAGTGATTTTCAGCCACGCCATCGCCATGCTTCAAGCCCGCCCGTACCCTGGGTTCAAATCAAAGGCTATTGGCTTAATCAGGCAGGTTTCACCATTGATACATTGCTATCAGTAGAAGTGAAACAAGGCTGCATTATTCTCAAAACGCAACCCACCTGACCCAAAGCCAACTTTATTATGCTTTGCAGGTGGGGTTATTGGGTGCTAAAGAGTCTTAGTAGTCATGAGCATTTATAACAGGCATAACAAGGCCATTAACTATCGCCAGCAAAGCTGGCTGGACCTACGCACTGCGCGCTCCGGCTGGTTATGGCAGCGTTATAGCTACTAGTCAAAAGAGGAGGGTTAAGATGGATACAACTGGGTTCGTTTTTGGGATGATTGGATTCACATTTGGATTATTGGCTTTTTTAAAAATCGGTGCTTTAGAAAAGAAATTGAAGGAAACAGGTGTCCTTGATAAAGATTTTGACTCTGAGAAAGAAATCTAGAGATCAACATTAACTAGACCACTAAGGGTACAAGTTATACCAGCACTATTTGATGCAACATATGGAATCCATTGTTACCTGGTTCAGGGCTATCGTGGTATTGCCATAGCAAAGCAGTTGTCACTATAACAAGCGTATGTTGGCCGCCCTTGCAGGGTTGGGACGGCCTTCGCGTCGCTCAGTCCGCCCCAAATACGGGCGTTAGGTATCTCATAGCTATGGAATGCGAAAATAGAAAAATTTTAGTAAAACTAGAGTCTACATTTGATCGGCTTGAGGAGTCAGCGTGGAATATTCGATTAATGGAATATGGATACCACGAGGCAGATAGATTTCGCTGGGCTTTAAATTCTTTTCTGAGATGCATTAAAGAAGTCATCCAAATGGCTACTATGGAAATGCAACATGCCCCAGAATTAAACTCCTGGCTCAAACAACAAAAGGAGGAGCTTCACAAAGATGAATTAGTAGGGTATCTATTTAAACAAAGGGATCTAATAGTGCATAGATCGATGCTTAAACCTGCTAGTGAAGGAATGGTTGGCCTTACTAAAGGAAGAGGGCTCAAGCTTGGTATCGGTATGCCCATTGATCCGCTTGAAGATAGTGAGCAGGCTATACTTCGATATATTGACCATGCTGCAAGGGAAGAAGACTTTCTCGGTATTCTTTATACAGAAGATGGTTATGGGGAATATACATGTGTTGAAAGGTCATGGAGAATGGAACCATTTCCAGAAAAAGAGCTAACGGAGCTTGCGGCAGAGGCATGGGATAAGGTGGCAAATTTAGTACACTCACTAGCTAGTAGACTTGGGGCAAAAGTTAGTGACCTAAAGTTCGAGTTATCCAATGCCAATTCAGTTCGTATTCGAGTATTTGAGCCCGATTTTATAAAGGAAAACTTAGAAGCAGCTAAAGAGTTCCATGCCAAAAATACAACCTAACAAGTCGTTCAAACGGCACCTCAAAAGCCTGTGGCTTTTGGCCCCCTTAATATTAGGCAGCGGTGCCAACACCCAGCAGTGACTCGGACCACCAGGTGACTCACTATGCCAACACCCCCCCAAACCCTCCCCGTTATTTCCCCCCACTAAAAGGCCACTGCCGTTTTTTAAACCCACCTGGCCATCACCCGGATGCCAAAGATATCGTCGCAGTGAATCACCGGGGCTGGCCTTACCGTCGCCGGGATGCGCTGGCCCATTTATTCTACCGGCTACCCGTTAGCCAAACCTGCAGCTGGGGCAAAACCGTTTATGCACCCATTAGCGGTAAGGTCACCCGGCTTGAAAATACCGCGCAGGATAGGCTCACCTTAAACCTGCTGCGGGATTTATATACCGGCCTGTGGCTAATGCCGCGCAAAGCTGGCAATACCCCGGCGGACTTTCTGGGCAATTTTCTAGTGATTGATAACGGCAACGGCGTGGTAGCGCTGCTGGCGCATTTGCGGCAGGGCAGTATCCAGCCCGCCTTGGGGGCGGCGGTAACGGCGGGGCAGCCGCTTGCCCGGGTGGGTAACTCGGGTAATACCATCGCGCCCCATCTGCATATTCATTTACAGCGCGAGGCGGAATGGGACCAGGGGCGGCCTATACCGTTTGTGCTGGCCCGTTATCAGCATAAAGGCCCCCACGGCTGGGTGACGCGCTACCGGCAACTGCCTGAAAATTATCGTTTATTTAGCGGCGACTAATTTTTTTTCATTATTTTTTATATCGAGGGTGGGGAAAATGCCCGCTCAAGTGTCTTATAGCTATAGGGGGTGCATTCTGCGCCCGTTTTTTGCTGTCTGGTTATTTCTCTCCGGCCCGGCAAGGTTTTTTTACCGAGGTATCCGCTTTATGGAAACAACAATGACAATGGCAGCAGCCGATACAGAGAGCCCGGCCGAAGCTTTGGGCGATCAGGCAAAGGCTGATGAGATTAGCCCCTGTGACAATACCTCCAGTGACAGTGCCTCCACTGACAATACCGCCAGTGATAAGGCTATTTACGCCGTGGTGGAGGCCATGCTAAGCGATGCGTTGCCGATAAAAAAACACCAGCACCGTTTTACCCCCGATACCTTATTAGATGATATCGGTATGGACAGCCTTGAAGTGCTATCCGTGGCGATGGATCTGGAAGAACATTTTGAGGTATTTATTCCCGATGAACAGGTCAACAGTTTTAAGCAGGTTAAGGATATTGCCGACTATCTGCAAACGTTGTTAAGCCAGACGACCGAGCCGGCTGCTGATCAAGTTAGTGATCAGGCCAGTGAAAGCAGCGGCGACATTGAGGAACAGCATTAAGCCAACACCGGCCGTGGCCGCTGCCAGGGTTGGGTGTGATCGTAGTTATATTTTGTCTGTAGTTATGTCTGTAGTTATGTAGTTATGTAGTTATGTAGTTATGTAGTAAGGAGCTATCCATGGAAAGCAAACCCAAAACGTTATCACCAATAAAACTTAAACCGCTGCCCTCCCTAAAAACAGGCAGTCATCTGCAAACCGTAAAGGCCGATAAGCCAAACAAACCGCAGATACCGTTATCACCCCTGGTGGTGGATGACACGCTAGAACCGCATTGTTATATCAAAGGCTATAACTAAGCACCGAGCCCGCCTCAGTGTTTTTTTACACAACCGTTTGACCATCCATTGATTTTCTATTTTAAGGAACCCCCATGCTCCAACAATTTACCGCCCAGTGCCAGCAAGCCGCCGTTGCTAAAAGTGACTGTCTGGTAGTGATGCTACCCAATACCAAAAAATTACCGTCCATGACATCCACACTAAATAGTGCTTTAAAAGGCGGCTTAAAAGCACTGCAAAAAAACCGTGAGCTGGGTGAAACACTGGGGGACCATATATTACTGCATAATCCCGAAGGCATTACCGCCAAACGTTTGCTGGTGATTAACGCCGACAAACTGCAACTGACCGACCGGGAGTTTTTAACCCTGGCCGAGCATATGGCGCGCCACTGCACCAAGGTCAATAGCTCTATTGCTTCCGTTTGCCTCGACGATATTGAAGTCACCGGGCGGGACTTGCAGTGGCAGGCGCGGATGGTGACCGAAGCCCTAATCAAAGCCTGCTACCGCTTTGAACCTTATAAAAGCAGCAATAAATCACCCTGCAAGCTCACCAAACTGACGCTAATCACCAGCGATAAAAGCCAACTGGCCAGCCTGAAAAAAGGCTTGCGCATTGGCCGTGCCATTGGCGGGGGCGCAGCACTGGCCCGGGACCTTGGCAATACGCCGCCCAATATTTGCAACCCGGTCTATCTCTCCAAACAGGCCAAGGCGATGGCCCGCGGGCAAGACAACCTTAAAGTCACCATCATTGATGAAAAAACCATGGCCGAAATGGGTATGCATTCTTTGCTCTCGGTAGGCCGTGGTTCGGCCCAGCCATCGCAGTTAATTGTGATGGAATATCAAGGAGGCAAAAAAGACGAAGCGCCTTATGCCTTGGTAGGCAAGGGCATTACATTTGATTCCGGGGGTATCTCCTTAAAACCCGGTGCCGCCATGGATGAAATGAAATTTGATATGTGCGGGGCTGCTGCGGTATTTGGGGCGCTGCATAGCGTGCTAACACTGCAACTCAAGATTAATCTGGTCTGCGTGGTGGCCGCCGCCGAAAATATGCCCAGCGCCGATGCCAGCCGCCCCGGCGATATTGTCACCAGCCTGTCTGGCAAAACCATTGAAATACTCAATACCGATGCCGAGGGGCGTTTGGTGCTTTGCGATGCACTGACCTATGTCCAACGCTACCAACCCAAAACCATTATTGATCTGGCCACACTGACCGGCGCGGTGATTATTGCCCTTGGGCGTGAGGCTACCGGCTTAATGAGCAACGACGATCAATTTGCCCAAACACTGTTGGCCGCCGGGCAGCAGTCCGGTGACCGGGTATGGCAACTACCGCTATGGCCGGAGTACGGCAAATTACTGGAAAGCCCCTTTGCGGATATTGCCAACCTGGGGGGCATTGAAGCGGGCACAATTACAGCGGGTTATTTTCTGGGGGAATTTACCCAGGGGCAAACCTGGGCGCATCTGGATATTGCCGGTACCGCCTGGGTAAAAGGGGAGCATAAAGGTGCCACCGGTGCCCCGGTGGGTTTGCTGACTGAGTACTTAATGCATGGCTAACATCACGCTGGAGCGGTTTATGCAACAGGCCCGGTTAACACGGTGGCCAGTTTACGGCGCGCTGCTGCTACTGCTATTGGTCACCGTCTGGTGGTGGCCAGCTTCACCCTACCAGCCCACTCCGTTGGCCAAGCTGGAGATGCAGTGTTTTCAAGAAACAGTGCCGCTGCCCTGGTCCTGGTGTTTGCACCGCTATCAAGGCAGTGATAACCCCGATGTGTTGTATTATTTTCACGGCCGCAATGGCACGGCACGGTGGTGGAATGACCGCGACTATCACACCGGCCAGTTATACAAGGCTTGGGAAAAAGACCAGCTGCAGCCACCCACTGTGGTGTCCCTGTCCTTTGGCAAACTGTGGGTATTAACGGAAGATAAGGCGGCACCTTTTGGCGGCCTGTACCGGGTCTTTAGTACGGTGGTAATTCCCACCATAGAAACCCGTTTGCAACAGCAGCTCCCGCCAACCGCCAGCGGCCAGCGGCTGGTCGCCGGTATTTCCATGGGCGGTTTTAATACCCTGATTGTTGCGCTTAAACACCGGGGCTACTTTGCCAAAGCGGCATCGCTATGCGCACCGCTGGCGACGGTTTCTCACCACGATAGCCTTGCCCAGTTGCGGGCCTTTATCCATAACAGCGGTATTCGTTTAAAACGCGCGGCTATGTTACTGATGTTTTCACTGCGTTTTTATAGCGATAAAAGCCTGTGGTTACAAAACGACCCCATGGCCTTATCGGCTGACTTTAATGCCGAGGCGGCACCGGCGATTTATCTTAGCTGCGGTAAACAGGATGAATGGGGCTGCAGCTATGGCTCCCGCTTATTGGCCCGGCAACTGCGTGAGCGCGGGGCAGAGATTCAATGGCAGTCACGCCCCGGCGGCCATTGCGATATAGATTACGAGGCCGTGGCCCGCTTTTTACAGTAACTGCTCAACACCCATGGATAAGGACAAACGCAATGAAAATACTGCCAATCATCCTGTTGCTATTCAGCACCGCCTGCAGCCAGCAAGCCGTCTACGACAATATCCAACACCACCACCGGCTGGAGTGCGAACAGCAACCCCCAGCCCAGTACGATGACTGCATAAAAGAAGTGAGCCAAAGCTATAAGGACTACCAACGTGAGCGCGAACAAGCCAAGGAACAGTGACCCCCAAAAAATAATCAACACCCCGGTGGGGCTGATGGTTTTGTAGGGTGGATTAAAATCCACCAATACCCGCCTGAAGTCGTTAAAGATGGTGGATTGTAATCCACCCTACGGGCTACCAACGTGAGCGCGAACAAGCCAAGGAACAGTGACCTCCAAAAAATAATCAACACCCCGGTGGGCCTGATGGTTTTGTAGGGTGGATTAAAATCCACCAATACCCTACCTGAAATCGTTAAAGGCGGTGGATTGTAATCCACCCTACGGGCTGCCAGCGTGAGCGCGAACAAGCCAAGGAACAGTGAACCCCAAAAAATAATCAACACCCCGGTGGGGCTGATGGCTTTGTAGGGTGGATTAAAATCCACCAATACCCACCTGAAATCGTTAAAGACGGTGGATTGTAATCCACCCTACAGACTGGCCTGGGAGTAACGGTCTTAAGCCACGGAGTCACTCACTTCTGCGCAATAATCGTAATCAGCCCATGCTCGGTTTCTGAATCAATAGAGTGAAAATCATAATGTGATAACTGATCGATAACCCATTCACTGGATAAACGTAACTTTCGATAAAAGCTTTTTTGCAGCGTCCATTGATCCTGGGATTTTCTATAAACAATATCATGCACTTTCACCGTATCTGGTTCATATTCCAGAAAACAGGTAAACACCGTATTGCTATCACTCCTGACCGGCAAAAACCTATCGGTATCGTTTAATTCAACGGTTAAGTCACGAAACGTAGTGATCAGTGTCCCTCCTGGTTCTAAGGCCGAATAAATTTTGCTAAAAAGCGCAATGACTTTTGCTTTGGATTCCAGATGTAATAGGGTATCTGTCATACAAACAACCAGCTCAACGTTTTGCGCAATAGACTGATCAAAATCCACTAAATCGCCTTGAATAGATAGAATCGGGAGCTGGCCGGCATGTTGTGCTAATTCTTTAAGAAGCTTGGCGTCCAGATCAATAGCGGTAACTGAATAGCCCCGCCGGGCCAACGGAATCGCCTGAAACCCACAACCCGCCCCCAGATCAACCGCCACCGCTGAGCGCTTGGGGCTTAACCGGTGCTTATCAAAAAAAGCTGTGTTTTTCTCAACCCCGGCATCAAAACCTCCAAACATCCAGGAGTACATTTCAGCAAGGACATCATCGTAGTGTTTTTGTACGGTTGCCATAGTGGTGGGTTCCCTTTGGTTTTATTTTCCTGATCGGAGTTGTTAAAGATGGTGGATTGTAATCCACCCTACGGGCTGAATAGTCCCGCCGGGCCAACAAGCAATGGATAATAGAAACGGGTTAAGTATTGTTGGTTGTACGGTTAAAAATAATGCCAATGGCGGCACAAGATAAACCAGCCAAAATACCAATATTTGCTAGGTAAACACCCGCTGTATGCCCTGAAATATATTGTGTGGATAGGGCATCAATAACGGGAGATACACCTAAATATACCCCGGCCAATATACCTACAGACGATAAAATCAAGCCTATGGCTTTTCCTGTTTTCATTTGCTTCTCCTTCTGATGTCGTTAAGTTTTGTAGGGTGGATTAAAATCCACCAATACCCTACCTGAAGTCGTTAAAGATGGTGGATTGTAATCCACCCTACGGACTGCTTGAATGCGCTCACGCTTTGCTTGATAGTTTGGGGGTTGGCCTGAAATGTCGAATGACCATTGTGCACATGATAGTTGTAAATGTCTGTTAGCTGCGGAATATCACTTTCTTTTGCTGGTCGTATAAAAATATTCATTAGGAAATATAACCTCCAAGTAGAGCACCTGTGTTCAAGCGTTTTTTATGCTGTAAATAGATCACGGTAAAGCCTAAAAGCATTGTTGGAGACAATGCCTTCGAATCGGTCAAATAACGCTATAAACCAGTCTCTATTGTCGTTCCTAAATGATGAACTGCTAATGCACAGTTGTAATTCATTGGCCATAGTTATCTCGAGAATATTTTGCATAGTTGAACCAGGCAGTCTCTTTTCTGATTGGTCAAACCTGTCTCGATATATGGGGTTGGGGGAGCCAATCTGTGGATAAAAGTAGTCTCGATCGCAAGCCCCATATAGATACACCAGATTTTCTGCGTTATTACCGATAATCTTTCTAATGTTTGGACGATCAGAAGGAGAAAATTCTTTACACGGAATCCCCAGATCCTTCATTGCTTGTGTTCCATAGACCGCATGATAGAGGCCGGCATCGCATACAAAATCGGGGTTCCCCCAGTTGACTAATAATTGGTAGGTTTCATATAAATGTGTTTCTAGGTTTCCATTCAAATGTTCAAACTCACCGACACCTAATGCTTTCAGCGCTAGAAACTTATCTTTGACGTTGATTGATGAGTATGTCATTAGCCTCCCTCCCGCTACCATTGGCTTGTCTATCTATAGACATTTTTCTGATCGGCTATCAAAGCTTTTTACTTTTTTGGCATCTCACCTGTATAAGACACATTGACAAAGAAAAACCCCACCTGTTGAAACTTAAAAAATAATCTATTCACAGGTGGGGGAAATCGCTTTAGATGAGTCTTATTGAGATAGAGGGGCGTTTCGCTGGAATTCGCTCCGCTGTCTGGATGGGGTTGATGGCTTTGTTGGCTAAACGATTGAATAGCGTTTTGTAGGGTGGATTACAATCCACCAATACCCTGCCTGGAGTTGTTAAAGATGGTGGATTGTAATCCACCCTACGGACTGTTCGTTTGGGTTAATCGTGCTGTCTGATCCTTTGGCTTTGTAGGGTGGATTACAATCCACCGATTTCCTGCTTGGAGTTGTTGAAATGGTGGATTGTAATCCACCCTACGGACTAAACCTGATGGGGGGATGGATTTTTTGGTTAAACGATTGAGAGGGGGCTGTGGTTAATGATTATTGACCAATTGCTGAATGGGCTTTCGTGGATTGGCATTTTTGCTTTTGCGGTTTCCGGCGCGCTGTTTGCGGCCGAAAAGCGTATGGATATTTTGGGGTATATGTTAATTGCGGCTGTCACCGCGATTGGCGGCGGCAGTCTGAGGGATTTATTGCTGGGTGTTAGCCCGGTGTTTTGGGTGCGGGAACCTTACCCCATGACGCTGGCGATGGTAGCCGCGGTGCTGACCTATTTTTTATTGCCGTTAATTCAGCAGCGCGATCGCTGGATTTTATGGATGGATGCAGTTGGCTTATCGGTCTTTGCGGTGCTGGGTGCAGAGGCCGCTTTGCAGCAACAGACTTCGGCCGTTATCGCCGTGGTGATGGGGGTGATGAGCGCTACCTTTGGGGGAGTGTTACGGGATGTACTGTGCGCCGAAATGTTAACGCTGATGCGCCCGGAATTATATATTAGCTGTGCGGTTACCAGTGCCACCGTTTATGTGTTGCTGTCGGCGTTGGGGGTGAGTTTTGCGTTGGCGGCGCTGCTGGCGTTTGCGGCGGGGTTTGTGTTGAGAGCTTTGGCGATTGTTTATGGGCTGACATTGCCCGGCCATAGAGCTTAACGTTCGGCGTTGATCCGCAATAACGAGGCCGATACGGAAAAATCTATAGGTATACCCTTAATCTTTTTGATGGCAACAAAAATACAGGGCTCTTGGTAACCGTGCTCCAATAAGAATAGGGGCAAGCTCTAATGATACACAGAAGCTAAAAGACGCTATCAATGATTAGAGCACGGCCTTTTTTTAACGACTGACAGAGGCTCTGGGCTTATGCCCGTCCCGCAGATGTTCAATACTTTCCCCCGTTAACGACTGGCCGGCAATGGTATAAGCCCGGCCAAAGTCTTTAACAAAGCGGCCACCCAGCGGGGTCAGTTTAAATAAATTAAAGTCACTGAGTTGGCTAAGGTTAAGCACGCGGTCGCCCTGTTTTTTTTGCAGGCAGTCAATCCCTTCATCGTATTCTGCGCCGGCATCAAAGGGGATATGTTGGGCCTGCACTTGATAGTTAACACGGATACGCGCAAAAATGGTTTGTGCTTCTGATTCATCTTCCACAATTAATACGGCTGCCTTGGGATTATTTTTTAAATTAACACCGTGAACGGCAATATCACTCAGTAAAACATATAAACAGTCATCACCTTTGGCAAAGGGCGCATAGGAGGCATAGGGATGGCCGTCCTGGTCCAGAGTGGATAAATGCAGTGTGCGTCTTGTCATTAAAAATTCCTCCAGTTCATCCGCCAATCTGTTTTCCATCGCTTTATTTTTCACGCGCTTGCTCCTGTTTGATATTGTTGTTGGTAGGCCAGATACTGTGCTTTCTGCTCAGGGTGTAATTGCCCTTCAGCATCGCGGCCCACAAAGATTTTAAAGATGCATTCACCGGTTGCATCCTGAAAGACAAAGGCGTGACTTTCCTGCCCGCGGTGCAGTTTGCTTTGGAAGGCGATTGTACTGATTTTGTCCAAATTGATATGGCCCTCAAAGCCACTGTCGCCTGTTAAGTTATAAAAGCCATGGGCCAGTTGGCCCTTGGGGAAAACCCCTTTAAATTCAAATACCGAACCGCCATGCAAAATAATGGTGGTGGTATTTTGCCACTGGCTGACGGTTTCCAACAAGGGCTGGGCTTGTTCGCCGGGCATGGTTGCTGTCACTTTATCGGTCATATTATCTCTCCTATTACTTTGCTTGAGATGGTCTCTGGCTTATCTTTTAGAAACGATACTGCGCTGATAGTTTTACCGAACGGCCGGCTTCAAACACAGAGGTCCAGGCGCTGCGGTAATTCTGGTCAAAGGCATTGGCTACCGTTATATCCACTTTTACCCCTGCCAATGTTTTTTGGCTGGGCTCCCAGCTGGCATAGAAATCAACAGTGGTATAACCCTTGTATGGCCCCTGGGTATCGTCACTGGGGGTTTTATCCTGGTCACTGGCTTTGATGGCTTTAAAACCTACTTTGGTATCGATAGACCAAATACCATAGTCAACGGACGCCACCCATTTATCAGCGGGGATACCTGACAGGTCTTCACCGGTTTGATCATCTTCACCGCGGGTCTGGCCGTAGGACAACGATGCCGTCAGTGCGTCCAGCTGATAAATCGCCCCGACTTCAAAACCTTCCAGCTTAGCTTCAGAGACATTTTCAGACATGGATGTACCGGCACAGCCAGTACCCATTCCCGGAATAAAGCAGGTGGGAGGAAAGTCGTCAGGGATAGTTACGCTAAGCTCGATAAAGTCATCCACTTTATTCTCGAATACACTGGCCACCACTTTTAGCTGGTCTTTAGCAAAGACATTGCTGAAGTTAAAATCACCTTTTAACTCAATATTTTTTGAGGTTTCCGGGTCAAGCTCAGGGTTAGGTACAAACACATTGCTTGGGCCACCCGGGAAAAACGCAAAGTGAGTACCGTCCATAAATAATTCATAAACATCCGCTGCGCGGAAAGCTTCATCATAGCGCAGTGTCAGGTTGGCCCATTGGGTGGCTTGCCAACTGGCAGCCAGCGAAGGTGAAACTGCAGACTCATCATTGTCTTTAAAACCATCCGCTGAAGATTCAAAACTGTCATAGCGTGCGCCAGCTTCAATCACTACTGTGTCGGTCAGCGGGTAATCACCGTAGAAAAAGGCACCGACAGTGGTGGTTTCTGCATTGTCCGGCGGGTTAGGGCGGCCGCTGCCGGCATCGGGGCGGGCAGCATCCAGGCTGTCTTTATAGCCATCGATACCTGTCAGTAGATTTAGCTTGCCCGCAATCATTGCCTGGTTGGTGATCGAGAAACCGGTGGTTTCAATATCACTGATATCCCGGCCGTTATTAAGATTGGTTTCTTCGATGCTGGTATCGTTTAAGTAGGCATTGGCATCCAGCTTGACCAGCTTACTGCTGGGGTTGTAATGGTAATGAACTGCGATATGTTTATCAGTAGCGTCGCGTTCAATCAGGCTGTCTTTATTGTTTAATTGATCGTCGGCACTGCCGACCACCGGAGGTACACCTTCGTTATCGGCATGGCGGTAGTTAAGGCCAATACGGTTGCTCTCGTTAATGGCCCAATCGACTTTGGTCAGCAGGGTCAGGTTTTCGGCTTCGGTGCCGTACAGGGTGTCGCCATTGCCTTGCTCCATGGTGCCGCTGTCGAGATAGCTCGCCGCCAGTAACCAGCTCAGGGTATTGTCTTTACCGGCAACCGCCGCCGTCGTGGTCAGCTGGTCACCATTATCGTTAAAGCCGGCTTTCACAAAACCACCCGGAATACCTTCTTTAGTAACCAGTTCATCGGCAGTAATCGTCTGCTGGGACACGGCACCACCAATAGCACCAGAACCCCATAACGAACTGACGGGCCCCTTAACCACATCGACGCTGCTAAGCAGTGCCGGGTCTAAAAAGTAAGCAGGGCGGTGGGAAAAATTGGTATTAACCCGGGAGCCATCGATAATCTGTAGCACTTTATTGCCTTCCAGGCCGCGGATATTGACCGACTGATTACCCGGAACAGGGCCGCCGGTGACGGTGATATTGGGTTCAAATTTTAGCGCTTGTGCCACCGAGGTTGGCTGCATTTCTTCCAATTGCTCGCGGCCAACACTGTCGATACTGCGGCTGTCTCTCTGGGCAGTCTGGTCAACTCGCGAGGCGGAGACTGCAACGGTTTTAAACACGGTCAGTGGTTTTTGCGGCGCTTCGGCGGCCAGGGCCGAGGTGATACTTGCGGCTAATAAGCCACCAATAGCCAGCGGTGGCATAAGGTTCTTCATGGGTTGCTCCTGTTGTTTTGTTATCGACTAGGGCTGAAAAATGCGATCCTAAACAGTCTTTATGCAAATGTAAATGCTAATCGTTATCATTTGCATTAAGAAATTGGCTTGTGTAGACTCTGCGTCATTATTGGATCAGGGGATAAAAGGTTGATAAGGGCTATAAGGGTGGTGGGCTTTACGGGCGCCATGACAATACAGGGTTTATTACTGGCGATGGTGCCTGCAGAGCAGAAACCAATGGCCAGTGGCGCTATGCAGGCGGAGAATTTCGCACTGTCGTTTCGGTATCAGGCCACGCCTAAAGCCCAGCCACAGCAGCAGCCCGAACAAATTGAAGAGCAAGTTGAAGAGCAAGTTGAACAGCAAAAGCCGGTTAAAACGGCCACAGCCAAACCGAAAAAGATAGCAACACCTAAACCGCAGCCAGCCTCGGCTAAACCACAGCCAGTAGAGCAAATCGCGGCCGAAGAGCTAGAGCAGCCCCCGGTTAAGGAAAAACTGCTGCAACAGTCTGAGTCAATCGCTGCCGCCCCGGCTAAGTCCGAGCAAGGTATTCACCAAACGATTGTGACCGAGCCTTTATTTGCCCGCTCGCCCACACCGCCAAGCTATCCCAGCATTGCGCGCAAGCGTGGCCAGCAAGGTATTGTCTGGATTGATGTGATGCTGGATGAGCAAGGCCAGCAGCTGGCAGCGGATATTTTTAAAAGCTCAGGCGTTTCTCCGCTGGACCGCGCGGCTTTGGAGGCCGTTAAACAATGGCAGTTTATGGCCCACCGTATTAACAATATTGCTGTGGCATCCCATGTGCGGATCCCGGTCGAATTTTCATTGGATTAATGCTTATGTCTTTTTATCAGGTATTGCAGCAACAACTGGGTCATCTGACCTTGCCGCTGTTAATTTGTTCGTTAATTACTCTGGCACTGTTACTGGAAAAATTAATGGTGCTGATACTGGAGTCCCTGCGCCAGCAAACGGTAGATGCCGCAGCACCAGTATTTGCTGGCAAGCAACAACCTAAAATTGTTGCCAAAGGTTTAAATTTTTTATCCATTCACCGCCAGCAGGCAAAAAACTATCGTGAAGAGTTGGCCGAAATTTGGTTGGTTTCCCAGCGGCAAAAACTGTCCAGTGGGATTCGGCTATTGCAGGTGATTGCGCTGCTTACACCATTGCTGGGTTTATTGGGTACGGTGCTGGGTTTAATCCAGGTATTTGAAAGTCTGGCCGATCACCGCGGCCCCATTGAGCCAGCTTTGCTGGCCGACGGGCTTGGCCTGGCTATGTATACCACCGCAGTGGGTTTGGTAATTGCGCTACCGGCACTGGCCGGCGCCCACGGTTTTCAAATTTGGATTGATAAAATTATTCACCGCACCGAGCACAGTATGAATACCATGAATTTATTGATTGATGGTATTGAGCTGGGGGCCGTTGATGATTAAGTCGACGCCTGCGGATAACGGGCCCTTATTAACGGCGGAGATTACCCCGCTAATCGATATTGTGTTTATCGTAATTGTTTTTTTATTAATTACGGCGAATACACCACTGCTTTCACTGCCTATCGATGTGCCGGATACGGATACTGAGGCGGCCTTGGATAACAGTATTACGGCTGAACTGACGGTAACAATCACCGATCAAAAACCCTACTGGCATATTGACCAGCAGCAATATAACAGCTGGGCTGAATTTAAACGGGCACTGCTGGAAAAAACCGCGGACAACAATAAATCCTTAACCATTGCGACGGATAAAGACGCACCGAGTGAACCCTTATTAAAGCTGCTGTCGTTTTTAAATAAGCAGGCTTTTAGCAATGCACAAATCATAATGGAACAACCTGGTGAGCAACAATGAATATTAACTACAACAATATCTATGCAGTAGTGATCAGTGGACTATTACTGTTAACAGTAGCAACCCATAGCGCTTTGGCGCAAGAAAAAACTACCGCAAGAATTATTAGTACTGATGCCGGTGTAACGGATGTATTAATTGCATTAGGTATGACTAAGCAAATTGTTGGTGTGGATGTGACCAGCCAATTGCCAGCAGAGAGTAAGATCCCCCGTTTGGGCTATCACCGTACCTTATCGACCGAGGGTTTATTAAGCCTAAACCCCAGCCTGATTATTGGCAGCACACATATGGGACCGCCAGAAACTATTGCCGCCCTGAAAACCTATCCGCTAACACTGATGCAATTAGATATTGCCAGTAATGAAGCCATGCTAGCGGAGAATATTAAACGTATCAGTGCGTTGGCTGATAAGCAGCAAGAAGCTAAACCTTTGCTACAACATATTGATAGCAGGATGTTAGTTATTAAGCAGCAACAATTACCCAGTAACACCCGCGTCGCTTTTCTATTACATATGGAGGGCCGCGGCTTGCGTCTGGCGGGCAAGGGCACTACCGGCAACGATATTATCGCTTTATTAGGCGGGGAAAATGCGGCTACACATAATAGCTACCGCTCAGTATCTGCCGAGGCCTTACTAAGCCTTGAGCCCGAGGTGATTATTATTGCAGGCCAGAAGGGTGAAAAATCTGTTGCCGGGCTGATGCAAAGCAATCCCATGTTGCGCTATACCCCAGCGGGTAAGCAGAAAAAAATTATCGCTGTGGAAAGTCATTTGTTGGTAGCTGGTATTAGTTTAAAAGCGATAGATGCAGTGGCTGAATTATCCAGCCAGTTATATCCGGTGGCTACACCCTGATGCAACGTTTATCCCTATCACTTTTTTTACCGCTCTGTGTTTTTCTCACTGCGGTAGCCATTGTTTTATCGTTGACCCGTGGCGCAATGTCTTTGTCAGCAACTGATAGCTTGTTATCAGTATGGGATGTTGTCTGGGGAACGGCATACAGTAATTTGATGGAATATCAGCAGCTGGTAGTGTTGGATTTACGTTTGCCGCGCACGATATTGGCTTTATTGGTCGGTGCGATACTGGCCCAGTGTGGCGCGGTAATGCAGGGCTTATTTAGAAACCCATTAGCAGACCCTGGCATTATTGGTGCCTCCTCCGGCGCGGCATTGGCGGCGTCGATAGCTATTATTTTTTTACCGGCGTGGTTGGCAGGCGTCGGTATTCCTATTGCTGCCTTTTTGGGGGCATTGCTGACGACTCTATTAGTTTTTAAATTAGCGCAAGGTGATAACGGCACCTCAGTGATTATGTTATTACTGGCAGGGGTTGCTGTGGCAGCTTTTGGTGGTGCTGTGATGGGCTTTCTCAATGTGATTGCCAGTGACCAGGCCCTGCGCGATATTACTTTATGGCAGATGGGTTCCGTTGCTTCTGCCAGTACAGAAAGCTTAGTACTGTGTTTATTGGTGCTGTTGATGAATAGCTGGTATTACCAGCGCCATGCACAGGCCTTAAATGCACTTTTACTGGGTGAGGCCGAGGCCCGCCATTTAGGTATTGATATTGAGCGCTTAAAAATAAAACTGATTGCCGTTACTACTATGGGTGTTGGTGTGACGGTAGCCGTAGCCGGTATTATCGGTTTTATTGGTTTGGTGATTCCGCATTTAATCAGACTATTAACTGGCCCTGATCATCGCAGTTTACTGCCCCTGTCAGCTTTGCTTGGAGCCTTATTATTATTGTTGGCTGATATTGGTGCGCGCTTAATGATGGCACCTTCAGAATTACCGGTAGGTTTATTAACGGCGGTAATCGGCGCGCCATTTTTTGCGCTATTGCTGATTAAACAACGCAAGGCATTTTTATAATATGTTGACCCTCGAACAGCTTCAGGTGTCTATTGAACAGCATAGGCTGTTGGATATTGATCACTTTAGTTTGCATGAAGGAGAGATGTTTTCTGTGCTGGGTAAAAATGGTGCCGGTAAATCTACCTTGTTTAAAGCTATTTGTGGTGAAATGCCGATTACTGGCAAGCGGTATTTGCACCAGCGTGATATCGCTGACTGGCCAAAAACAGTGCTGGCAAAACATCTTGCTGTATTACCCCAGAGCAGCTCGCTCAATTTTCCTTTTACTGTCAGGGAAGTGGTTGCGCTGGGCTTAATTCCCCTGAGTATTGGCACACGGCAAGGCCAACACTTGGTAACAGAGCAGCTTGAGCTAACCGATACCCTCAGGTTTGCTGATCGCTCTTATTTAAGTTTGTCCGGGGGTGAGCGCCAGCGTGTGCATTTGGCCAGAGTGCTGGTGCAGCTATCACAGGCGGAGCAATCGCCACTATTATTATTGGATGAGCCCACCTCTGCCCAGGACCTTGGGCAGCAACATCAACTGTTAAGCCTGACCAAAAAACTCTGCCATAACAATAAAGTGACCGCATTGGTGATTATGCATGACCTTAATTTGAGTATGCTCTATAGCGACCGGGTAGGGATTCTCGATAGTGGTCGCTTTAGCGCCATGGGTCCGCCAGCCGAAGTGCTGACTGTGGAAACCATCGCCGAGCAATGGGGTTATCGTCCGCAACAATTTGATGGCGGCCCTGGACTACGGGTATTTATTTAAGCTGGATTATTTTGCACCAGAAAGAGGCTTTGCCCTGAGCTGGTGCGCAGCTCTGGCTTTCTGCTGCTTTATGGTGAGCCTGAGTATTGGCAAGTTTCCCCTGCCGAAAAAATTAAGTGATTGATTTAAATGACTATATCTTCTTTTGCAGAGTTTATTGACCTAAAACTGTGCGGATATTCTATCTTGGCGCAATAATTGAAATGCAAATAGGAATAGAGATAGAGTGATGGGAGGATAAAAACTGCCTTGCCAGCTTAAGGTTAAACCCGAATGGGGATGAGAAAGTCATAGTATGCCTGATATAGATACGGTGATCAGCGAGCTGATTAATCAGCAGCAGTTGCCAGCACAATACCGAACCCTGGTCACGGAGTATATCCTGCCACTAAGTGCCCAGCTTGCCAGACGCCAGCAGCAGCGGCCTTTGGTGATAGGGGTTAATGGTGGGCAGGGCTCTGGCAAATCTACCCTATGCCTGTTTTTAAACGCTATTTTGGAGCAGCAATACCAAAAAAATACCGTGGTATTATCGCTGGATGATTTTTATCTGGCCCGTGCAGATAGGCAATGGCTAGCGGAAAATGTCCATCCACTATTAAAAACCCGCGGTGTGCCCGGCACCCATGATATACCTCTGGCGCAGCATACTTTCTCGCAATTACTGGCCGGCAAACCGGTGAGCTTGCCTGCATTTAATAAAGCTAGCGATGATCCCGTACCGGAACAGCAATGGCATTATCAACAGCAGCCCGCGGATATTATCTTACTGGAAGGCTGGTGCGTGGGGGCCATACCCCAGCCGCAGTCGGCATTATCAAATCCGATTAATGATCTGGAAGAAAATGAAGATGCCGATGGTCGCTGGCGAAGCTATATCAACAACTGCCTCGACCATGGTTATCGCCAGTGGTTTTCTTCCCTGGATTATTTAGTCATGTTATCGGTGCCGGATATGGTGGCGGTAAAACAGTGGCGGCAATTGCAGGAAGAAAAATTACTGGCCAGTGAGGGCCCCTCGAAGGGAGTGATGACAGCTGAGCAAATACAGCGTTTTATTCAGCACTTTCAACGTTTAACCGAATATCAGTTGCAGGAAATGCCCGCCAGAGCAGATGTGGTGTTTTACCTGAATCAACAGCATGGTATTGATTATGCCACGGGCCTAGACAAAAACCATGACTGATAAACCGCCGGTGATTATTGTTACTGACCTTGATGGCACCTTGCTGGACCATCACAGTTATAGCTTTAGTGCGGCATCAAAAGCCTTGGCAACGATTCAACAAAAAAACATTCCTCTGATTATTAACTCCAGCAAAACCGCAGCGGAAATTAAAGCTATACAAAAAGAGCTGGGCATTGAGCAGGCTTTTATTAGTGAAAATGGAGCGGCGGTCTATCAGCCTGCCACAACACAATGGCTCTGTAACGCATTTGCCAAACCAAGAGCTGCGGTGTTGGAGGTATTAAAGACCTTAAGACAATCAGCACAGTATCAATTTACCGGTTTTGCTGACTGCGATGCCGAGGGCATACAGGCAATGACCGGTTTAACCCTTGAGCAGGCCCGGTTGGCAGCTAAGCGTGATTTTAGCGAACCTCTCTTGTGGCAGGATACCGAGCCGAGACTACAGGACTTTATCGAACAGTTAGCCGAGCATGGCTTAGTCGCCCAGCAGGGCGGGCGTTTTCTCTGTGTGATGTCCGCCGTTGATAAGGCCAGTGCGATGCAATGGTGGTGCAGAAAAAATTATCCCGGTAGCAAAATTATTGCGCTGGGTGATAGCCCTAACGATCAGGCAATGTTAAATGCTGCGGATATTGCGGTGCTGATTCAATCGGATCGGTCAGGGTCTATGCAGTTAGCCGGGCCAGAAAAAATGATCAGAACAACATTAACAGGCCCCGAAGGCTGGCAACAGGCAATGGACCAACTATTGCCATTATTTATTGATTAAAAACGCTGGAGACAACTATGGGTGACTTTCATCAAAACGGCATGATTACGACTTTGCATAATATTGCCAAACGACCGCTGGCCGATCTGGAAGCAGAGTTGGAAGGTTTTAAACAGTCCCGGCCAATGGGTCTGGTGCTGCCCTCGCTGTATTCCGAGTTACAGACCGAAGCGTTGGCCAATATTGTAGAAGAGCTGACCAAGGTCAGCTACCTCAATGAAATTGTTATCGGTCTGGACCGTGCCAATCTCGAAGAGTATCAACATGCGCTGCAATATTTTAGCAAGCTACCCCAGCGCCACCGAATTTTATGGAATGATGGCCCCAGATTAATGGCTCTGGATGCTAAGTTAAAAGAATTGGGTCTGGCGCCAAATGAAATGGGCAAGGGGAGAAATGTTTGGTACTGCTATGGTTATACGCTGGCATCAAAAAGAGCCGAGGCGGTGGCCTTGCATGATTGTGATATTGCCACCTATAGCCGTGAATTATTAGCGCGGCTGATTTACCCGGTAGCCAACCCGGTATTTAGCTATGAATTTTGCAAGGGCTATTATCCACGGGTAGCCACCAATAAAATGGGCGGCAGGGTAAGCCGTTTATTTGTTACGCCATTACTCAGGTCATTAAAAAAAGTCTGTGGCTATAGTGATTTTCTGGAATATCTGGATAGCTTTCGCTACCCGCTGGCGGGAGAATTCTCCATGCGGGTAGATGTTATCAATGATCTGCGTATTCCCAGTGACTGGGGCCTGGAAGTGGGGGTGTTATCAGAAATGAAACGCAACTATGCCACCAACCGTCTCTGCCAGGTTGATATTGCCGAGGTCTATGATCATAAGCATCAGGATTTATCCCTGACCGATGTTGAACAGGGTTTGTCAAAAATGAGTACTGATATTGCCAAGGCTATTTTTAGAAAGCTGGCCACCAATGGTGAAATATTTTCCACCGAGAAGTTTCGCTCGATCAAGGCCACCTATTTCAGGGTGGCCTTGGACTTTGTTGAAACCTATCACAATGATGCATTAATTAATGGCCTGGATTATGATCGTCATGGGGAAGAGCAGGCGGTAGAGTTATTTGCCCAAAATGTGATGCGTGCCGGTGAGCATTTTCTGGATAAGCCGATGGATACGCCGTTTATTCCCAGTTGGAACCGTGTGGTCAGTGCCGTCCCTGATATTCTTGAACAGCTAAAAACGGCCGTTGAAGAGGATTATCAAGAGTTTAGTGCGAATGAGAAATAATCATGCCTGAAAACAGTAGTAAGCCAGAATTGCTGCGTCGAATGGTTGAGCATATATCGGTGCTCTATCCCAATGTTGAGCTTGAAGCCCTGGCTAAAGAATTAATCAGTGCGATGGGGCTGGAAGTCACCGCAGAGCCACCCAGGCCGCACCGCAATTTATGGGATCAGGCCGATTGTCTGTTAATTACTTATGGCAATAGCATTGTTAAACCGGATGAAAAACCGCTCACTACTCTGAAACGATTTATTGATGATTATTTACAGGGTGCTGTTAACTCGGTCCATATTTTGCCCTTTTTCCCCTATAGCTCCGATGATGGATTTTCCGTGATGGATTATCTGATGGTTAATCCTGCATTGGGTGACTGGGAAGATATCACTGCAATAGCTGATAACTATAAACTGATGTCGGATGTGGTTATCAACCATATGTCTGCCCGCAGTCGCTGGTTTGACAATTTTAAAAAACGACTGGACCCGGGCAAAGATTATTTTTTTGAAGCCCACCCGGACGATGATTTGAGCGAAGTGGTACGGCCCCGCAATTCACCGCTGCTGACTGAGGTGGAAACCGCTGATGGCAGCCGTTATGTCTGGTGTACCTTTAGTGCTGATCAAGTGGATTTAAATTTTAAAAACCCTGCGGTATTGGCGGAATTTGTTAATATTATTCGCCACTATCTCTCCCGCGGGGTAAAAATTTTCCGGATGGATGCGGTGGCTTTTTTATGGAAAGAGGTGGGGACGCCCAGTATTCATTTGCAGGAAACCCATGAAATTATTAAATTGCTGCGAACCCTAGTGGAGCATCATAGCCCCGATGCGGTGATTATCACCGAAACCAATGTACCCAATCGAGAAAACCTGACTTATTTTGGCAATGCTAATGAAGCGCATATTATTTATAACTTTTCATTACCGCCCCTATTGCTATATACCCTGCTCAGTGGCGATTGCCGGCATTTAAAAACCTGGATGATGAGTATGCCGCCAGCGCAGGCGGGCACCGCCTATTTAAATTTTATTGCTTCCCACGATGGTATTGGCCTCAGGCCGCTGGATGGCCTGGTAGATGACGAACATCGCGAAGAGTTGGTCAAAGCGATTAGAAAATTTGGTGGCAAGGTAACTTACCGAAAATCCCGGGAGGGTGTCGATAAGGCCTATGAAATCAATATTGCTTTATACGATGCTTTAAAGGGCACGATGGAAGGGGGGGCAGATCACTGGCAGAGTCAGCGATTTATTTGTGCGCATTTGATAATGATGGCCCTGGAAGGGGTGCCAGCATTCTATATCCACAGTTTGATAGCTACAGAAAACGATTATGCCAAACTGGAGAATACCGGGCATAACCGTTCGATTAACCGCCATGTCTGGCAAGAGCAGGCTTTATATGATGCACTGGCTGATAAGGACAGGCATCACCAGATAATCTTTGAACAGCTAGGTGATAGTTTGCGCCTGCGCTGCCAGCAGCCGGCTTTTCACCCCAATGCTACGCAATTTACTTTGCATCTGGGCACCGGTGTATTTGCCTTTTGGCGCCAGAGTATTCAGCGTGAGCAAAGTATCTTCTGCCTCAGCAATGTGACACGCAGTGAGCAGTTAATTAATTTGGCGGATATCAACTTGATTGGTACTGACCAGTGGACAGATTTACTCAGTGGCGAGACACTGGCAGATTTGGAAGGGCAACTCAAACTCAGCCCCTATCAAACGGTTTGGTTAAGCAATCTATTAGTCAGCGATACGCTGGCGGGATAAAGGTCAATGAAAAACTTACCTGAGCATATAGTGCCCTATAAAAAAACACCCACCTTCGATCAGGATACGGTGCCCAAGGGTTTGCTAAAAGCCCATCAAACCAAAGCCGGAGTATGGGGGAAAATTGTGATTCTGGAAGGGGAGTTGGAATACACGATTAATGAGCCGGAAACCGAAGTAATCATTTTATCGCCGCAGCGTTATGGGGTAGTGGAGCCCACTATCTATCACCAGGTTAAACCGCTGGGGGCGGTTAAGTTTTATGTAGAGTTTCACCACTGATAGCAGCAGTGAAACTCCGTAGCTTTTACAGGCTTAAAATTTAGCGCCAGCCCAAATCCAGATTTTATCGGTATCGACAAAGCCGGTAGCACCGTTATTGGCCGGGTCGTCCGCGCTATAAGCGGCATATTTAATGCCCGCTGAATAGTGCTTGCCAAAGCTTTTGCCGTAAGAAATATTGATCTCATCACCAAAGTCATCGCTGATATCGCTATCTTCATCGGCGGAGAAATCATGGTAGGCAACTACCCATTTACCCCCTGCCAATTTACCGGATACAGAGATATAGGTATCAACCAAACCTTCATTGGGTGTATTTAAAAATTGATCACTCCAACCATTAAAGGCATGGAGAGTTGCCAGTGGTGTAGAAAAACCAAACTGCCCATCATCCGAGCCTAACACTTCATAACCTAACTTGGCGGTAAAGCCGCTAATTACAGCGCCACCTTCAAGAAATATATAATCAGCGTCTAAATCTTCAGCGCCCTGGCTGGATTTTTCCTGAGTGGCAAATTCAGCGGTATAGAGCAGTTTGATATCGCCGGTATCGGTGGCGCCTTTAAAGCGAATACCAAAGGTATCAAAGGCTAATTCAGTATCAGTATCTTCTTCCAATAAATAGCCATAGCCGGTAAGGGTGCCCAGGCCGGTTTTATAGGAGGCGTTTAATAGATGATCTTTAGAATCAATATCTTTTTCTTCCGCAAAAATACGATTGCGCTGTTCAAGGTAGGCGTATTTAACCGTCAGGTCTTCCAGTGGGTTGTAGTCAAAGCTTAAGCCATCAAAGGTTTGTCTATCCTGGCGCCAGCCAACATCACCAACAAAACGTGTGTTATCCAGTTTGATTACCTGGCGGCCCAGCTTTGAACTAAGCTTGTCGGTTTTATAGTGCAGAAAGCCCTGGTCTAATTCAGTGGTTTCCGGGTCGGCGATAACAGAGTATTCAGTGCCATTGCCAATCGTATCGTTATAGTCGTCGATACCAGCAACAGAGCGAGAGTCTTCAAACTCGATAGTGGCAGAAAAGCCACTGACGGCGCCGGTGGTATAACCGAGGCGCGAGCGCAGGGTCAGTGCATCGGCATCGTCAAGGGCATTATCCTGGTCAACAGTCTCAAAGCGCATCCGAAAATCGCCATAAGCGGTGCCACTGCTTAGCGCCTCTGCAATAGCATCACTCAGGGCTGTTGGGCTAAAAGTGCTTATGGTCAGAAGAGATGCCCCTAGTAATAGTGACGGGCGGTGGCCTAAAAAGGATTTTCTGGCTTGCATAGTTTTTGCTCCGTTTTTTCTTTATTCAATAATAGATCAGTTATATATTTATGCCATTAAGCGGCTTGTTCGGTGTTTTTGCTATTCGCTGGCTTGCTGCTGGGTAGCGGTTCCACCTTGCGTTGTTTTTCATAGAGAAACTTTAATACCTCTGAGCGCAGCCGGTTATATTCCGGATTGTCTGCCAGAGCTAACCGGCTGCGGGGGCGTGGCAGATTAATAGCCAGTATCTCGCCAATGGTGGCGGCGGGGCCATTGGTCATCATCACAATACGGTCAGATAGCAAAACGGCTTCGTCGACATCGTGAGTAATCATAATAACGGTATTATTTAGCTCCGCCTGAATCTCCATCAAAGAATCCTGCATATGGGCACGGGTCAGGGCATCGAGGGCGCCAAAGGGTTCGTCCATTAGTAATACATCCGGTTGCATTGCCAATGCTCTGGCAATACCTACACGCTGTTTCATACCGCCAGAAATTTCATCGGGGCGTTTATGCATGGCGTGGTCCATATGCACCAGTTTTAAGTTGTGCTCAATCCACTCACGGGTTTGCTGTCGGCTTTTGCTGTTTTTAAATACCTGCTTAACCGCGAGCTCAACATTTTCATAGGCACTTAGCCAGGGTAATAACGAATGGTTTTGAAAAACCACCGCTCGCTCAGGGCCGGGTTCAGAGACTTCTTTACTATTAAGAATTACCCCGCCTTTGGTGGCCTGATATAAACCGGCCACAATATTCAGTACCGTAGATTTACCACAGCCAGAGTGGCCGATCAGGGAAACAAATTCTCCCTTGTTGATTTGTAAGTCCACATCGTCCAGCGCTTTAAAGCAGCCATCAGGCGTAGGGAACTCCATATCAATATGGCTGATATCCAGTAACACACTCATAGTTGTTTCCTTAATAATTAATTAGCGTTGTGCTGATGATTTGTCCCAGGACACCCAGCGCTGTAGTTGCAACATTAATCGGTCCAGTAAAAAACCAATAAAACCAATCGTTATCACCGCCGCCATAATGCGGCTAAGTGATTCGGAACTGCCATTTTGAAATTCATCCCAGACAAATTTTCCCAGCCCCGGATTCTGCGCCAACATTTCAGCGGCAATTAATACCATCCAGGCCACGCTAAGTGATAAGCGCATACCGGTAAAGATCATTGGAATCGCTGCGGGCAGTACAATTTTTTGCACATGTTTTAATGCGGGCAAGCGCAGCACCCGGCTAACATTGACCAGGTCATCATCAATCCCGGCTACGCCGACAGAGGTATTAATGACCATGGGCCAGATACAGCATAAGGTCACCGTAATCATCGAATTTAAAAAAGACTTGGCTACCATTGGCTCAGGGCTTATATATAAAGCACTGACAACCATTGTGACCAATGGCAGCCAAGCCAGTGGAGACACGGGCTTAAAAATTTGAATAATAGGGTTAACGGCCATATTGAGGGTTTTACTTAGGCCAATAGCAATACCCAGAGGGATGGCGATAAACGCCGCCAGTAAAAAACCACTGCTAACCGTTATTAGGCTGGTAACAATCTGGTCAAGAAACGTTTCCTTGCCGGTATAGTTACGGATTTTTGCCTGATAGCCCGGGTCTTTAGCCAGACGCTCAGCATTACGGTTTTCCTGTCGTTGGTAAAACTTATCGGCCTTTTCCCGCTCTGCACTATGTTCGTTATACAACGCGGCAAACTGTGTTGTTACCGCAGCGGGGCCGGGAAATTTACCCAAAGACGTATCAATATTTTGCGCTGCACCGGCCCAGAGTAAAAGAAACAGGCCAATGCCCAATAGTGGTATGCCGATATTTTTCAGCGCACTATTGATCAGCTTGCCATAGTGAAAGCCCGAGCTTTGATTGGGGAGTAATTTACTAAAAACGGTGGCAGAACTATTCATAGTGATTAACTGCTTTTACAGCAGGTCTCCTTGTTTCAGGCCTATGGCAAAGCTATCGATATAGGCATTAGGTTTGCTGCCATCAAATTCAATATTGTCGATAAAATCTTTTTGCGCTGGTTTAAAGCCCGTTTCTTCTGCAAAGTTGGGAAAGTCCGTGGCCTTAACTTTTTTCTCTGCGATCAAAGACTCAGCGGCTTTTTGATAAATGTCGGGGCGATAAACACTTTTTGCCATATCGATATACCAGCTATCGGATTTGTCTTCGGAGATTTGTCCCCAGCGACGCATTTGTGTCAGATACCAAATGGCATCGGAGTAGTAGGGATAGGTGGCGTTGTAACGGAAGAACACATTAAAGTCAGGTATTTCACGTTTGTCGCCTTTTTCATATTCAAAGGTGCCAGTCATGCTATTGGCTATGACGTCATAGTCAGCCCCCACATAATTAGATTGTGAAAGAATTTTTACGGCTGCCGGGCGGTTGGCATTATTATTTTCATCTAGCCATTGTGCTGCGCGAATTAAAGCACGGGTTAGGCGAATGGTTGTATTGGGATATTTTTCGGCAAATTCAGCGGTAATGCCAAAGACTTTTTCCGGATTGTTTTTCCAGATTTCATAATCGGTAATGACGGGTACGCCAATACCTTTAAATACCGCCTGTTGGTTCCAGGGCTCACCCACACAGTAACCATAAATAGTGCCTGCCTCTAAAGTAGCTGGCATTTGTGGTGGTGGGGTGACTGAGAGTAGCGCGTCAGCATCAATTTTTCCTGAGTTGTCACCTTTATGCGGTGCATAATAGCCAGGATGTATACCCCCTGCGGCTAACCAGTAGCGCAGTTCATAGTTATGTGTGGAAACGGGAAAAACCATACCCATATTAAAAGGTTTGCCGTCGGCTTTATATTGTTCAACCACTGGCTTTAAAGCATCGGCTTTGATCGGATGTACCGGCCGGCCATCCGCCATTTTGGGAATATTCGGTTTCATCTGCTCCCAGACGCTATTGGAAACCGTAATACCATTGCCATTTAAGTCCATAGAAAAAGGCGTAATTATATGAGCCTTGGTACCAAAACCCATTGTTGCGGCGATGGGCTGGCCCGCTAGCATATGCGCGCCATCCAAGCGGCCATCAATCACGCCGTCTAATAATACTTTCCAGTTAGCCTGTGCTTCGATGGTGACATATAAACCTTCATCTTCGAAGTAGCCGTTCTCATAAGCAATGGCGATGGGTGCCATATCGGTTAGTTTAATAAAGCCAAAAGTTAGCTCTTCTTTTTCTGGCCAGCCCAGTTCCTCAGCATTGGCGCTGCTATGCAGTGTAAAAAAGCTGCTGGCCGCCACTGTGGCGATAGCGGCCATTGTCCGTGTTATTGTTTTTCTTAACGATTTTTGTTGATTGAATATCATGCTTCACTCCGCTAGTTGGTCGTTCTGCAAGTGATTGGTTTTGCAGAATAGAAATCACTGCTTAGGTGTTAGCAATGCCTGTGCCAGAAAATTACAATCGGCTAAAAACACGGTTCTGCAAATATTTGGTGCATAGAAAACAGCTTTTGCTTCACTGGAGTGCGCTATTTTTTATATGGCTAAAGGGCTGTGCTCTGCAATGATGCCAAAGAGGCAGCGTGCACAATGCTGGTTCGCAGGCATAAAGATTGTTATGGAAGAGGGTGGTGCAGGCTGTTCCCAAAAAAGGGCATAAACCTGAAAATTAAACGATAAATATTCAGGCGCTGATTAATAGACGATAAAGGCTGTCTTCAATGCGCTGCATGCCCTGGCCGACTGCATTCCATTGCGTATTGATAATATCTGTGGACATTTTGAATAGCTGTGAGCTATCGGCTGTGATGTCAGGGCTTTCGAGAATAGAGAGTTTGACGGTTAATAAGAATTTATGCAGCGGCTTTTGATAGTTTTTAATCAAGTCGATATCAGACTTTATAGTAATAATGTCCCCTAGCAGCACTTTGTTTTGCTGCTCTATCTCTTTAATCAAAAAAGATATCTTGGCATGGCTCTCTGTTCCGCAGGCTTTTATCACCGCCACATTTGTACTCAGGCCCCTTAGCATGGCCAGATTTTCTATGCTGTTAGGGAAGGTAATAAAGATCAGTTCAAGCAGGTTTTGATGGCGACTATTGCCCTGAAGCATTAACGGTCTTAGCTGTTCCACCATGCACAGGCGCAATAATTTATTGCATGAGTCCACCAGATGGCTATGAAATTCAAAATTAGGCATTACCTGATCTTGCTGCCAACCCATAGCAATGGTTTTCCAATCATTATTAATGTTGTTGAGTAAGTCTTCAGGGATACAGCGGTAGTAGCTATGATTGAGCTCATTGATTAATTGCAGCGCTGTTTCAATACTGAGCTGAAGTTTTTCAATCTGCGGCAGAAAGTCCTGGGAGCCACTTAAATAGGCCATGCTGGAGCCGCGGTGATGTTGCAGTAGTTGGGTCAGTTGGCACAATAATTTTAACGTGGTTAATCCCTGTTGAAGTTGCTTGAAGGTGGTGCTTAATGCTTCACTTTGGGACGTTTGCGGTTCAATTAAGTGCACGGTTTGCAGCCTTTGCCTGTTTATGGGTTAAAAACGCACAGTGTTGGTGTTAGTTGTGCTTATTACAGGGTGGATTGCAAATACTGCGCCATCACTGCGCTTTTCAGACGCTGGTTTTTTCTTGCAGCCGTTGGCAAATATAGTCCCCGATAGGGATCGCCGAGGTCGCGGCGGGGGAGGGCGCATTACAGACATGCAGGCTGCGGGCAGACTCGGCAAACAGAAAATCCTGTACCAGTGAGCCGTCAGCTAATACCGCCTGAGCGCGTATACCGCTTGGGTAGGGTTCCAGGTCTTGCAGGGTTAATTGCGGGCAGTATTTTTGTATCTGTTTAAGGTAGCCACGTTTATAGAGGCTATTTTTATATTCACTGATACCGGATTGATACTGGGAGCGGCAGAGTTTCCAGAAACCCGGAAACCTCAGCATGTCGATAGCATCCTTCAGCTTAAAATTGATACGGCCATAACCTTCCCGCTTCCACCCTAATACTGCATTGGGTCCCACGCTAATTCCGCCATTGATCATAGGTGTTAGATGCACACCTAAAAACGGCAGTGCCGGATCGGGTATGGGATAAATCAGCCGCTGGATAAGGTCATGGTTTTCTGGCGAGAGCTGATAATATTCGCCCCGAAAAGGCACAATAGAAAAATCGATAGCCAGATTGAGCAATCGGGCCACTCTATCGGCAGCCAGACCTGCGCAAGCAATGACATAGCGGCTGGTGATGGCTCCACGATTGGTGGTAAGGCTAATGTTATCGCGGTTTTCGACCGCAGCCTGCAACTGCGTATTGAGTTGCACATGGCCCCCTTGTTGTTGAAATAAGCGAGCCATAGTTTTTGTGATTTGTGAGTAATCAACAATGCCGCTATCTTCCACCAGTAGCGCACCCAGCCCGGTAATATTCGGTTCCTGTTGTTTTAGCTGTTGCTGGTTTAAGGCGGTCACGCCAATCCCATTTTTCTGGCAGCGTTGTTGCAGGGCTTGCATCCGTTGCAGTTCCAGCGCGTTGCAAGCTACCAGTAATTTGCCCGGTTGCTTGACCGCAATCCCATACTGCCGGCAAAACGCTAAGGTGGCCGCCGCGCCTTTTTTACAGAGCTCTGCTTTCAGGCTGCCCGGTGCATAATAAACACCGGCATGGATCACGCCGCTATTGTGCCCGGTTTGATGCTGTGCGAGTTGGCTTTCTTTATCGATAAGCAGGATGGAAGCATGGGGGAGGCGTTGCTTTAATTGCCATGCCACTGACACACCGACTATACCGCCACCAATAATGGTGTAGTCATAGAGTGTGTTTGGCATAGATAGATACCGAGATATTAGCGATTATTTCTGGCCAGTATATCTGAGAATGCTTAATAGTGTGTGCTTAACTTTGACTCTTGAATGGCCTTCGGTATGATAATCGCGGTTATTATTTATTGCGTTATCAATGGAGCTTTTTTAATGGATTTACTGCTAACAATCCACCGTCGCTGTTATCAGAATATTTGTCAGCGAGTTATCGTTTATTGTGCCTTACTGCTTATGCCAGCCATGGCTGTGGCAGACATTTACCAGTGTGTGGATAGCCATGGCAGGCCGTCCTTTAGTCATACCCCCTGTGCGGTTGAGTCGGTAACCGGTGACTCTGCTGCTCATGTGCTATGGCGCGATATGCAGGTCTTAGTCAATACCGGCAAAGACAATGCAGTAAGTCAGGGGGCCGATATGCAATCGATTATCGACTGTAAAAACCGCGAGCAAGCCTTTGCAAAAACACTGGATGCTATTGATCAGCGTTTAGCACAGCTGTCATCGGTAGAGCATAAATATCTCTTTGCGGCACAAAAGTCTCTGCGTCAGTGTGGCGCTTGTGGGAGCTCGGCCATGACTCACTGTAAAAGGGCTGATAAATCTTTGGAAAAAGAGATGATTGCCCTGATGCCGCAATTGAAAGCCAGTTCGCGATAACGTTTTAGCGGGCAGCAGCCACCAATATACTTTAGCCCTTGGGCATGGTATTTTTTCGGGCCTAAAATAGTTATAAGCATACTTATAATCATAGGCCTTGAAGAAAGGGCCTGGAGATAAACAGTGGTAGCCTCTTCGATTTACCTTCCCAATATTTTACGTATCGGTGCCGGAGCCAGTGGCCAGCTCGCAGAGGTATTGGCCGAACTCGGTGCCAGCCGCCCAATGTTGGTCACAGACCCTTTTATGCAGCAGTGCGGCTATGTGGATCGCATAGTGCAGTGTCTTAAGGATGGGGCTATTGAGCACGGCGTATTTGCCGACTGTGTACCGGACCCAACCACGGATTCCGTCGCCGCTGCCGTGAGGTATTGGCAGCAGGGTGACTTTGATGCTGTTGTGGCACTGGGGGGCGGTAGCTCTATTGATACTGCCAAAGCGGTTGCGGTATTGGCTATTCACGGCGGTGCGATGCGTGACTATAAGGCACCCAACCCGGTACCCGTAGGCGCCCCTATTATTGCTATCCCTACTACCGCGGGTACGGGTTCCGAGGCCACCCGTGTAACGGTTGTTACCGACACCGAGACTCAGGAAAAAATGATGTGCCTGGGCGTTGGCCTAATGCCATCCGCGGCGCTGGTGGATTTCGAATTAACGATGAGTATGCCTTACCGCTTAACCGCCGATACCGGTATTGATAGTCTCTGCCATGCGATGGAGGCTTATGTGAGCCGCAAAGCCAATACCTTTACTGACAGTATTGCCCTGGCCTCTATGTCTGCTATCGCCAGACATATCCGCTCGGCCTGTGATGAGCCCGATAACCGGGCTGCCCGTGAGGCCATGATGCTGGCAGCGACTCAGGGTGGCATGGCTTTTTCCAATGCTTCGGTGACTTTAATTCATGGTATGAGCCGCCCATTGGGTGCTTTTTTCCATGTCCCCCACGGCCTAAGCAATGCGATGCTTATGCCACAGCTAACGGAGTTCTCTCTCCCCGGTGCGACCCAGCGCTATGCCGATTGCGCACGGGCAATGGGGTTGGCTTCGGCGGCCGATAGCGACAAGGCTGCGGGTATTGCTTTATTGGATGGTCTCTACCAATTAAACGCCGATCTCTCTGTCCCATCCCCCCAAGCCTACGGTATTGATAACAGCCGCTATATGAGTGTGATTAGCACCATGGCTCAGCAGGCGCTGGCTTCGGGCTCACCCAATAACAACCCGCTTATTCCAGACCAGCAACAGATAGAGGCGCTCTATAGCAGTGTTTGGCAGTAGGCTGATCAAATAATAACCATGTAATTTTTAAGGGATTGCAGAGGCTTGGCGGATAGGGGTATGATGACCCCAGGCATAAATCAGTCAAAACTGTTTGTTTTTTTAAGCTGCTGATTTAATTAGATTTTCACTACAATAATAACAACACTCACAGTGTGAGCAAGGGCGGAGACTCATGAAAGCGGGTAGAAACCAGCAAGTTATTAGGCGTTTAATCGATGCCGTTAGTGATAATGATAAAGACCGTATTCTGTCTTTTTTCTCCGATGATTCCGTTTATCATCACCCTCAAGGTAGCAAAGCCATTGGCCAGGAAGCGATTTGGCATATTATTGCCGGTGTGGAGGATCAGGTTGAACAGGTGGACTGGCAGTTGGACCATTTGCAGGAAACAGAAGCTGGCAGTGTGCTTACCGAAGGCCGCGTCCGTCATTTAATTAATGGTGACTGGCGTGAGTTTGCTGTGAAGGGCGAGTTTGAAATTCGCGGTAGTAAAGTAACGCAGTGGCATTAGCTAATAACCCATCAATCTAGTGACTGTCGCAGCCAATCAGGCCTTTTTGCCAAAATATCCTATACTGAAAGCGCGGGTTAAATTTCCAATAATAACAAGTAGCTAACTCGCGTTGACCTTAATAAAGGGGAGAGTGAGATGGTTAAAGGCAGAATTTTACCGCAGTTGATAACGTTGGCTATGGGCTTGGTTTTACTGGCGTATTTTTCCCAGCTTTAAAGTGCACTAAAACCCCGGCCTTTGCCCCATACGTTGTTTGGCTCGCTGGCTGATTTGTTGCTGGCGTGGGCTATCGGCATTATGCCATTCTAATATTTCCGCAAGGCTGCGGCCGCAACCCATACAGACTTTAGTGTCATCCAGACAACAGTTCCTGACACAGGGGTTGTTGTCTTGTGTTGTCTCTTCGATTAATACCGCGTTAATGCTCATCGGAGTCCCTCCTAATACAGCGTCTAGAGGGTGAAAGGTGTCCACCGCCTATAAAGTATGCTTTCAGTGTATAACCACTCATGATTTATTGCCTAGCGACTTTTAGGGTGAGTTGTACTATTACCACTCAATTCCACTTATATTGCTTAATCCGTTAAATACTACCAATTTGAAGCGGTCATAGTAGGGTGGATTACAATCCACCAAGCCCAGCCTATACCGGTGGATTATAATCCACCCTACAGGTTAGAAAGAAAGCGTAAACGAGATACCACTATCGTAGGGTGGATTGCAATCCACCAAGCCCAGCCTATACCGGTGGATTATAATCCACCCTACAGATTAGAAAGAAAGCGTAAACGAGATACCACCATCGTAGGGTGGATTACAATCCACCAAGCCCAGCCTATACCGGTGGATTATAATCCACCCTACAGGTTAGAAAGAAAGCGTAAACGAGATACCACTATCGTAGGGTGGATTGCAATCCACCAAGCCTAGCCTATACCGGTGGATTATAATCCACCCTACAGGTTAGAAAGAAAGCGTAAACGAGATACCACTATCGTAGGGTGGATTGCAATCCACCAAGCCTAGCCTATACCGGTGGATTATAATCCACCCTACAGGTTAGAAAGAAAGCGTAAACGAGATACCACCATCGTAGGGTGGATTGCAATCCACCAAGCCTAGCCTATACCGGTGGATTATAATCCACCCTACCGGTTAGAAAGAAAGCGTAAACGAGATACCACCATCGTAGGGTGGATTACAATCCACCAAGCCTAGCCTATACCGGTGGATTATAATCCACCCTACCGGTTAGAAAGAAAGTGTAAACGTGATGCCAGTGATCTGGTGGATTATAATCCACCCTACGGGAGCATCTTGATTTCTCGCTGTGGAAAGGCAATCTCTATATTGGCGTTTTTCAGTGCGGTATAAATAGCGCTATTGGCTTGATAGCGTATTTGGTAGTGGCTAATGGTGGGAGCCCATAAGCGCACCGCGAGGGTGACATTACTATCGGCAAAATTATCGATGCCAATCTCTGGCTGGTTGCGACTGGTGGAAATATCTAGATGTTGCAAGGCTTGTTTTACTGCCGCAATCGCCTGGTCGGGGTCGGCGTGATAACTAATCCCAACCTCCAATTCAATCAGGGTGTCCTCATGGGAGTTATGAATGACCTCACCGATAATATGCTTATTGGGTATGATGATTTCAACGCCATCTTCATTGGTCAGCAGGGTATAGGCGAGCCGAATCTCTTTAACAATACCCGTGACTGCTTGCACTTTGATGGTATCGCCAACTACAAAAGGACGGGTAAGAATAATATTTAAGCCGGCGCCATAATTGGATAGCGGGCTTTGTATTGCCAGACCTGCACCCAGTGAAACCGCACCCAGTGCTGCGACAAATGGCCCGATACTGATACCCAGTTTGCCCATGGCAATAATGGACATAATGGCAATCACCAGCAACTTGGCGGTGTTGGCAAAAAAGCCTGCCAGAGTGGCATCCAATGAATGGCGCTCACACAGGCGCAGCACTAAAGCCGCGATCCTGCCGCCCAGCCAGAAGCCGATTATCAGAATAAGCACAGCGCCGACTAACTGGAAGCTGTAGTTTACAAAAAACTCAACCGCCATATCATAAATGGCGGTAATCTGTCGAAGTTCTTCGTCCATTGGTCTTCTCCACCTATGCGGTTGCATATGATTGTTTTATTATGGCGTAGCTAAAGCTTTACTATAGCTCTTCTGCGGCAGACTTTGCCTGCTGATTAATATAACCGAGAAAAATCTATGTTTACAGGTATTGTTCAAGGCTCCTTTCCCTTATTGAAGGTTGAGCGCAAGCCGGGTTTACACAGCTTCACCATCGAATTGCCCGCGCCGCTTCGGGAAGATTTGGCGATAGGAGCCAGTGTGGCGGTGGATGGTGTCTGCCTCACGGTTACCGCTATTGAGCAGGCCAAAGTGTATTTCGACATTATGCAACAAACCCTGTCGTTAACGACACTGGGTGAATTAAACAGCGGTGATGTGGTGAATATTGAGCGATCGGCAAAGCAGGGTGTTGAGATCGGCGGCCATGTGATATCGGGCCATGTCGACAATACTGCCGAGGTGGTTGCCATTGAGCAGCCAGAAAATAATAGATTTATCACCTACCGGGCCCCGGCTGAAAAAATGAAATATATTTTTGAAAAGGGTTTTGTCGGTTTAAACGGTTGCAGTTTAACCGTGGCAGCAGTGGACCGTGACGAGCATACTCTGACCGTTTGTTATATTCCGGAAACACTGCGTGTAACCACCCATGGCGCCAAGGTTATTGGAGATAAAATTAATTTTGAAATCGACCGTCAGACTCAGGCTATTGTCGATACGGTGGAGAATTTTTTAGTGGCCAACCCTGAGATGACAAATCAGGGGCGTTAGGTCCCGTAGGGTGGATTATAATCCACCCGTTTTGAGTGATCAGGGGCAGGGTTTGGTGGATTATAATCCACCCTACTTTAATCCGATGGCATTTAGTCTGATCGCACAGTAGTATGTCAGCCAATGCATCAATCTATGACAGCAACGCGCCTTTAATGCGCCATTTTGAGAACTGTGGAATTTACTCACTTTGACAAGGAACAAGAGCAGTCTCTGCGTGAACGCCTGGCGCGTTTGCATAGTCACGAGGCGGTGCTTAGCTATCCGCAGTTACAAGGTTTTTTATTTGCCCTGGCTTGCTCTCCGGAAACCATTCGTCCCTCCGAGTGGTTTGATCTGATTTGGTTGAATGATGAGCCTCAGTTCGATAATGAACAGGAGGCCCGCAGTTTCTACCGCCAGGTGGTTGCCCTCTCCGAACATATTGCCGATATGGCCAGACAGCGCCGCTTTTTGCCGTTTAGTGCCCGTTATTCCGAGCTGTGGCAACAGGAGCTGTCTCAGTGGTGCGAAGGTTTGTTGATGGGGCACCATTATTTGGAAGACCTGTGGATGATTGCCATCGATGATTTGAATGACCAAACCGTGATTGAGAATGTCGATACTGCCTTAAGCCTTGCATCCACTTTCGCGGATGTGATCAATGCCCAGCAGCTCAGTTTTGAGGAGGGCATGGAGTTAACCGACGACCACCTGCCAGAGGCTTACGATCTGTTTTGGAAGGTGTTGGGGACTTATGCGTCCGTTGCCAGGCTATGGGCTGAAGGCGCTTGGGACTTTGATGCTGAACAGTTATTTCTTGCGTTGGAGCCGGTGGGGCATGAGGAAGCTTGCCCCTGTGGCAGTGGTGAGGTTTTTTCTAAGTGTTGTTTGCATTGATTTTTTTCTCCGGTTTTGATTGTTGGCGTAGGAGTGAGCGAGGGCTTGGGTTTAAGGGGACGGTTCTGGCATCTCTCAGTCGTCCTCCCTGCATTTTTACGCCCCTTAAACCCAAGCCCTCACTCACTCTTCAAGTTCACGTAGTGGTTTGAGTATTAGAGCTAAATGGATTCGCTAGCCCAAAAAACCAGAAAGAAAGCGTAAACATGATGCCAGAGCTGAGGTGGGTAGGTCTTTCCGGGGCCGTCGGCAGCAGGGATAGCTGCCGAAGAGCGGCCATGGATGGCGAATAGCGTGCCCCGGAAAGACCTACCCACCTCAGCTCGTACCTGCACCATCTACTAACTCCCATCTACTAACCCCACCACAAATTACCCATAATAATGGCGTTTTTCACATTGGGTTTGTCCGCCCAAAAGTGGTATAACAGTAGGCCGTTAACTGAGTGTGCAAGCCTCGCTCTGCCGCTGGGGAACATGGCGATATAAAACCGGAAGTAAAGGACTGATAAAGGTGTATCATGCTTAAAAAGGGTAGTAACTACAAAGAGTTAGCAGAAAGTATTTGCTCGGAAGTGCAATCTTGCCTGCCCACACAGTTTGAGCGCAGCGCGGCTAAAAAGGTGCTGTTGGGCAAAATTGAAAAACTGCTGCTGGCCAGCGATATTAACGATGCCGCCCCCGAGTCCCGCAGCGTGACCATCCTGCTCTCCGATATCCGCGGTTTTACCGCTCTGGCAGAAACCTTCTCTGCCCTGACCGTGATGGAACTACTTAACCGCTATTTCTCCCGTATGACCGAAGTGATTGTGCAGCATGGTGGCACCATCGATAAATTAATGGGCGACTCCATTATGGTGTTATTTGGCGCCCCGCAATCGGGTGTCGATGATGTTGAAAGAGCCATTGCCTGCGCGGTAGAAATGCAGCGAGCCATGTCAGAATTTAATGAGCAGAACCTCGCCCTGGGTCTGCCGGAAATGTTTATGGGCATTGGTATCAATACCGGCCAAGTGATGGCCGGGTCGCTGGGCTCAGACCATCACCGCGAGTACACCGTCATTGGTGACGAAGTGAACCTGACCTCCCGTATTGAAGCCCAGAGCTTGCGCGGCCAAATTCTAATTAGCGAAAATACCTACCGTATGGCCAAGTCTTTTGTGCTGGTTGGTGAGCCCAATAAAGTCAGGGTGAAAGGCAAAAAAGAAGCGGTGCACCTCTATGACCTGATGGGGACGACACGGCCTCGGGCGATGACCGTACCGCGCCGGGAAATCCGAAAAAGCCCAAGGGTGGCGATTCATATGCCCTGTTTTTTCCACCGCCTGGTGGGCAAGCAAGTGGATAGCAAAGAATTTCAGGGTGAGGTGGTTGATCTGGGTTACAACGGCCTGTTGATGGTTAGCCCCATTATGCTGGAGCCCTTCTCAGAGATCAAAATGCAAGTCTCGCTGCAATTGTTAGGCACAGGTACCACCGATATTTATGCCCGGGTGGTTAAAGTTGACCAGGGAGAAAACGGTGTACTCTGCAGTTTGGAGTTTACCTCTATGGATACGGCGGGCCAGCAAACCATCAAACAATTTGTTGATAACCAACTGTACCAATCCTAAGCTGAACCCCAGCCCCTAACAAATACATTACCGTAGGGTGGATTATAATCCACCCAATCCCTGCCTGGGGCTGTTTGAGCGGTGGATTGTAATCCACCCTACGGTAATGTATTTGTTCAGGGTGGTTATGGGCTGGTGGGGAATGAGGTTATTCCATTGTTTTAAATAACCCTCGCCAAAGGTTGTGTTATGGCAGCTAACACGCTACTTTTCGCCCATGGAAAATTCTGAAATCCCATCGCTGGGTAGCCAGCTACTCGCCTTGCGCACCGAACATCGTATGCTTGATGTCGAGATTCTGCGCTTGCAGGAATTTCCCTATATTGATCAGCTACAATTGCAGCGGCTAAAACGCCAAAAACTGCGGCTCAAACAAAATATTGAGCGTATTAAAGCGATGATGATCCCCGACCTTGATGCCTAGGCTTAAAAGTTCTGACCGTTGGGTTATACTCATGCTAATAACAACACCAACAAAGCATATTCGTTATGGGCGTATTTCAGTGTGATGATATCGACCTGGCCGTAGTCCGGGAATTGATCGACGATATTAATAACCATTACCAGATTAGTGAACAGGCGCTGCTGATGCTTGATCGGCAGCCCGATGATACTGAGTTACTGCTTTCCCTGTTTCGTTCCGTCCATACCATCAAGGGTGATTTAAGTATTGTGGGTTTTGCTCCTGCCATGCCCTTAATGAATGCGGTAGAAGATTTATCCAGCCTGCTACGTGAGGGCAGAGTCCACTACACCCCGCTTATCAGCGATTTGGTATTACTGGTACTCGACCGGGTCAGAAGCTTTGTCGATAGCTTTAAAGCCCATGGCTTTGTTGAATACGACCAGCAAGAGGTACAGCAGCTGGGAGATAGCATGGCTGCCATTGCCGCCGATATAAGCCGTGGTGGTTTGCAATCGGGGCAGGAGGCAAAAATTGCCGAGCTTATCCGCAGACTGGACCCCTCTGTGGTGATAGAGGAGCACCAGCCCGGTTATGGTAGCCGTTTGCAGGAGGATGAATTTCTCCGTGAGCTGGGTTTGGACCGGGACCATGATCTCGATTTTTTCCGTGACCTGATGGAGCCGGTAGAAAAACGTTCCCAGTATTGGCAGGGGCGCAGTGACCGTATTTTAAAAATGGCACTGATACTTAATCAGCTTGGTGGCAGCCCAGTGGACGAGCGCCAAATGGCGGCAGCGGTTTACTGCCATGATTTTGGGATGGCGTTTATGCCATTGGACCTGTTGCATAAAGAGGGCACGCTGGAAAATAGCGAAATTTTATTATTGCGCTCCCATGTGCAAAGCAGCGCCCATCTGCTGCAATTTATGGAACAGTGGCAGCCCGCCAAAGAAATTGTTTTGCAGCACCATGAGGCCGCTAATGGTTCCGGCTATCCCTATGGCCTGCGTGAAAAAGAAATTTGCGATGGCGCTAAAATTTTAGCTATCGCCGATACCTTTGATGCACTGACCCATCTGCGCGCTTATTCTGCCCATCAAAAACGGCCGATTATTCGTGCGGTTAAAGAAATTAATGACTGCGCTGGCAAGCAGCTCAGCGCCCATTGGGTCGATATTTTTAATCGGGCCGTACAGCCGGTCTTACTGGCGCACCGAGCCCGCCAACTTTAATGGTTTAATCACACAGTTTTATATTATGCATTTCGATCTTTCTGAACTTTCCCCCAGCCGTGTTTATTACACGATGATCCAAACTCTGGTACCGCGTCCGGTGGCCTGGGTATTATCCGATAATGGCAATGATAGTTTTAATTTAGCGCCATTTTCTTATTTTAATGGCGTGGCCAGCGATCCGCCGCTGATTATGTTGTCTGTGGGAAAAAAGCCTGATGGCAGTTTGAAAGATACGCGCAACAATATTATTGAGCGCAGTGAATTTGTGATTCATATTGCCCATCGGGAAATGGCGCCACAGGTTACAGAAACGTCACGGGTATTAGCCGCCGGAGAATCAGAGCTGGATAGCACCGGTTTGGAGACGGTAGCTTTTGGTGATTTTAGATTGCCGCGCTTAAAAGATTGCCGGGTGGCCTTGGCTTGCGAGCGTTACCGAGTTGAAGATATTACGCCAACACAGGCGATGATTCTGGGTGAGGTGAAAGCGATTTATGTGGATGACGCGGTGATTACGGAAGATGAAAAGGGCCGGGCAAAAATTCACGCGGATAAAATTGATCCGATTACACGCTTGGGCGGTGATGAGTATGGATTATTTGGTGGCATTATTAATGTGCCGCGGCCTAAATAAATCAACCTGCTTATGGCGGTTTAATCAGCTGCGAAAATCGGCAATTTTCATATCACTGATATTATGAATATGCCAGCGCGCTGATTTTTTCTTGGCGATATACATTGCCGCATCGGCTTGCTGCCATAATTGTTCAGAGGAGTTAGCGCTTTCCGGATAGCTGCAAATACCAATGCTACAGCCAATATTAAAATGCTTGCCATGAAGATTGATGGGCTGGGTAATACGGTCGTAGATGGATTCGGTTAATTTATTTACAGAAATATCTTTGACCAGGTTCGGTAGCACCACAGCAAATTCATCACCGCCCAAACGGGCAACGGTATCACACTCACGGGTGGTCGCTTTTAATCGTGCAGCAACAATTTTTAAAACCCGGTCACCCATGTCATGCCCCCATTCATCATTAATGGGTTTAAATTTATCCAAGTCTAAATACAGCAATAATACCTTAGAGTCATTGCTCTCACTTTGATCAATTGCGGCTTTTAGACGCTCTTCAAATAAGCTGCGGTTAGCCAGTTTGGTGAGACCGTCGTGGGTGGCCATATAGCGCAGTTTTTCCTGTTCATTATTGCGCTGGAATTCCAATTGGTCGCGACTTAGTTCAATTAACAAAATTAAACTGACGATAGCGCAGAAGGCTAAAAACCAATTAAAAATCGCACCAGCCGTAGCAGCTTCCGGTGGTTGAATATTCGGAAAATCCACCCCGGAGACAAACAAATAATATAAAAAGCTTTGTGTTAACAGGACGATGGCTGACCAAATAAGACCGCCGCGAATACCCAGCAAGAATAATGAGAGCGCAGCTTGCATAACCATTAATTGATTATTAGACGCTAGCACCGGTCCGCCGCTGGTACAGATGCCAATCACAATAGCGGCAAAGGTGATTAATAACGTGACATGCTGGCAAAGGCTTAGCCAGCCGGTTCGCCGCAGTGTGAAGGGCACCAGACCGTTAACGATAAATCCGGGAACAATTAACGACCAGATAAACAGATTGCCCATATCCCCCAATGAATCAGCGGCATAGATAAATAGCACGCCAATGATCATCAGCAAGGCAATAAATAAATTGGCCCCGACTAGTGCCCGAGCGCGGGACAATTGCAATGAATCCCCCTCAAATGGAGGCAGGGCAAAATAGTCCAGCGGTAAAAAAAGAACTGAATTTTTGATACTCATAGCGGCGTATAGACTTTATTTTTAGTTAGCGAATCCCTTAGCTATCAACTGACCTGGAGTTAAAACATCCGTACTTCCAGTGATGCGGCTAAATAAGTGCCGCTAATACTAGCAGTGAATCCGGCGTTTTGCCTATTGATTGGCTAAAAAGAGCACAATTGCTACGGTGTTGGTATGTTTTTATCGAATAGTTCACGTATTGGCTGTAGATTCAGCGTTGAGCATCTCACCAATGGCAAAGGTTTCAATCAATGCGGCGCCTTCGCTTAACAATTGCTGAGCGAGTTCTGGTCTGTCGACTTCATAGAAAGCCGAGGGGTAGGGCAGGTCGGCGGGGGTGCTATCTTCAGGGATTAAATGAATATCACAGAAAATCAGTGGAGGGTTGAGTATTTGAACTTCCTCGGAAAATGCCTGCTGCCAGCTTGATAATACGGGCACCACTCGATGCCCGCCTCGCTGTTGAAAAAGCTGCAACAGCTCAAGCGAAAAACTGATCACGGCATAGGGGTTGGCGCAGTGCTGAATCAGGGGGTGAATAGCTTCAAAAATACAATCGGCGCCAAAGGTTTTGGCCGACTCGACTTTGAGTTCAATATAGAGCGTTGTCTCCGGGTAGTCTGCCAGCAGTGTCAGGCACTCGGCGAGGGTAGACAGCGGCGTGCCCAAAAACTGGTCACCGAGGCGCTGGGGTTCATAGGCGGAGTGTTCGGCCAGGTCAGTATAAAGGCAGTGATTAATATTGAGTGGGCTGGCGCTAAGTCGTTCAAGGGTTTGGTCATGGCAGAGTACGGGCACAGCGTCTGCGGTCAGTTGTATATCAATTTCTATATGCCTGGCCCCAAGCAGCAAAGCTTGCTCTATGCCTAACAAGGTGTTTTCAGGGTAGCGCCGTTGCCAGCCGCGATGGGCGATCAGGAGGTCATGCATGTTCAGTTTTCCGCTGTATCCGGGTGCACTGTCATTCTAGAGCATAGATGATAAACTGCGAAAAAATATCATCAAACACGGCCGGTCCCCACCCTATGAGTCAAGCCCCGATAAAATATTGCCCCCAATGTGGCTCCTTTACCATTAACCAGCCTTTAGATGGGTTGGAGCGTATCCAGTGTGGTGTTGGCTGTGGCTATGTGCATTGGGATAACCCCACTCCGGTGGTTGCCGCTATTGTTGAATATAACGGGCAGGTACTACTGGCTAGAAATGCACAGTGGCCCGAAGGCTGGTTTGCCCTGATTACCGGCTTTCTGGAAAAAGGGGAGTCACCAGAGCAATCGGTCATCAGGGAGGTAAAAGAAGAATTAAATCTGGAGGGGGTGATTACGGAGTTTGTCGGCAACTATTCTTTTTATCAGGCCAACCAGTTACTGATTGTTTTTCATGTGACCGCTACGGGCAGCATAAAACTTAATGAAGAATTGGTAGAGTATAAGCTGCAAAACAAAGAAGATGTGGTGCCCTGGGATATGGGCACCGGGCCAGCGATCAAAGATTGGCTGGCCGCGCAGTTACAGTAAAACGCGATTAATTGAACAAATCCCTGCGGTCGGGAATGGTTGCGCTAAGCACCACTTTTTTACCACCACGCATCACAGTTACCGTCATTTCGCCGCCGGGGGGGATGGAGTGAATATAGTCAAACAGGCGATTGCGCCCGGCGCGATTAATATAAATCGTATCACCGCCTATTTCGACCAGAACATCGCCACCGAGTAAAACGGTGTTGTCCTTGATTTTAACGGGCAGTGTTCCTTCCCTAAGTCCCAGAGCATCACCGATAGACCCCTTGGCCACCCGTTGTACCAATAAGCCTTCTTTGTAGGGGATATTTAATGCCTGGGTGAGTTTTTCTGTTAATGCAATAAATTGGGCGCCAAACCAAAAGGGGCCTTCATCCAGCATCAGGCTTTTGGCCATATTAATACTGGCGGCAAAGCCAAGGCCTTCGTTGCCGCCGCTTTGGGTGCGAATATGGCTCACAATACCAATCAGTCGACCCTCTTTATTAAATAAGGGGCCGCCGGAATTACCTTGGTTAACAGCGGCGTCGGTTTGCAAAAACTCCAGATCCATTAAGCTCTCTTCACCATCAGTAATGCGGCGGCCGCTTAAATAGCCGACGGTTAAGGTGTGCTCAAGGCCGTAGGGCGAGCCAATAACAAAAACCTGCTCCCCCGTTTTAACCTGATCAGAATCCCAGGGTTTAACAAATACCAAATCATCCGGTGGCTCATTAATTTGTATCAGTGCGACATCAGCCATAGTGGATGCAGAAATAATGGTGGCAGAAAATTCTCTGCCATCCGCCAGGCTGATTTTGACCTGATCGGCATTTTCCACCACATGAGCGGCAGTCATCACTAAACCGCTTTTATCAATAATAATGCCCGAGCCCAGACCGCCGGTATTAATTTTTTTTACACCCTGTTTGGATTCCAGAGTGACCGACTCCTTGGTTTGGATAACAACAACCGCAGGGTCAACCCGCTTAAAAATAGTGCTAAGGTCGGCGGCAGCGGTGCAGCCACTCATAACGAAGGTGATAAAAAGTAGAGCGAGATGTTTCATAGTAGACCTAAAGAGTACGGCGGAAAGTGAATGATATGATAGTGGCTACGCTTAAGATAGTCTTGAGCCATTACTCATCGGCATCTTCATCACCGACGACCATATTGCGGCCCGCTTCCTTGGCGCGATACAGTAATTGGTCGGCATAATGCAGTTGCTGGTCCAGACTTTCATGGAGGTAATTGGTAACCCCCATGCTAAGAGAGATATTTAACAGCTCGCCATCGTCGGCATTAATATCAATAGTCATTGCAGAGGCCATGCCGCGGAATTTATCCAATAGCGTAAAGGCCTGCTCATTGCTTAGGCCGGGCATTAAAATAGAAAACTCTTCGCCGCCAAGTCTGGCCACAACAAAGCGGGAAAAGGCCAGTCTAAGTTCTTCCGCTAAAAAGACTAATACCTTATCACCGGCTTCGTGACCGTAGTTATCATTGATTTGCTTAAAGTGATCAATATCAATCATGGCAACAGCAAAGGGGGTGTCATTATTAACCGCATTGTTATAAAGGACTTCGCCCTTATCAAAATAATAACGGCGGTTATGTAGATTGGTCAGGTAGTCGCGGTTGGCGGTATCTTGGATTTGTTCAATCAGTTCCAGCTCTTCAATATTGTGCATGACCCGGCAATACAGTTCTTCATGGGAAAAAGGTTTTTGCAAAAAGTCATTGGCGCCGTTTTTAATAAATTTAGCCGACAAAGAGCCTTTGCCTTCGCCTGACAAGCCAATAATAACCAGCCCGGATTTATCCACATTGTGGCGAATGGCTCTCACCAAATCAAAGCCATCCATTTCGGGCATATGGTAGTCGGTAATTAATAATTTGATATCCGGGTTGTCTTTAAGGACGTCTAACGCTTCCAGACCATTGGAGGCTTCCATGACCTGATAAAGATGTTTTTCCAGCAAGGCTTTGATAAAGGTGCGAGTTGGACGAGAGTCTTCAGCAATAAGAATTTTTATCGTCTGGTTTTTTTCCAACCGGTGGATTAAGTTCAGGGCATAGTTATAGGAATAGCGACTCTCTTTAATAATGTAATCAACGATGCCTTTGTCCAGTAACTGCTCGCGCCTGTCTTCCTGGTAGTTGGCGGTGAGTACAATGACGGGCAGCTCTTTATGTAATAGATAATCCACCATCTCGCCATTGGGGGCGTCGGGCAGGTTAAGATCAATAATCCCGGCAAATATTTCATCGCCATATTGTTCATAAAGGGCCTGGCCCTCGGCAAGGCTGCCAGCAAATAATGCCGTGATATCCGGGTGCTGTTTAATCAGGTGCTTAAGGATCTTGGTGACGGTACTGCTATCTTCAACAATCAGGACTTTTTTCATTATTACCAGCTATCGTTTATTGGCTTTTGTTGGGGGCGTTATTTGTTTTACAGGTTTGTTAATTCAAGCATAGATTTGGGTTTTTACCAGTGATTGGGTGAGTTGACAGTGCGGGAACGAGTTGAGGTGGCTGGGGGCTTGCGGGGAGCGCTTTTCGCCATCCCTGCCATCGATGGCCCCGGAAGCGCCCACCCACTCCCAGTGCTCACTAAACCTGCTACTCAGCGATTCTCCCTAGCAACAACTGCATAGCCTTACCTCGATGACTAATGCGGTTTTTAACCGCTGATGGCAACTGGGCAGAACTACAGCCTTTCTCAGGCACCCAGAATAACGGGTCATAACCAAAGCCATTGTCACCATGTTGTTCAAACAAAATTCGACCTTCCCAAGTTCCTTGGCAAATAACAGGAGTGGGGTCATATTCATGGCGAAGGAAAACTAACAGGCATTGAAAACGAGCGCTGCGTTCAGCGTCGGGAATATCTTTAAGATCGGCTAATAACTTTTCATTATTGCGCGGGTCCGTTGCGCCTTCGCCAGCAAAGCGTGCTGAGTAAATGCCGGGCTGGCCATTGAGTGCATCAACCTCAAGTCCGGAGTCATCGGCAATGGCAGGGAGGCCAGTCAGTTTTGCTGCGTGGCGGGCTTTGATAATAGCATTTTCGACAAAACTTAGGCCATCTTCGATAGCATCGGGGACATCGAAGTGAGACTGTGGAATTACCTCAAAACCACTGTCACCGAGCAGTTGCTGAAATTCGTTTAACTTGCCTTTGTTGCCGCTGGCGAGAACAATTTTTTTCATAACAAATAATTAGTTGAAATAAAGGGTTTTATTAAACTTTAATGTATAGGGCGCAATATTGGCATCCGGCTGGATGCTGATAGTAAAGGTACGTAGTTCCTTATTGTTAAAGCGCAGTTCAGCGATATAGTAAATCGCATCCTGCTCAACAATCTCAGTAAAATTTAATGGCGCTGAATGAATTAAATCAGAACTGCTGCCGGAGACCATGGATTTTTTGGCCCTGGTTTCGCCGCGTTCTAAACGCTGCCTAACCGCAATATTTATCAATGCGCGATCTTTGCCGCGAACAATGCCGTAGGTTTGAGCAACAGTAGGGCTAATAAACGTAGAGTTTAAAACGCTGTAATGTACATCGTAGTCACCAAACACTTTCGTTGTGTCTGGTTGTGCCACAGCCAGATTGCCGAAAGCCAGGGCGACTAAAAACAATAATTTTCTAAACATAATCAATGCCTGTTATCGACTGATATGGTAAACCGCTGTTACCCCAAATAGATTGGGTAGTAAGGCACCTAAAAAACTTTCACTGCTATCATGGCTGACGACGGTACTTGAAAGCACCTTGATAGCATTTTCCGCACAGAGTACTTCAAAATCTTTTACCGTACAAAAGTGGATATTGGGTGTGTCGTACCAGCTGTAAGGCATAAACTTGGAGACCGGCATTCTGCCTTTGGTATTGAGGTGTAGCCGACAAGACCAGTGGGCAAAATTAGGAAAGGTGACGATACACTCTTTGCCGACCCGCAGCATTTCATCAATAACGACATGGGGGTCATGCAGCGTTTGTAGGGCGTGGGCCATAACGACAATATCAAAGCTATCATCCTGGAAATTGGCCAGGCCCTTATTCAGATCCTGTTCAACAATATTTAAACCTTTGCCAATACAGGCGGTAATTTGCTCTTCATCAATTTCTATGCCTAAGCCATTAACCTGCTTGTCGTTTTGCAGTTTTTGTAATAGCTCACCATCACCGCAGCCGAGGTCCAGTACCCTCGACCCCGGTTTTATCCAGTGTGGAATAACCTCTAAATCAAAGCGCATTATTGGCAGCCCTCGGCAACACGTTGCATATAGGCATGAAAGACATTTTCATAGCGTTTATTCGGGATTAGAAAAGCATCGTGACCAAAGTCCGCTTCAATTTCTGCATAGCTGACCGGCTTATTGGCAGCGACCAGTGCGTCAACAATTTCCCGTGAGCGCTGGGTCGAAAATCGCCAGTCAGAGGTAAACGAGACCACAAAAAACGAGCACTTGGCGTGACTGAAAGCGGCAATGGCATCGTCACCATATTCTCTGGCCAAATCAAAATAATCCAATGCCTTGGTCATTAGGATATAGGTGTTAGCATCAAAGACTTCTGAAAACATATCCCCCTGATAGCGCAGATAACTTTCAACCTGAAATTCAACATCATCATCAGAACCGAGCATAAAAGAACCGGCTTTTAGTTCGCGGCCAAATTTCTGCCCCATACCATCTTCAGATAAATAAGTGATATGGCCAACCATTCTTGCCAGTCGTAGTCCTCTTTTAGGAATGACATTGTGGTCGATGTAAAAACCATCATGAAAATCCGGGTCCGAGCTTATAGCTTGCCGGGCGACTTCATTAAAGGCGATATTTTGCGCGGTCAATTTGGTGGCTGAGGCAATGACTATGCAGTGGCGCAGTTCATCCGGATATTCCAGTGCCCAGCGCATAGCTTGCATACCGCCAAGACTGCCACCGATAACGGCGGCCCACTGATCAATGCCTAACAGCTTCATTAAGTTACGTTGGCTATTGACCCAGTCGCGACAGCGCATATGTGGAAAATCACTTTGCCAGGCCTTGCCTGTCTCGGGGTTAATCGAGGTGGGGCCGGTTGAGCCGTGGCAACCACCAAGATTGTTCATGCTAACAATAAAAAAGCGCTGGCTATCGATAGGCTTACCCGGGCCGATATAGTGATCCCACCAGCCGGGCTTTTTATCGCCTTGATGAAAGCCTGCGGCATGATGGTGACCCGACAGGGCATGGCAAATTAAAATAGCATTGGATTTATCCGCGTTTAATTCGCCATAGGTCTCATAGACGACGTCATATTCTGATAACACCCTGCCACTGGCCAGCACCAGTGGTTGATCGAAGTGTTGGCTTTGTGGCGTGACAATACCAATAGACTGTGGCTGGCTTTCGGTTGCTACGTTGTCGACAGATTGCTCTGACATGGTTTGGTCCAATGCTTTGTTGAAAATATAACGGGCTAAATTCCAATCACATAAGCTGTCGGCAAGCCGGTAGAGGCGGCCAAATGATTGAGAATAATTTGCAATATATTAATGGTTAGAAAAACAAAGATCGGCGATAAGTCCAGCCCACCCATGGATGGTAATAGCTTGCGGAAAGGTTTCATCACCGGTTCGGTTAATTGATGCAAGAGCAAGATGGCAGGGTTGTAACTGCCCGGTGCCACCCAGCTTAAAATAATTGAAGCCAGAATGGCCACAAAATAAATATTAATGACCATGCCCACCGTACCGAGCGCACCCCAGATCAGTAAGGAGAGGGGGTTGGGTATGGCATAGCCTTGAATAACAACCAGCAGTGCTGTGGCAATAATTTGTAGCAGTAAAACGATAACCAGAGTCGCAGTATCAATGCTGCCTATACTGGGAATCTTTCCTCTCACTGGTTTCAGTACTGGCTGGGTTGCCTTGACTAAAAATTGTGAGATTGGATTATAAAAATCCGCTCTGGCTACTTGTAATAACAGGCGTAGCAACAGAGCCAGAATATAGAGATTAAAAAATGTCTGGATAAGTAAATTGCCAATATCTTGCAAAGCGCCCATAAAATAGTACCTGTTGCAGGGTGTGAGTGGGTTAACGGTATTAGATAGCTTAGCTGTCGCTATCCATTATTTTTGCCAGCTCTTCAGAGCGGTCACGGCAGGCCACTAATGCCCGGTTAAAGGTTTGTCTTAAGCCTTCGTCTTCAAACACTTTAATGGCTTCAGCGGTGGTGCCACCGGGGGAAGTCACTCGGCGGCGCAGTTCGTCGGTTTCAACATCACTGGCTATCGCCATCTGTGCGGCGCCCAAAGCCGTCTGTAACGTCAGCTGTTTGGCCACATCGGCGCTTAAGCCTAATTGCTCACCAGCAGCCTGCATGGCTTCCATCACTAAAAAGAAATAGGCGGGTCCACTGCCTGAGACGGCTGTCACTGCATCCAGCGCACTTTCCTGATCGACCCACAGGGCAATGCCAACGGCACGCAGGATAGTGTCGGCCAGCGTTTTTTGCTCACCAGTGACCTTGCTGTTGGCAAACAGGGCGGTAGCACCACTTTGAACCAGCGCCGGCGTATTGGGCATGCAGCGGACAATGGGCATAGCGCCCCCCAGCCATTTATCCAGGCTGCTGCTTTCGATACCCGCGGCAATGGAGATAATTAAGGGTTTGTGCTGCTGGGCGCTACTGGCGAGCTCTTCCAGTACCGGCTTCATTACCTGGGGCTTAACGGCCAGCACGACAACATCGGCATGGGCGATAGCCTGGTGGTTGTTATCGGTGATATTGACCGGCGCCACTTTTTGCAGATTGGCAAGGGACTCCGGATAAGGGTCGCTGGCGGTAATGGCGCTGGCATCAAAACCTTTGGCCACAAGGCCGCCAATAATGCTTGAGGCCATATTGCCTGCGCCGATAAAGGCAATGTTAGGGTTAGACAAGGTAGTATCCTTCAATTTCCGGTAGATGATCTATTTTTGTTGCAGCAGTATAGCAGCCTAATATCTCATTGGCGCGGGCCAAAAATATCCGTGCCAATACGGACAATGGAGGCCCCTTCGGCAATAGCGGCATCCATATCTTTAGACATGCCCATAGAGAGTACGGTCATGCTGGGGTATTTGGGTTGCAGTTGATCAAGGGCCTTGCTGAGCAGGGCAAAGGCCCGCCGCTGCTCGGTGATATCGTCCGTCGCTCGGGGTATCGCCATTAAACCTCGCAGGCTGAGATTGGGCAGGGCGACCAGCTGCTCTGCCAGATCCTCCAGTTGCGTAAGTCCCAGCCCGGACTTGCTCGGCTCGTCACAGATATTCACCTGTAGGCAGATATTTAAGGGGGCCATAGCCGCCGGGCGCTGGTCATTCAGGCGCTGGGCGATTTTTAGCCGGTCGACGCTATGGACCCAGTCAAAGTGCTCGGCAATGGCGCGTGTTTTATTGGATTGGATCGGGCCGATAAAGTGCCAGTTCAGCTTCAGGTCTGCCAGTTCCTGCTGTTTATCCAGGGCTTCCTGCAAATAATTCTCCCCCACCTCGGTGACGCCTGCCGCCGCGGCCTCGCGTATCATAGCCGCTGGGCGGGTCTTGCTAACCGCCATTAATTGCACGGAACCGGGCTTTCGCTGATATTTTTGCTCAGCTTCTGCGATGCGTTGCTGGAGCTTTGCTATATTTAATGGAATCGATGGCGACATAGGCTTGGTTTTCTGTTCATTCTTTAGCCTCTCGACATGCACAGCCTGGGCTGGCTAACGCAGTATCTGTGATTCTTATCACAGTTATCTACCCCGGGTTCGGCAATCAAGGCGTAATCTCAAAGCTTCATTATACTGTAAACGCCCTGAGCCTCTTCTATAAAACGATAAATGTATTAAGGATCATCATGGATATTACTGAACTGTTAGCCTTTAGCGCCAAGCAAGGTGCTTCGGATTTACACCTTTCTGCGGGTTTGCCTCCTATGATCCGGGTGGATGGTGATGTCCGGCGGATTAATTTGCCGCCGATGGAGCACAAGCAGGTCCATAGCCTGATCTATGAGATTATGAACGATAAGCAGCGCAAGGACTTTGAAGAGTTTCTGGAAACGGATTTCTCCTTTGAAGTCCCCGGTGTGGCGCGCTTCCGGGTTAACGCCTTTAACCAGAACCGCGGTGCCGGTGCGGTATTTCGGACCATCCCCTCTAAAGTACTATCGATGGAAGAGTTGGGTATGGGGCAGGTATTTCGCGATGTTTCTATGGTGCCCAGAGGCTTGGTGCTGGTAACGGGGCCTACCGGTTCTGGTAAGTCCACGACGCTGGCAGCGATGATGGACTATATCAATGACAATAAATACGAACATGTACTGACCATTGAAGACCCGATCGAATTTGTCCATGAATCGAAAAAGTGTCTGGTCAACCAGCGTGAGGTGCACCGTGATACCCACGGTTTTAATGAAGCTCTGCGTTCAGCACTGCGTGAAGATCCCGATATTATTCTGGTGGGCGAGCTGCGAGATTTGGAAACCATCCGCCTGGCGATGACCGCGGCAGAAACCGGTCACCTGGTTTTTGGTACGCTGCACACCACCTCGGCGGCAAAAACCATTGACCGTATTATTGATGTATTCCCCGCGGAAGAAAAATCGATGGTGCGTTCGATGCTGTCGGAATCCTTGCAGGCGGTCGTTGCGCAAACACTATTGAAAAAAGCAGGCGGCGGCCGTGTGGCTGCCCATGAAATTATGATTGGTACGTCTGCTATTCGTAATCTGATCCGTGAAGATAAAGTGGCACAAATGTATTCCGCGATTCAAACCGGTGGTTCTGTCGGTATGCAAACGATGGATCAATGTCTGACGGATTTAATTGATAAGCGTTTAATTAGTCGCGACGTAGCTCGCGAGAAAGCTCGATTCCCGGAAAACTTTTAAGGGTTTTCTTGTTTAGTGGTTAAAGAATTGAGTTCAGGAGTTTACAGTGGATATTGATAAGTTATTACAAATTATGGTGGAAAAAGGGGCGTCGGATTTATTTATCACCGCCGGTGTACCTCCGTCTATAAAAGTCCATGGTCGCGTACTGCCCGTGACTACCAGTCCGCTAAGTCCGGAAAAAACCCGCGAGACAGTCTTGGGGGTGATGAACGAATCCCAGCGCAGAGACTTTGTGCGCGATAAAGAATGTAATTTTGCGATTAGTGCTCGGGGTATTGGCCGTTTTCGTGTCAGTGCTTTTTACCAGCGTAATCTGGCGGGCATGGTGTTGCGGCGTATTGAAACCACTATCCCGCGTATTGATGATTTAGGTTTGCCGGATGTGATTAAAGACCTATCCATGGTTAAACGAGGTTTGGTGGTCTTTGTCGGGGCAACCGGTGCGGGTAAGTCGACGTCTCTGGCTTCTATGATCGGGCATCGTAATAGAAACTCCAAAGGCCATATTATTTCTGTCGAAGATCCGATTGAATATATTCACCAGCATGAAGGTTGTATTGTTACTCAACGTGAAGTTGGTATTGATACCGACAGTTTTGAAATCGGCTTGAAAAATATGTTACGTCAGGCCCCTGACGTGATTATGATTGGTGAGGTGCGTACCCGTGAAACGATGGAGCACGCGATCACCTTTGCTGAAACCGGTCACCTCTGCTTATGTACCTTGCACGCTAACAATGCTAACCAGGCGCTGGATAGAATTTTGCACTTTTTCCCCGCTGATCGTCATCGCCAGTTATGGATGGATCTGTCGCTCAATTTACGGGCGATGGTGGCCCAGCAATTAATTCCAACACCGGATGGCAAAGGTCGTCGTTCCTGTGTAGAAATTCTGATTAATACCCCTTTAGCGCAGGACTTAATCCGCAAAGGCGAAGTGCATGCCTTAAAAGATTTGATGTCAAAATCTAACGAGCAAGGTATGCAGACTTTTGATCAGGCTTTGTATGAGTTGTATCAGTCCGGAGAAATTACTTATGAAGATGCTTTGTCTCATGCTGACTCGGCGAATGACTTGCGCTTAATGATTAAGTTGGGGGATGAAAATAGCAGCTCACAGATTGATGCTATTGCTGGCGACTTGACCCTTGAAGATGAATCAGAAAGCGATCAGGGTCAGACCTTTTCTCGATAAATAATTACCCAAAATACCCCACCAGTGTTGCGCTGCCTTACCTGTAGGGTGGATTATAATCCACCGTTTTTGAGCGCCCATAGTAGAAGTTGGTGGATTGCAATCCACCCTACCGTCATTCGCGGGAATGATGGTGTTCATTTAACAAACCAACTCTCTAAAATAACCTTGGCCGCCAGGCTATCCACATTATTTTTTTTAAAATCCCGCGAACCCGTCTGCTGAATAATTTCGCCTTTGGCTTCAAAGCTACTTAGTCGTTCATCCGCCATCTCAAAGGGCAAACCAAAACGGCCATGTAAGCGGTTGGCAAACTTCTTCGCCCGCACACCAATCTCAGATGGGCTGCCATCCATATTTAAGGGTAAGCCTACGAGTAATAAATTGGGCTGCCATTCATCAATCAGCTTTTTAAGCTCGTCCCAATCAGGGATACCATCTTTGGCTTTGAGATCAGCCAGCGGATTGGCGGTTTGAGTGATGGATTGGCCCACGGCAACACCAATGCTTTTGGTGCCGTAATCAAAGCAGAGAATGGTTTTTGCAGCCTGGGGGGTGGCGGTCATGCCCTAAGCGTGCCCTGCGGTGGGTGAGATCAGGGCTAGATCAACACCCATTTTTGCCGCCGCCGCTTTGGCGCGATGTTCAATCGGGGTATTAAACAGAATATCGCTATCGGCCGGTGCCGTTAACCAGGCGTTGTCCGCCAATTCACTTTCCAGCTGGCCTTCAGACCAACCCGCATAGCCCAGCGCCACAATGCTATCGCTAGGGCCTTCATCATGGGCGATAGCGGTAAGAATATCCTGGGAGGTGGTTAAGGCAATCTGATCCGAGACGCTAATGGTGGAGTCCCAATGGGTCTCGGTATTGCGGTGCAATACAAAACCACGGTCCATATGCACCGGCCCGCCAGCCAATATTTGGTCACTGTGGGGGGTTTGAATATTATCGATCTCAAGGTGCTCGAAAATTTCATCGAGGCTTAAGTCCAGCGGGTGGTTAATCACAATCCCCATGGCGCCTTGCTCATTGTGCTCGCAAATATAGGTAATGCTATGGGCGAAGATACCATCGCCAATGGAAGGCATGGCAATCAGGAAGTGATCTTTAAGGCTGGTCATATTGTCCATAGCTTCATTATTGGGATTGCGGCAGCTTAAGACAAGGATTATCTGTTAGAAAAAGAGAAATATTTCAAGCATGTCACTCCCGCCTGCGTGTATTGCTGTCTGGGAGAATTCCTGACAAGTGTATGGCGGCGTCGTATTGTAAGCCAGTAAGAGTGCTCAAACCTCGATAAGTAGGGTGGATTATCATCCCGCAAGCCCAGCCAGGAACCGTTATAAGTGGTGGATTATAATCCACCCTACGGGCTGGGCTCTCGCCTGCGTGGGGGGATGTTGTTTTATGGTAGTGGGGTTATAAAAATATTTGTTTTAAGTACTGGAGGACAGCCGGTCTTTGTGGAAGCGCCAGGTACGAATAATTTCCAGCACATCGACTTTGCGCTGCATGGTTTGCGGGAAGGGGTCATAAGGGGCAGCCAGATGAACAATCTTGAGCGCCGCCTGGTCGAGGATTTTATGGCCGGAGGATTGAAGAATCTTTACCTGATAGATATCGCCATTGGGCAGTATCGATACCACCATCCGCAACTTGCCAAATAATTGCTGCTGCTTGGCCTTGCTGGGGTAGTGTTGGTTGCCAATGGCCTCAACCTTGGTGCGCCAGTTATGCAGGTAGAGGGCATCGTCGGACTGCTTGGTGGCAACGGAGGTTAGTCGGCGTACCCGCGGGCGCTTGGCATAGGCCTGGCGCTGGATATCGAGCTTGGCTTCAAGGCTGGCAATTTCCATACTGCGCTGCACCACGGTCATATTATCCGCCTGCTGCTGGTTGGCCTGCTCGGTCTTTTCCTGTTGCTGCTGACGGTTGGCTTTGCTGTTGCTAGAGGCTGTGGTGGTGATTTGAGTATTGGCTGCTAGTTGGCGCTCACTTTGGCTTTGCTGCTGTTGCTGAGCGACTTCACGAATGGCGGTGTCCTGGAAATCGGACAATTCCTGAGTGGTTAGCATGGCTTTTTCATCCAGTGTGCCGCTGCCTTGCTGGTTGCTTTGGGCCAGATAGTCAGCCTCTTCAGGGGCGGTTTTACTGCGGTGTTGAGCCAGAGTGATTTCTAATTTCGGTGGGGCTACGGCGGGCTTCTCACGGGTAAAGCTAACACCGAGGATAAAGGCAGCATGGATAGCCAAGGCCAGACAAAAGGCAAAGCCTAGACGGTCGTGGTTGATCTCCACATCCCCGAATGCCGGAAAGTCCGGTAAGCTATTGGCGGCGGCTCCCATTGCGGTGGTAATCCTATATTTTTGTAGGGTGGGTTGTAATCCACCACTCTCCGGTCTTATTGTCTGGTGGATTATAATCCACCCTACGGGTTAGTTTAGCCATTGTTATTCAACTTGCCCTCAATCGCATCCATCAAGGTGGAGGCGATATCCGTTCCAAATTGATCATCAATTTCTCTGACGCAGGTCGGGCTGGTGACATTGATTTCTGTCAGGTGCTCGCCGATCACATCAAGGCCAACAAATAATAGCCCTTTTTCACGGGCTATAGGGCCGATCTGGTTCGCAATCCAGCGATCTCGTTCTGTTAACGGTTGCGCGCGGCCAGTGCCACCGGCGGCCAGATTGCCCCGGGTCTCACCTTGGGAGGGTATTCTGGCCAGGCAGTAATCTACTGGTTCACCATCGACCAGCAGGATGCGTTTATCACCATCGACAATCTCTGGCAGGTATTTCTGCGCCATAATGGTATTGGCGCCAAAGTCGGTCAGTGTCTCCAGAATAACGCCTAAATTGGGGTCGTCTTGCTTCACCCGAAAAATGGACGCGCCACCCATGCCATCCAGGGGCTTAAAAATCACATCACCGTGCTCTTGGTGGAAGTCGCGGAGGGTCTGCTCGTCACGACTCACCACCAGAGGCGGGCAGCACTCGGGGAATTGTGTGGCGAACATCTTCTCATTGCAGTCCCTCAGGCTCTGGGGCTTGTTAACAATCAGGGCTCCAAGGCGCTCTGCGGCCTCAAGGATATAGGTGCTGTAGACAAACTCATTATCGAAAGGGGGGTCTTTGCGCATCAGGATGACATCAAGGTCGCCAAGGTTAATATCCTCAACGTCTCCCAGCTTATAAAAGTCCTTAGGGTCGCGGAACACTTGCAAAGGTCGTGTTTTGGCCCTGGGTTCGCCCCCGGCCTGATAGAGGTCTTGCTGGCGCATATAGCTAATCGACCAACCTCGGTCACTGGCGGCCCACAGCATGGCCATGGTGGTGTCTTTCTTGATATTGATGGATTCAATGGGGTCCATTACAACGCCGAGACGAATTTTCATAGATTTACTCATGATTTGCAGGTTTTGACCGAAATATACTGTTGCAGCTAAAACTTATCGATAAATGCTAGCGGTTTCTCACTTCTCAGAGTGGGCGATATCGTGAACCGCTTCTATACTGATACATTGTCTGCCGAAATAAGAGTGTTAGTGCGACCCGGTTCGACAACGGGCATTACGTTACGTTGCTCTGGCAGACAAATCAAGGCTTGCCAAAGAATGCCTGAATAGTAGTTTTATTATATTTATCTTGCACTTATGGATAAAAGCTTGAAACTATGTTAAATATTTATAGGTTAAATCTTTATAGGCAATCGCTAAGTTTTTGATCGTGGTACTTGCCGCACTAGCATTAGCTAGAATAAACGCTCCAGATAATAAGGCCCTACGGTATGGAAGGAAATTTTGAAGATCTAAAAGTCATGGTGATTGATGATAGTAAGACTATCCGCCGCACAGCAGAAACGCTGCTGAAAAAGGTCGGCTGTGATGTCGTCACCGCCACCGATGGCTTCGATGCCCTGGCAAAAATTGCGGATACCCGACCCAATATTATCTTTGTCGATATTATGATGCCGCGTCTGGATGGTTACCAAACCTGTGCGCTGATCAAAAACAACAGTGAATTCAAAGACACGCCAGTGATTATGCTGTCGAGCAAAGATGGCCTGTTTGATAAGGCCAAAGGTCGAATTGTGGGGTCTGATGAATATTTGACCAAACCTTTCAGCAAAAACGAATTATTAGGGGCGATTCAGTCCCATGTGGGTGAAACCCAGTAGTTTTCCGATAAGGCGCCCGCAGGCGATAGCCCAGGCCCTTTAAATACATTAAGCATAACAATAACAGGTGCCGAGCACCGTTGTGACGCGGAGGAAATATGGCTCGAGTGTTAATCGTTGACGATTCGCCGACAGAAACCCACAAAATGTCTACTATTTTAGATAAACATGGTCATGAAGTGATCACTGCCGAAAGCGGTGAAGAAGGTGTGGCTAAAGCTAAAGAGACTTTGCCCGATGTAGTACTTATGGACATCGTTATGCCAGGGCTAAATGGCTTCCAGGCCACTCGCCAACTGAGCAAGCACGATACTACCAGCCATATCCCGGTCATTATTGTGACCACCAAGGATCAGGAGACTGACCGCTTGTGGGGTAAGCGTCAGGGCGCTAAAGGCTACCTGACCAAGCCGGTAGATGATGGCACCTTAATGAGCGCCATTTCCGATGTGCTGCCCTGAGTTAGCGGCGACAGCATCGGCAATACACGATTTTAACAAGAACTTATGATGAGTAAGTCTTATGAGTAACCCAGCAGAACCTTTTGACCTCTTACTGGATATTGCCCAGCGCAGTATCGGTAATGCACAAGGTTTGCCTGCGCAGGTGGATATCAAGCCCCATTGGTCGGGCATTGGTTTTAAGTTGGCGGGCCATCATTTTGTGGCGCCCATGGGTGAAGTGGCAGAAATTCTGGCCCAGCCCCCTGCCACTCGTCTGCCGGGCGTACAGGCCTGGGTGCGAGGCGTATCCAACGTTCGTGGTCGTCTGCTTCCTTTAATTGATCTTGAAAGTTTCTTTGGCGGCGCCCTCGGTGCCCGCAAAAGCCGCCGGGTATTGGCGCTCGAACTGGGTGACCTCTATACCGGCTTGATTGTTAGCGAGGTCTTTGGGATGCAGCATATTCCCACTGATTCATTTCGTGAAGATATTCCAGAAATGTTAGATCCATTAAAACCCTTTCTGGCTGGATCCTATGAACATAACAACCAGGTTTGGTCTGTATTTAGCCCATACAAGTTGGCGCAAAATGCAGAATTTTTTAACGCGGCGGCAACGTAAGTTGCGGCTTTAAATTTTAAACGATGTGTAACAGTTGTAGTTAACCTTAACTAGCAGCGGGGAGCCCCGGGCATGAACGCTAAAACAGCAGGTGCAGCAGCAAAGCTGCCCACCAACCGAGCTATAAGCTTTTTCCTCTTTTTGATGGTAGCCGGTATTATCGGCGCCGGTTTCAACGCGTATATCGTGTTGCGAGATGCGGGCTTTGATGCGCGCTATCTGGAGCTAACCGGTGAACTGCGAGTACTCTCGCAGCAGATATCGACCAGCTCTCGTCAAGCCACCGGCGGTGATGCGGCGGCCTTTGACGAGTTGTCAAAATCCCGGAATAAGTTTAACCAGACCATCGGCATTTTGCAGAACGGCACTTCTTCGTTGCCGTCACCGCAAAGCATGTTGTCGAGTGAGCTGTCTGAGTTAGGCGGTTTATGGAATAAGGTAAACACCGCATCCTCTACCATCGTTGATAACCGTGAAAGGATTTTGTTCTTGCACGAAGTTGCGAAAACGCTAAATGATTCGATCCCGGAATTACAGGCGGAATATAACAACGTTGTGGAGATTCTTTTAGAAAACCGTGCACCGGCGGAACAGGTGGCGGTTGCACAGCGTCAATCCTGGCTGGCGGAACGTATTGCACGTAACGTGGATAACATGCTTCAGGGTGGCGCAGCTGCAAAAGACGCGGCGGACCAGTTTAACCTCGATGCGAGTTTATTCGGATCGGTACTAAACGGTATGTTGCAAGGTAACAAAGCGATGCGCATATCCCGAGTGACGGATAAAGACGCAAAGGCTTCGCTTGAAGAAATTAACAAACTGTTTGAATTCGTAAGTGGCTCGGTTGATGAAATCTTCCAGGCTTCTCCGGATCTTCTTAAAGCCCGTACGGCGGCAGACGAAATTGTTGTTGATTCACCGCAGGTAATGGAATCCACCAGTAAGCTGGCGGAAGAAATCACTACGTTGGAAAGCAAACGAAATATTACCGGCACCACCGCCCTGATCTTTTTGGGGGTGACCTTATTCTCCTTGGCCATGATTGGTATCCAAACATTCCGCAACACCCAGTTCCGTTTACGTGAAACCGGTGAGATGAATGAGCGAAACCAAAACGCGATCTTGCGTTTACTGGACGAGCTGGCGGATCTCGCGGACGGTGACTTAACAACGACTGCAACAGTAACCGAGGATTTCACCGGTGCAATTGCTGACTCTATTAACTTCACCATTGACCAATTGAGAATCCTGGTATCGCAGATAAACGATACGGCGGTGAAAGTATCCGCGGCGGCACAGGAATCGCAGTCTACTGCACTACACCTTGCCGAAGCTTCCGAACACCAGGCGCAAGAAATTGCCGGTGCATCGGCGGCGGTTAACGAGATGGCGGTAACCATCGATCAGGTATCTTCAAACGCTGCCGAATCAGCGGGCGTTGCGGAGCGATCGGTTGCGATCGCAAACACCGGTGCTGAAGTGGTACAGAACACCATCAACGGCATGGATAATATCCGTGAGCAGATACAGGAAACCTCAAAACGTATCAAACGTCTGGGTGAATCATCACAGGAAATCGGGGATATCGTATCGTTGATCAACGACATCGCCGACCAAACCAACATTCTTGCACTTAACGCGGCCATCCAGGCATCGATGGCGGGTGACGCCGGTCGAGGCTTCGCGGTTGTTGCGGATGAGGTACAGCGACTTGCGGAACGTTCTTCAGCTGCGACCAAGCAGATTGAAGCACTGGTTAAAACGATTCAATCAGATACTAACGAAGCAGTTATCTCGATGGAACAAACCACCGCGGAGGTGGTACGTGGTGCTCGCTTGGCACAGGATGCAGGTACAGCGCTGGAAGAGATCGAAAAAGTATCGCAGGAACTGGCGGAATTGATCCAGAACATCTCGAACGCTGCACGCCAGCAGGCATCATCAGCGGGTCACATTTCCAACACGATGAATGTTATCCAGGAAATTACCTCGCAGACATCGTCCGGTACAACAGCAACCGCACAATCTATCGGTAACCTTGCTGATATGGCGAACGAATTACGTGAGTCGGTTGCGGGCTTCAAGCTACCAGAAGAAGCTGAGCTGGTAGTTGATGTTGAAGACGAAGAAGACGTTTACGAGCAAGAAGAGCCAGAATTGGCTATGGCTTCTGGCGAGTAGATTGTTAGATTTTTTTAAAAGTTAAAGACTTGAAGAGTTATCGGCAATGTCGACATGGTCTTATAAGGCAGCGCCGGAACTTAGTGATGAACAATATGCTCGTTGGCAGTCTCTATTAGAGGAACGCACGGGCATTTGTTTTATGCAGCATAAGTCCATTTTACAGAAAGGCCTGCGCCAGCGAATGAGCGAGGTAGGTGCTGAGGACTATGAGCAATATTTTCAACAGGTCAGCGCAATACCTGATGGTGTTGTTGAGTGGGCGCAGCTGGTTGACAAAATTTCTGTTAAAGAGACCAGTTTTTTTCGTGACAATTATGCCTGCGATGTAGTTAGAGACTTTCTGTTAGAGCGTGTAGCAGACAATGCCGAGTCAGATACCTACCCTCTGGATATATGGAGTGTAGGTTGTTCTACCGGCGAAGAGGCATACTCGCTGGCGATGTTGGCTAGTGAAGTGATTGATTACTTGGCGGTAAAAAGTTTTCTTGGTGTGATGGCGACTGATATAAGTCAAACCGCGCTAACGCTAGCACGCAGGGGTATTTACTCTGGGCGAAAAATAGAAAGCTTGCCGCTGGCAATAAAGAATAAATATTTTACAAAAAATAATCAGGGTGACTTTGAAATTACACCCGCCTTGCGCCAAAGAATTTATTTTGTACAAGGCAATATGTTAGAGATAGAGCAGGCACCAAAATTGGCAATGGATGTTATCTACTGCCAAAACGTGTTGGTTTATTTTCGGCGGGAAAGACAGTGGCAAGTGTTAAATGCACTAACAGAACACCTAAAGCCCGGCGGAATGTTAATGATTGGTCCCGGTGAAGTAGTGGGTTGGCAACATTCGCAGATGCAGCGTAGTGGCGATGAGCAAGTCCAGGCCTATGTGAAACGAGGACTCACTAACTAATTAGTGGAATGCTATGAGTCGAACAACTAAAAAGGTTGGAACAGCATGAGTGAGCGCCAAGATTTTATCGCGCTGGAGTGGGTGGCAGGAGAAATAGGGGAAACTCTAAATCAGGCGGCCCAGGCGTTAGAAGCGTATATCGCCAATCGCGATGACTCAACAAAGCTACGGTTTTGCTTAACCCATATTCACCAGGTGCATGGCACCTTGCAAATGGTGGAATTTTTTGGCGCTGCACTATTGGCTGAAGAAATGGAAGGGGTTGCCGAGGCCTTAACGCAGAACAAAATTCATGGCAGTCATATTGATGATGCTTTGGATGTCTTAAGGCATGCGATTGCTCAGCTCCCGGTTTATTTAGAAAAAGTTAAAGAATCCCGCCATGGTTTACCGGCAACGCTATTGCCGGTGTTAAATGATCTGCGTGCAGTGCGCGGTGAAAGCCTGCTGTCAGAAACCGTTTTATTTGCCCCGCAAATGGTTTCCGCACATAACCATGTTGACGGAGAACTGCAGGTTTCTACTGCCGAGCTGGCAGAAATTGCGCATAAACTTCGACAAATGTTTCAAATTGCATTGCTGGGTTTTATTCGCGGTAATGATATCAAGAAAAACCTTAACTATCTGGCCAAGGTTTGTGCGCGGCTGGTCAAATTGACGGAAAGTTTTCCTTCGCAGCCTTTATGGAAAGTTTGTATTGCGGTCTTGGAAGGCCTCCTTAATGGCTCTATCGAATCCAGTGTGGCGGTAAAAATACTATTGCGCCAGGTTGATCGACAGATAAAGAATATTATCGATGAAGGTGAGGCGGCTATTAAGCGTGGCGCGCCTGACGATCTGTTAAAAAACCTGTTGTACTATGTTGCGCGCAGCAAGGCCAATTCGCGTTATATTCAGGAAATTAAAACCGAGTATCAACTCGAGCAGTCATTGCTGGGTGAAACAGAATTAGATGATGAGACACTAGCGACACCGGACGCCGGTGTTATGCAGTCAGTGGTTGAAGCGCTGGTGCAAGAAATGAAAGATATTCAGCTTGCTCTGGCCGATGCAGGCAGTGATGCGGCAGCTTTAACCGAGGTATTGCCTTTATTCCGTCGTGTTAACGATACCATGGCGATTCTGGGTATGGGTGGCGCACTGAAACAAGTTCAGGAACCTTACACCCGTTTAGCGAAAGCTTTGGCCACACAAGATGTGGTAGCAGACAATGAGCTGCAACAAATCAGTGAGCAGCTAGCTACAGCAGAAGCAGAGCTTAATCCTAATGCCGTTATTAACAGTACTGACGAGCAAGCTCTGTTTAATGATAGTGAAGAAGCCCAGGAACATCTTGATCTGGCCTTTGAGTCGGTGGTCAGAGAGTCACGCAATGGCCTGGAGCAAGCCAAAGAAGCCATTATTGAATTTGTTGCCACCCAGTGGAATCACAATTCTTTAAGCGATTTGCCGTCACTGCTCAATGAGATTCACGGTAGTTTAAATATGGTGCCGCTAACCCGTGCGGCCCAGGTGATAAAATCCTGTGAACATTATGTGAGTGAATCGCTGCTGGCACAAAAAGCGATTCCTGAGTGGCAGGTTCTTGATACTCTGGCTGATGCCATTACCTCGATTGATTATTATTTAGAACGTTTAAGTGACGGCAATGCCTCAGAGGGTGAGGCGATTCTTGATGTTGCCGCTGAAAGTGCTGCCGAGCTCGGCTATCCCATTGCTTTATCCGCGAGTGCAGATGATCAGGTGCCCGTATTGGATGACGTTGAAACTGAACCTGAAGCGCCATTAGAGACCTTAGCGGAAGAGACGGTTGAGCAGGAAGAAACCGCAGCAGCAGATATTCCAGTGTTGGCTGAAGTGATACCGCTGCACGGCTCTGCTGCTGAAGAGCCAGAACAGCCAGCAGCAGATATGGCTGCCAAAGCGGTTGAAGACGATGAAGATTTTGACCCGGAAATTGTAGAAATATTTATCGAAGAAGCCGGCGAAGTGCTTGAAACCATCGATGAGTTTTTGCCCCAGTGGCAGGCTGATCATAATGATGAAGAGGCACGCTCCACGGTTCGTCGTGCATTCCACACCTTAAAAGGCAGTGGCCGTATGGTCGGAGCCACCGATATTGGTGAGCTGGCCTGGTCAGTAGAAAATATGCTGAACCGGGTGATGGAAGGTTCGATCACAATCGACCAGGTCCGTTTTGATCTAATGGCGGAAACCCGTAGCACGGTGCCAGAATTAGTGACCGCCTTTGAGCAACGCCAGCAGGTCGATAAAGCAGTTTTTGAACCCTTGATTGAACGTGCCAATGCTCTGGCCGCCGAGCAAACTCCTGAGCTGAGTGATGTTGTTGAGTCTGCAACTGTCGCTGAGGACATCGCCGATAACAGTGCTGAAGAGATGGCTGAAAATATCTCCGAAGAGATTGTTGAGCCCATAGCTGAACAGGACATTGATCAAGCTACTGAGGATAGCAGCGAGGCGCTTGCTGACAATATTCCTGTGTTGGAAGAAACCGAAGCGTCTGCCACCTTGAGCGAGGCAGAAACCCTGCTGAGAATGCCGGTAATTACCGACAGTCAGGCAGAAACTTTGCTAAGAACGCCAGTGGTTACCGACAGCGACCTTGAAGCAGCGGAGCTTAATTCAGAAGAAGAGCTGGATGCCGAGCTGATCGAGATATTTGCCTCTGAAGCCGCCCTGCATGGTCAGGTGCTCGATGATTTTATTGCTCACTGCAAAGAGCTCGCTGGCCCGGCAGAGTTAACCGATGTTCTGCAACGTGCACTGCATACCCTTAAAGGTAGCGCCAATATGGCGGGTGTCTTACCGGTTGTTGGGGTTGTTACACCGGTAGAGCTGGTGGTTAAAGAATTACGTGCCAGTCAACTGAAAGTGGATGCACCTCTGGTTGAACTATTGGAGCGCGGCTCTTTATTAATTAAAGCGGGCATAGAACAGTTGGCCATTACACCGCTGCAAGACTTGCCGGGTGTCGATGACTATGTAGAAGAATTAATGGCCTTATTTAATCAGCGCATTGCTGATGCTGCTGATGTTGAACAAGCAGATAACGGTATTCCACCGGAAGCGCTAAACCAGTTCCTAACCGAAAGCCTCGATCTGATTACAGAAATTTCTGGTCGTCTGGTGTTATGGCAGCAGGGTGATATAGAGCCTGGTGAACCCGCTTTATTGGAAAGCTTGATGGACCGTTTTATTGTCCATGCAGAGTCAGTCAATATGCTGGCACCGGTTGAATTTGGGCAGCAGGTTCAGGTGTTATACCGTCGTGCTGCGGAGCTGGACCCGAAAGCGATTGCCGATGACTTTTTTGAGTTATCGAATAGAGCCAATGACAGCTTAATTGATATGTTAGACCAGATCGCCGGCCATCAAACGCCTGTATTTGATGCAGAGATTTACGGTGAAGTGGAAGACTTTGAATTTGCGGAAATTGATATTGCGCCAGCACAAGCTGCCGAAGCAATAACCGAATCAGCCGATCCTGCCTTTGAGTTGTCGGATTCTGTTGATGATAACGATTTGCTGGACGTGCTGGCAGAAGATTCAGAGCTGATGGAGGCTTCTGAGGTTGTAGAGCTTGATCTTGATGCCACGGTGAGTATGGCAATCGTTGATGATAGTCATTTACCCAGTGATGAAGATGTTGAGATTGAAGATTTTGCCATTGATGATTCTGTGGCCACCGTTGCCTTTGATACCGTTGATGTCGATGCCTCCGAGATAGAAGAGCCTGCTGTTGATAATGAAACCATTGTTGCCGCTATGAGCAACTTGGCTGATGCGGTTGCTGACCTTGAGCAAGAGCCCGAAGCTATTCAACCAGAACCAGAACCAGAACCAGAACCAGAACCAGAACCAGAACCAGAACCAGAGCCAGAACCCGTTGCTGAAGCTGAGCCAGTGGCAGCAGATGCAGAAGAAGACGATGATGAGATTGATGATGAAATTATCGAAATCTTCCTGGAAGAAGCTGACGACTTGTTGGAAAATCTGGATGAAGCTATTCATGGCTGGATGGATGACCGCGGCAACCGAAGTTATTTAGATGACCTGCTACGCATACTCCACACTCTAAAAGGGGGTGCACGTCTAGCAGGCATGACACCAGTGGGCAACTTAAGTCACAACTTTGAAACCTCATTAATCGGTTTGGAAAACCAACAAACTGATGTCAGTGATGAAACCCTCAACGATATCCAGAACTATCAGGATCAACTACTTGCCCAGATCACAGCCGTTAAAGCGGGTGAAGCGATTGCAGATGTTGAGCAAATGGAAGAGCCAGAGCTTGAGCAGCCTGGCGCTGAGGCAGTGGCTGAAGATGAAGCCGAAGCCACGCCAGAGCCAGAACCTTCAGTAGAACTGGAAGAGGCAAGCGATCTTTCTTTTGATGAAAGTTTTGATATGGATGATATCGATATCGAAGCAGCCACGGGTGATGATCTGGTGGCGCAAGAGAGTGATGCAGACGATAGCCCTGAGCAAGCATTGCCCGAACGTGCCGCTGAACCCGAGCCCAGTACGACTATTGTGCCGCTTGAGGCCCAGCGTCCAAGAGAAGTTTCAGCCGTAGAAATCGCTACACAATTAGTGGACCCCAATCAGAAGAAGGGCCCACAGGAAGTGGTCAAAGTGTCTGCTTCGTTATTGGAAGAGCTGGTTAACCTCGCAGGTGAAACCTCTATTTCCCGTGGCCGAACCGAAGAACAGGTGTCAGAACTGGTATTCTCCCTCGATGAAATGCAGATCACTGTTGATCGATTGCAGGAACAGGTGCGTCGTCTGGATATGGAAACGGAACAACAGATTCTGTATCGCCAGGAACAGGTGGAGAGTGAAGGCCTGGAAGGTTTTGATCCATTGGAAATGGATAGATACTCACAGTTGCAGCAGCTTTCGCGCTCACTATTGGAATCCTCTTCGGATTTGATCGATATTAAGAGCACCCTCGCGGATAAGTCCCGCGATATGGAAACCTTATTAATCCAGCAGTCCCGTATCAATACTGAATTGCAAGAAGGCTTAATGCGTTCGCAAATGGTGCCGTTTTCCAGAATGGTACCCAGACTGCGCCGGATTATTCGCCAGATCAGTGGCGAGCTGAACAAAAAAGTCGATTTCCAATTAGATAATATCGAAGGTGAATTGGACCGTACTGTATTGGAGCGGATGGTTGCACCTTTAGAGCATATGTTGCGCAACGCGGTTGACCACGGTATCGAAACTGCCGAGCAGCGTAAAGAGTCTGGCAAAGCGGCTCGAGGCAATGTCACCTTGGGTCTGGCTCGTGAAGGCGGCGAAGTGGTGATTACCCTGTCTGATGACGGTGGTGGTATTAATTTAGACGCGGTTAAGAGCAAGGCGATTGAGCGGGGCTTAATGGAAGCCGATGCCGATTTAACCGACCATGAAATTTTACAATTTATTTTACAGGCCGGTTTTAGTACCGCGACAGAAGTCACCCAGATTTCAGGTCGTGGTGTTGGTATGGATGTGGTGCACAGCGAGATCAAACAGCTGGGCGGCTCAATGGACATCGATTCCAAGCTGGGGCAGGGCACCAGCTTTGTGGTGCGCCTGCCGTTTACAGTATCGGTCAACCGCGCCTTGATGGTACGAGTCGGCACCGATATATACGCCATTCCTTTAAACAGTATTGAAGGTATTGTGCGTGTAAGCCCCTTTGAATTAGAAGCCTATTACCAGCCTGATGCGCCTATGTTTGAATACGCAGGCCAACCTTATCTATTACGTTATATGGGTGCTCTGCTGCACCGCGGTGAAAAGCCCAACCTGGAAGGTCAATCCATGCCGTTACCGGTGGTATTGGTTAGAGGGGCCGAGCATTCAGTGGCCATTCAGGTAGATAACCTGATGGGTTCACGAGAAATTGTTGTTAAGCCTCTGGGGCCACAATTTAGTACCGTGCAAGGTTTATCCGGTGCGACGGTACTGGGTGATGGTAGTGTGGTGGTTATCCTTGATCTCCTGGCGATGATCCGTGCCGATGCCTCGCATATGTACCGCGACTTTATTGCTGGTCAGGAAGAGCAAATCGATGATGACCGCAATACGATTGTTATGGTGGTCGATGATTCTGTAACCGTGCGTAAAGTCACTTCGCGCCTGTTAGAACGACAGGGTATGGATGTTGTGCTGGCAAAAGATGGCGTTGATGCCGTCACCCAGTTACAGGAAATCGAAGTGATTCCAGATGTTATGTTGCTGGATATTGAAATGCCGCGGATGGATGGTTTTGAAGTCGCCAGCCGAGTGCGACATAACTCTCGCTTAAAAGATATCCCGATTATTATGATCACCTCGCGAACCGGTGAAAAACACCGTGAGCGGGCGTTGTCGTTGGGTGTGAATGAATATATGGGTAAGCCTTATCAAGAGTCGGTGTTATTAGAAACCATCAATACCTTAACCGGTGCAACCGCTGAGTAAGCTGCCTGATGTCAGAGCTTATTATGCCGCGCATTGGTTTGGTTACCGACAGTGACCTTAATCGCTATGTATTACAGGCAGTGTTAGCAGAAGGTCATTATGAGCTGGCCGGGTCTTTTGATCGAACAACGTTATCGGCTTATCTGAGTGAACATAAAACGACGCCCGATATTGATGGCTGGTTAGTTGATATCGATGATAACGATATCCAGCAATCGCTGGATTTATTATTGGGGCAAAGTGATTTACCGCTACTGGTTAACGATGATATTCCGCCAGTACAAGACGCCAAAGACCATGAGATTTGGCAGCGGCGCTTATTAGAAAAATTAGAAGTGCTGGTGATCAGAAGTGTGGAGTCGGTAGAGTCTGCACTGCCGGTCGAGATGTCGGCCAATAAAGTTTGGGTGCTGGTGGCATCAATGGGTGGGCCCGACGCAGTAAAACGTTTTTTAACCACCTTACCGCAAGCGCTGCCGATTGCTATGGTGTATGGCCAGCATATAGAAACCAACTTTGATGGTTTATTGACTAGCGCCGTCACCGGCCATGATTACCCCATGCAATTAGTCAGTGGTGAGCAGCAGTTGGTCAGTGGGGAGATTTTAGTTGTTCCGGTTGACCATCAATTACGTTTTTTATCTCGGGGTCGTGTGGTTGAAACGCGAAAAGCCTGGGCCGGTAGTTACCAGCCCGCGCTAGACCAGGTGATTGCAGATTTGGCCCGAGTCTACCGACAAAATTTAGGTGTGATTGTGTTTAGTGGTATGTGCAATGATGGCGAAATTGGTTGCCGCGTTGCCAAAGCTTGCGGTGGAACCGTTTGGGCGCAAACACCAGAAAGCTGCTTAAGCCCCGATATGCCCAATGCCGCGATCAGTACCGGCTGTGTATCAAGGCAGGGCACACCTGAGCAATTGGCCGAAGCACTGGCCGCAGAATTGAATATTTAGATCATTTTATAAAGGGCAAAGCAATGAGTGGAGAATTACAGTCGACAATCGCGGCTAATGAGTTGGCAACACTCTTAATACCCATGAGTGGCAAGCAGTTAGTACTGCCTAATGTATCCGTGGCAGAAATTATCCCCTATATCGAGCCGCAGGCCGATGATGATAAACCGGACTGGTATTTGGGTGCCTTTAATTGGCGCAACACCGATGTGCCATTAGTGTCTTTTGAAGCGATGAATGGTGAGTCTTCAGGTGGCCAGGGTAAGGACCGTCGTATCGCCGTGCTCAATGGTCTGGTGGATAACCAGCGATTGCCTTTTTGCGGAATTGTTACCGAAGGTGTACCCAGATTAATGCGCATTATGCCCGATGAAGTATCGGCGGATGAGGGAGCTACCAAGGGGCCGTCGGAATTATCAAGCGTTATGGTCAGTGGTGAAAAAGCGGTTATTCCTGATGTTGATTTTATTCAGCAAGAAGTTTTAAACGTCCTGTAGGGTGGATTATAATCCACCGGTAATGACCGGGGCTGGTGGATTACAATCCACCCTACGGTCTACATATCACCCCAAATATGTTGTAACAATGTAATCGCCGCCAGTGGCGCGGTCTCTGTTCTTAAAACCCGTGGGCCCAGTTGCAGAGGGATAAAACCCTGTTGTTCGGCCTCGACAATTTCGCGTTGGCTTAAACCTCCTTCCGGCCCAACCAATAGTGCTGAACTGCGAATACTCAAGGAGGCATCAAGGGCTTGCTCGGTTCGGTGGTGTAAAACCAGTTTCTTTTCAGCATCTACCGTTTTTACCCAGTCATCGGCAGTACTTAAATTATTCACCACCGGTATCTGGTTGCGGCCACATTGTTCACAGGCACTGATGGCAATGTGTTGCCAATGCTGTAATTTTTTTTCCAGCCTTTCGCCCTTTAATTTAACTTCCGTTCGCTCACTGGTTAATGGCGTAATAGCCGTAACACCCAATTCAGTGGCTTTTTGTATCACCAACTCCATCCGATCACCTTTGGATATTGCAATCCCTAAATGAATAGATAAAGGGGATTCATTATCAATATACTTGCCCTCGGCAGTGCGGATCGTCACACTTTTTTTACCCGCCTCCTCAATCACCGCCGGGTATTGAGAGCCATCACCATTAAAGACCAGCAGTTCAGCCCCGGCCTTTAGCCGAAGCACTTTACTGATATAGTGGCTGGGTTTTTCTGCAAGCGTGACCAGGCTATGGGACGACAGAGCAGAGTGAAGATAAATACGGCTAATACGCATAATAAAATGTCTTCAAAACCTCATCAGGTAGTCAGTCATCAAGCCATTATTCTTTGAATAGAGAGGCCAGTAAATTTAGCAATTAATGCTGGTTCAAGCCCTTCGACCAGCATTTTTTGGCAATCTCCTGTTTGGCGTTAAGGTCGCCTTTATGTCGTCCTTCTTGAAGGCCTCTAGGTTTACCTTTCCTAATACCTTTTTGGATTCCTTGCTGAGACGATTTAGAGGGTAGGGCGTTGCTTATGGCTTGTCAAATAGAAAACCCCCGGTGACGACGGGGGTTTTGGTGGCAATTAAAGTTTGAGATTATTCCAAATCGCTTTATTGGGTTCAATCTGGTTCATCGTATAAAAATGAATGCCTGGTGCGCCATTCGCCAATAATTGTTCGCATAATTTGGTCACAACATCGGTACCAAAAGCGGCAATGCTTTCTTTATCGTCACCATAGCCTTCCAATTTCTGGCAAACCCAGCGAGGAATTTCCGCGCCACAGTTTTTAGAAAAACGGGCAAGGTTTTGATAATTGGTTATGGGCATAATGCCGGCGTAAATTGGCTTGTCGATACCGATTTTCTGGCACTGGTCCATAAAATAAAAATAAGCGTCGGCATTGTAAAAGTACTGGGTAATGGCACTGTCTGCGCCAGCATCAAACTTTTGTTTCAGAAATTGAATATCTGAATCGTAATTATCAGCATCCGGATGAATTTCCGGATAGGCAGCTACTTCCAGATGAAAATGATCACCAGTATGCTTGCGAATAAATTGCACCAACTCTTCCGCATAGATTAAACGCTGTGCTCCCATACCTGAAGGCATATCACCACGCAGAGCAACAATGCGATTAATGCCGGCCTCTTTATAGCTAGTAATTAATTCAAGCATTGAGGCTTCATCGTCACCGCCAAAGGATAAATGCGGAGCCGTTGAAATACCTTCGTCGGTCATGGTTAACACAATATCTTTGGTATTGTCGCGGGTTGAGCCGCCAGCACCGTAGGTGACCGAGAAAAAATCCGGGCCCAACTGATTTAATTCTTTGCGGACTGTCGCTAATTTTTCCCGGCCGACATCAGTCTTGGGCGGAAAAAATTCAAAACTAAAGCGCTTGTTCTCGCTCATAATCTTTAACCTGTAGGGTGGATTATAATCCACCTTGCTTAACTAACGTGTTTACGGACGGTGGATTGTAATCCACCCTACGGTGGCTAATTCCCGCTTAGCGGGAATTAGCCATGGGTTTAGTACTTATAGGACTCGACTTTATAAGGCCCATCAACCGGTACATTGATATAATCGGCCTGTTCCTGTGTCAGCTGAGTAATCACGCCGTTAAAGCCCTTCACCATATCCGCTGCCACTTCTTCGTCCAGCTTCTTCGGTAATACTTCCAGCGTAATCGCATTCGCCTTCATATTGGCTTCCAGATCCGCAAATTTGCGCTCATACAAGTAAATCTGCGCCAATACCTGGTTGGAGAACGAGCCGTCCATAATACGCGAGGGGTGACCCGTAGCGTTACCCAAATTCACCAATCGACCTTCTGACAACAGGATTAAATGGTCGTTGCTGGCCTCATCACGGTAAACCTTGTGAACCTGAGGCTTCACCTCGTCCCATCTCCAGTTCTTACGCATATAGGCCGTATCAATCTCATTGTCGAAGTGACCAATATTACAAACCACCGCACCGTTCTTCAGACTCTGCAAGATCGCTGAATCACACACATTGAAGTTACCCGTTGTGGTGACAACCAGATCAGTATTCTGTAACAGAGCAACGTTGATATCTTCTACCTTGCCAGTGTTAATACCGTCGTTATACGGCGAGACTACCTCAAAGCCGTCCATACACGCCTGCATCGCACAGATCGGGTCAACTTCGGTCACCTTAACAATCATACCTTCCTGACTTAATGACTGAGCAGAACCTTTACCCACATCACCATAGCCAATCACCAGCGCTTTCTTACCCGACAACAGGTGGTCAGTACCACGCTTGATCGCATCGCTTAATGAGTGACGACAACCGTATTTGTTATCGTTCTTGGACTTGGTCACAGAATCGTTAACATTGATCGCCGGGACTTTTAAGCTGCCTTTATCCAGCATCTCTTGCAGACGGTGTACACCGGTGGTGGTCTCTTCGGTAATACCGTGGATAGCGTCTAACATCGTGCCGTACTTCTCGTGCAGCATTAAGGTTAAATCACCACCGTCATCCAATACCATATTGGCATCCCAGGGCTGGCCATCTTTTAAAATCGTCTGCTCAAGACACCACTCATACTCTTCTTCTGTCTCACCCTTCCAGGCAAATACCGGTACACCCGCCGCCGCAATCGCCGCCGCCGCGTGGTCCTGGGTCGAGAAGATATTACACGAGGACCAGCGCACTTCTGCACCCAGTGCGGTCAGGGTTTCAATCAATACACCGGTCTGGATGGTCATATGGATACAACCCAGGATCTTGGCACCCGCCAATGGCTGGCTGGCACTGTACTTCGCACGCAGGGCCATTAACGCCGGCATTTCTGTCTCAGCAATATTCAGTTCTTTACGGCCCCATTCGGCTAATGAGATATCGGCAACTTTATAATCAGTCATGGTCTTTTCCTTCGTTTTTCTCTGTATAGGTAAATAGGGCTTAGGCGTTCAGGGCTGCTTTCAGGGCATCGGCACGGTCAGTCTTTTCCCAGGTAAAGGCAGTAAACGTGTCTGACTGTTCATTGCCCTGCTCGTCGGTCCAGCTGTAGGTGTGCTCAAAAGGCTCACGACCAAAGTGACCGTAGGCAGCAGTTAATTGATACATCGGGTGCTGCAGGTCCAGCATGGTGGTAATGGCATAAGGGCGCAGGTCAAAGGTCTTGCGGATGGCTTTAATCAGCTCATCGTCAGATACCGTACCGGTGCCAAAGGTGTTGACGGCTATCGACGTCGGCTCGGCGACACCAATCGCGTAAGACACTTGAATTTCACAGCGGTCGGCAAGACCTGCCGCAACTACATTCTTCGCCACATAACGGCCTGCATACGCGGCTGAGCGGTCAACTTTAGAGGGGTCTTTACCGGAGAATGCACCACCACCGTGACGGGCCATACCGCCGTAGGTGTCTACGATAATTTTACGGCCAGTCAGACCACAGTCGCCCACAGGGCCACCAATCACAAAGTTACCGGTGGGGTTAATATGGTATTCCGTGCCTTCGTGCAACCACTCGGCCGGCAGGACGGGCAGGATGATATTTTCCAGCACGGCTTCACGCAGGTCATCTAAAGAAATATCGGGATCGTGCTGGGTAGAAAGAACCACGGCATCGATGGCCACAGGCTTGCCCTCTTCATAGCGCAGGCTAACCTGTGATTTGGCGTCAGGGCGCAACCAGGGCAAGACCTTGTCTTTGCGCAGGTGGGCCTGGCGCTCTACCAGGCGGTGCGAGTAGTAAACCGCCGCAGGCATCAGTGTATCGGTTTCGTTAGTGGCATAGCCAAACATCAAACCCTGGTCACCGGCACCCTGATCTTCAGGCTTGGCGCGGTCAACTCCCATATTGATATCGACAGACTGTTTACCAATGGCATTCAGTACGGCACAGCTGGCGCCGTCAAAGCCTACTTCAGAGCTGTCGTAGCCAATGCCGGTGATTACATCACGGATAATATCTTCCAGATCCACATAGCAAGAGGTGGTTAGCTCGCCAGCGACAATGGTCATACCGGTTTTAACTAATGTCTCAACGGCAACACGGGCAACCGGGTCGCGACAGATAATGGCATCCAATACGGCATCAGACACCTGGTCAGCCATTTTATCGGGGTGGCCTTCAGACACTGACTCTGAAGTGAAAACTGAATATTCTGACATGTTAATTCCTCTTAATGTCGTCGATAAAAAAGTAAAAAAGTAAAATTAAAAAAGGTAAATTAAATTTTAATAAACTGTCTAATCTGAACTCTAAAACCATTACGTTGTGCTAAATAAATATTTTCACCGGTTTTAAATCCGGCATCGGCTGCCCACTGGGTTAGGTCTTCAGGCTCAAAACCCAGCCATACATCACCGCAGGACTCTCTTGCCCAGCTTTGGTCATGGCTGCATAAGTCCGTTACAAAAAGTTGGCCGCCAGTTTTTAGTGCCTTGGACATGTCGTAAAAAATGTCAGCGGGGGAGGGAGTATGGTGCAGCACCATATTAATCACCACGCAATCGGCATTCAGTGCCTGCACCTGGGCGTGTTTGGTATCACCATGAATAAATTCAATATTGGACAGCGCGCTTTGCTCACTAAAGTGCGCAGCTTTGTCCAGCATTTGCTGTGCATTATCAAGTGCGTAAACCTGTTGAAAGCGCGGCGATAGCTCTGCCAAAAAAGCCCCTTCGCCGGGGCCAACTTCCAGCGCTATGCCATTATTATGGGTATTGATACTTCTACTGATTAAATCAATGGTGTTATGGCCATAAAGTTCGTAGGCGGCAATTTGTTCTTGTTGTTCTCTAAACAGGTCGGCGTTTTCAGTAAAAAATAATTGTGAACTGGCAGCCCGTTCCTGTTGTACCGCATCCACTTTCTGTTGCAGTTCAGCCGAGGTGGCCTGCTGATCAATGGTGTGATGCAGGGCCTGCTGTAATTCATTGAGCTGGTTATTGCTGCTGCGATTGGCGCGGCGGTAAAAAATGGTATTGCCTTCGCGGCGAGTTTTGACCAAGCCGGCATTGGCCAGAATTTTCAGGTGGTGGCTCATACCCGACTGCTTGGTATCGAAAATACTGCATAGTTCCAGCACGCCATAGGAGTCATGGCTCAGCACCTTTAATATATCCAGACGCAACTGGTCAGCACTGGCTTTGCAGAACATCAGTAAGTTCTGCTGCTGTGCGTCGGCGGTGGGCAAAGGGCTAACCTTGTTGGTGGATTTGCTTGTCATGGCGGAGGATAATAGCAGCACTTCAAATCTATATCAAAATATTTTGATATAGATTTGTTATAAACAACCCCCTGAGCTGAGCAAATGGGCGGCAAGTAGGGGCAAATTCCAATGAAATGCCCATGATTAGTGGCTTTCCAAGGATTTTTTGCCCTAAGCGATTGCCGTTAGCTCGCGGGTAGGGGAAAATACCGCCTTTTTCCCCAGCCCCTCTTTAGGAGTCTTAATAGATGCCCTCTCGTAGCGAATTAGCTAACGCCATCCGCGCCCTTAGTATGGACGCCGTTCAACAGGCCAATAGTGGCCACCCCGGTGCCCCTATGGGTATGGCCGATATTGCTGAAGTTCTATGGAATGATTATCTGCAGCATAACCCTGCCAACCCCAACTGGGCCGATAGAGACCGCTTTGTGCTGTCCAATGGCCATGGTTCGATGTTGATTTATTCGCTGCTACATTTGAGCGGCTATGAGCTGCCGATGGAAGAGTTACAGAACTTCCGCCAGATGCACTCAAAAACACCGGGTCACCCGGAATATGGTTATGCGCCGGGCATTGAAACCACCACAGGCCCATTAGGGCAGGGTATTACTAATGCTGTAGGTATGGCTGCTGCCGAGAAGATTCTGGCGGCACAGTTTAACCGCGATGGCCACGAAGTAGTTGATCACTACACCTATACCTTTTTGGGCGATGGCTGCTTAATGGAAGGTATTTCCCATGAGGCCTGTTCACTGGCCGGGACGCTGGGGCTTGGTAAATTAATCTGCTTCTACGATGACAACGGTATCTCTATCGATGGTGAAGTTGAAGGTTGGTTTACCGATGATACTCCCAAGCGTTTTGACGCTTATGGCTGGCATGTTATCCCTGCCATCGATGGCCATGATGCCGATGCTATAAAAGCAGCAATAGAAGAAGCCCGCGCCGAAACCGGCAAGCCTACGATGATTTGCTGTAAAACGATTATTGGTAAAGGTTCACCGAATAAGCAGGGCAAAGAAGATTGCCACGGCGCGCCCTTAGGTGCTGATGAGATTGATCTGGTGAGAGAGACTTTAGGCTGGTCACATCCTCCATTCTTTGTGCCGAGTGATGTTTATGCCGGTTGGAGCGCCAAAGATAAAGGTGCGCAACTGGAGCAGCAGTGGAATGAGCGCTTTGATGCCTATGCTGAAGCCCACCCTGACCTGGCGGTAGAGTTTGCCCGTCGTCTCAGTGGTGATTTACCAGAAAACTTTGCCGAGCAAGCAGATGCCTATATCCGTGAGTTACAAGCGGATGGTGTTTCGGTTGCCTCACGTAAGGCCTCGCAGAATACCTTAAACGCCTACGGCCCCTTGCTACCAGAAATGCTGGGTGGTTCTGCGGATTTAGCCGGCTCTAACTTAACTATCTGGGGTGGCTCAAAAGGCGTGACTGCCGACGATGCTTCCGGCAACTACTTATTCTACGGCGTACGTGAGTTTGGTATGTCGGCGATGATGAACGGTATTGCTTTGCACGGTGGTTTTATTCCTTACGGTGCCACCTTCCTGATGTTTATGGAGTACGCTCGCAATGCTGTCCGTATGGCGGCATTAATGCAGCAGCGCAGCATTTTTGTTTATACCCATGACTCGATTGGTCTGGGTGAAGATGGCCCAACTCACCAGCCGGTTGAGCAGCTGACGTCATTGCGTTCTACACCTAATCTGGATACCTGGCGCCCCTGTGATGCAGTTGAATCTGCGGTATGTTGGAAGGCAGCGCTTGAACGTAATGACGGCCCAGCCGCGTTAATCTTTTCTCGTCAGGGGCTGGCTCACCAGACTCGTGACGAAGAACAGTTGGCCAATGTGGCTCGCGGTGCTTATATCCTTAGCGATTGCGACACTGACCCCGATGCCATCATTATTGCTACCGGTTCTGAAGTGCAGCTAGCGTTGGATGCTAAAGCCGTATTGGCAGAACAGGGTCGCAAAATTCGTGTGGTATCTATGCCTTCTACCTCAGTGTTTGATCGCCAGGACGTTGTCTATAGAGAATCAGTGCTGCCTAGTAATGTGTTACCACGGGTTGCTGTTGAAGCGGGCCATAAAGATTTCTGGTACAAATATGTTGGCCTTGATGGTCGCATTGTCGGTATGGAAACCTTTGGTGAATCCGCCCCCATCAAAGACTTGATGGAACACTTTGGCTTTACTGTTGATGCCGTGGTTGAAGCGGTTGAAGACGCACTGGGTTAATTGATGGCCGAGCGTGGTGATGTGATTCGTATCGCGATCAATGGCTATGGTCGAATTGGGCGCTGCGTATTACGCGCCCTTTACGAATCGGGCCATCACCCTGCGATGCAAGTGGTTGCAATCAACGAGCCAGCAGACCTGGCCACCATCGCTCATCTGACTAAATACGATAGTACCCATGGGCGTTTTCCCGCTACGGTTGCTACCGGTGAAAACAGCTTGCTGATTAATGGCGATAACATTGCTGTCAGTCATCACGATAGCCTTGAGGCGCTTGATTGGTCAGAGCAAGAGCCTGATCTGGTATTGGAATGTACCGGGCATTATGCGCTGGAAACAGAATTAAAAACCCATCTGGCAGCGGGTGCCAACAAGGTGCTGTTATCACAGCCGGGCATGGCGCCGATCAAGCCTATCGTGATGGGCCTGAACCAACAGGCCGTGACGGAAGCGCAGCAGATTCTTTCGGCCGCTTCCTGTACCAGTAACTGTATTACGCCTGTTATTGCGGTATTGGACAAAGCCTTTGCTATTGAGTCCGGGGTGATTACCACCATTCATTCGGCGATGAACGACCAGCCCGTGATTGATGCCTATCATCATACGGACCTGCGTAAAACCCGTGCCGCCGGGCAGTCAATTATTCCGGTAGATACCGGCTTGGCCGCTGGCATTGGTAGAATTATTCCCGCCATGGAAGGTAAGTTTGAGGCGCGTGCCTTAAGGGTGCCGACCATTAATGTCTCGGCTATGGAGCTGTCTATCGTGGTGGCCGCGAATGCCAGTATTGAAACTGTGAATAATGCGTTGCGTGAGGCTTCGCAGGGTGACTTAATAGGCATCCTTGGTTATAGCGATGAACCTTTGGCCTCTTGCGATTATAATCACGATGCCCGCTCGGGTATCGTGGATGCCGGTCAAACCCGGGTTAGCGGTAAAATGATTAATGTACTGGTTTGGTTTGATAATGAATGGGCTTATGCCAACCGTATGCTAGATGTAGCCTCCCATTGGCTGCGAGATAATTAGAATAAATACCATCAGGAGAGAGTGAAGTCGATGTCCAGTAGTGTAATAAAAATGGTCGATCTGGATCTTGCGGGAAAGCGAGTATTAATCCGTGAAGATTTAAACGTCCCCCTTAAAGACGGTGCCGTGAGCAGTGATGCTCGTATTCGTGCGGCCTTACCCAGTATCGAACACGCCCTTAATGCCGGTGCCAAAGTGATTGTGATGTCGCATCTTGGCCGTCCTACGGAAGGTGAGTTTGAACAGCAATATTCTATGCAGCCGGTAGCCGACCATCTGGGCCAATTACTAGGCCGCAAGGTGCCAGTGATTAGCGAGTGGCAAAACGGTGTTGAACTGGCCGATGGTGAACTCGCTCTGTTAGAAAATGTACGTTTTAATCCCGGTGAGAAAAAAGACAGCGAAGACTTATCCAAAGCCTATGCCGCCCTTTGCGATATTTTTGTAATGGATGCCTTTGGTACCGCACACCGCGCTCAAGCATCAACCCATGGTGTGGCTAAATTTGCCCCGGTTGCCTGTGCCGGTCCATTACTGGCTGGCGAACTGGATGCACTGGCACAAGCTTTAGCCAAACCTGAGCGCCCGATGGTGGCTATTGTGGGTGGCTCAAAAGTGTCTACCAAGTTAACGGTATTAGAAACCCTGTCCGATGTGGTCGATCAGTTGGTGGTTGGTGGTGGCATTGCTAATACCTTTTTAGCCGCCAGCGGTAAGCCCGTTGGTAAATCCCTGTGCGAACATGACTTGATTGATAATGCTAAAAAACTCATGGCCAAAACCCATATCCCTGTGCCTACTGATGTCGTTACCGGCAAAGAATTTTCTGAGACGGCGGCGGCCGAGATAAAGGCGGCGGATGCTGTGGCCGAAGATGATATGATTTTTGATATCGGTCCCGATAGCGCAGCACAGATTGCGGATATACTGAAAAATGCTAAAACCATTCTGTGGAATGGCCCGGTAGGTGTTTTTGAGTTTGACCAATTTGCCAGCGGCACCCAGGCACTGAGCGAAGCGATTGCCGATAGCGATGGTTTTTCCCTTGCCGGAGGAGGCGATACGCTTGCCGCCATCGACAAATACGCGATTGCCGATAAAGTGTCCTATATCTCAACAGGTGGCGGTGCCTTTCTTGAATATGTTGAAGGAAAAATATTACCCGCCGTTGCGGTGCTTGAAGCCCGCGCAGCAGAATAGTTATTGAAAAAAACACACATTTAAAATAGTAAATATAAAAGGAACGAGACAATGCCACTAGTATCCATGCGTCAATTACTGGATCACGCTGCCGAATATGATTACGGCGTGCCCGCCTTTAATGTAAACAACCTTGAGCAGACCCGCGCCATTATGGAAGCGGCCCGCGAAACCAATAGCCCGGTAATTATGCAAGCCTCCGCCGGTGCCCGTAAATATGCCGGTGCGCCATTTTTGCGCCATATGATCTTAGCGGCGATTGAAGAGTTTCCGGAAATTCCGGTGGTTATGCATCAGGATCACGGCACCAGCCCTTCCGTCTGTCAGCGTTCTATCCAGTTAGGTTTTTCATCCGTGATGATGGATGGTTCACTGGAAGCCGATGGCAAAACTCCGTCGAGCTATGAATATAATATCGATGTTACCCGTCGTACCGTCGATATGGCCCACGCCTGTGGTGTTTCCGTTGAAGGTGAATTAGGTTGCTTAGGTTCACTGGAAACAGGTCAGGCCGGAGAAGAGGATGGTGTCGGTGCAGAAGGCACGTTGTCCCACGATCAGATGTTAACTGATCCGGAAGAAGCCGCAGACTTTGTTCAAAAAACTCAGGTCGATGCATTGGCTATCGCTTGCGGTACCAGCCACGGCGCTTACAAATTTACTCGCCCACCGACAGGCGACATTCTGGCAATAGACCGCATTAAAGATATTCACTCGCGCATCCCCGGTACTCATCTGGTTATGCACGGCTCGTCTTCGGTGCCGCAAGAGTGGTTGGCGATTATTAATGAATTTGGTGGCGAGATCCCTGAAACTTACGGTGTACCCGTTGAGCAGATTGCTGAGGGCATCAAGCATGGTGTTCGCAAAATCAATATCGATACCGATTTACGTTTAGCTTCAACCGGTGCTATCCGTCGCTTTATGGCACAGAACAAATCAGAGTTTGACCCACGTAAATATTTGCAGCAAACCATTAACGAAATGAAAGCCATCGTTAAAGATCGCTACGAAGCCTTTGGTACTGCGGGTAATGCGGACAAAATCAAACCCATTAATCTGGAAGATATGTTCAAGCAATACGAAAGCGGTGCTTTGGACGCCAAAATAAAATAAACAACCCCGCGTAGGGTGGATTAAAATCCACCATCTCCACCACAATGGTTTTGGTGGATTACAATCCACCCTACGGCCAGGCGGTATGAATACACTATGAACCTAGATGCCCTGGTCGCCAATATAAAAAGCCTTGACCCTACAAGGCCTCCCGCTACCAGCGATGCAGAGCGAGATTACTTTCGATTCTACGGCATCAACTTCGAAGAAAATAACGATCATATTGTTCACCACTTCGGTCATATTGCCTGTGATCGCTTTGATATTGTTGCCCACTATTTTGAAAATAGACTCGCCGTCGAAACCTGTTTTATCGTCCATGGTTTTTATGATCATGCTGGCTTATATCGCCATATTATAGATTACTGTTTAAAGAGAAATTTCTCAGTGGTTATCTATGACTTGCCGGGCCATGGCTTGTCGGCAGGAACACAGGCCAGCATTGATAGTTTTAATGACTATCAAATCGTATTGGCCAATATTCTGGTGTTCTTTAAAGATGTGGCACCGCGTCCCTGGAAAGCCATCGGGCAAAGTACCGGCTCTGCGATACTGATGGATTTTTTAATCGCCGGGGGTAATAAAATTCTACCCAAGACCGTTTTGCTGGCACCGCTGGTTCGCCCCCGTGGCTGGTTGGTGTCAAAACTGGTTCATAGCGTCGCAAAGTTGTTTTTAAAGCAAATAAAAAGAAATTATCTGGATAGTAGTCACGACCATAAATTTCTGGACTTCGTCAAAAACAAAGATCCATTGCAGTCACCAGTATTGCCGTTGCAGTGGGTCAGTGCGTTAAGAAAGTGGATACCCCACTTTTTAGCCAGTGGAGTTAGCCAGGCAAAACCCTTGGTGATACAGGGCAAGGAAGATACTACGGTTGATTGGCCCTATAACCTGACGTTAATCCAGAAAAAATTCCCCGACAGAAAAACCTTCTATTTAAAAAACGCCAAGCATCACCTTGCTAATGAAACGGAGGATAGTCTGCAGACTATGTTCTCGGCGATGGATATCTATTTTGATGTTTATGGTGGGTAAAAAGCCCTTAGACTTTTTATATTTGGCGTAAAAGCGGGCCCAGCTGAGCAGATTTTAGACTTTAATCTATACTGTTGTTGACACGGTTAATACCTATCTCGATTAAATAATCACTAAAAGGGCGTTTTCATGGAGCAAAATAATTTCCAAAAAGAGGTGATTCAGGCAGCCATCAGTGTAGGGCTTCTTATCTTTATACTGTATGTCAGCCTACAAATTGTTAAGCCCTTTATCGTATTGGTGTTATGGGCAGGGATTATCGCTACAGCACTATACCCATTACACAAGTCACTCACGGCCAGACTGGGTGACAATAAAAAGCGATCGTCGGTACTGATTACCTTGGTGGGCTTGGCTATTTTGATTATCCCCGTTTCTTTGCTAACGGATTCACTAATTGATACCACCCAAACAATTAGCGATAAATTGGCCGAGGGTGATTTAAAAATCCCCCGCCTTCCGACAGTGTCGCACAGTGGCCGATTGTCGGTGAGAAGGTCTATGCAAGCTGGAGTTCTATTTCTTCAAATCTTGAGGGTTTTCTGTCGAAAAATAAACTACAGCTAACCGAGGTGAGTAAAACCTTGCTGGCTGTTGCTGCCTCGACGGGTAAGTCGGTGGTCATGTTTGTTGTGGCTACCATTATTTCCGGTGTTCTCTTGTATAAGGCAGAGGGCACCAGAGATAGCCTCTATCGTTTAGCGCATCGTTTGTTTCCCTTTAAGGGGGCGGCTATTGTTGATTCTTTAGGGGCTACTATCCAAAGCGTTGCCAAAGGCGTACTGGGTACGGCACTTATTCAAACCCTGTTATCCACCATCGGTATGATGGCTGTCGGTGTACCGGGTGTGGGCCTCTGGGCAGTACTGGTATTACTGGTGGCCACGGTTCAGCTGCCCCCGATTATTATTCTTGGCCCGGTAGCGGCCTATGTTTATTCTGTAGAGCCTTCGTGGGTAGCAACCTTGTTTCTGGTTTACAGTATTGTGGTGAGTTCAAGTGATGCGTTGTTAAAACCATTGTTACTTGGCCGTGGCGTTGAGTTACCGATGTTGGTGATATTGATTGGTGCAATTGGTGGAATGATTTTCGCGGGTATTATTGGTTTGTTCGTGGGGGCTGTCTTCTTGGCACTGACGTATCAGCTTTACAATGAGTGGCTGGATGATGATGCCAGTGCACCCAATTATAAACCTTGAATTACAGCTTGGAGGTCACGGCGAAAGTCGTGACCTGTTTCTATCAGTATCAATAGAGAGCGTTAGAACAAGACCCGGCACCGTATAGTGCCATCAATCGCATTCAGCTTCTTCAACGCCAATTCACTATACTCAGCATCAATGTCAATCACCACATAGCCAATATCTTTAGTGGTTTGCAGATACTGTGCACGAATATTAATTTCATTTTCAGCAAACACCTGGTTAATGGCGGACATGACGCCGGGTACATTGCGGTGAGTGTGCAACAGTCGATGCATATCGGTATGCGCGGGTAGGGCAACTTCAGGGAAGTTAACAGAAGAGGTGGATGTTCCGTTATCACTATAGCGGGCCATTTTTTCCGCGACTTCCAAACCAATATTTTCCTGAGCTTCCATGGTGCTGCCGCCAATATGTGGGGTTAGGAAAACATTATCGAATTTTCTTAATGGCGAAATAAATTCATCATCATTAGATTTTGGTTCAACGGGGAATACGTCAATCGCTGCACCGGCAAGATGGCCGGACTCTAAAGCAGCGGCCAGTGCGTCAATATCAATCACAGTGCCGCGTGATGCGTTAATTAAAATCGCATCTTTTTTAATTTGCGCCAATTCCTGCTCACCAATCATATTTTTGGTGGAGCCGGTTTCTGGAACATGTAAGCTGACGATATCGGATTTGGCTAACAGTTCGCTTAAGCTGGCGACTTGCATGGCATTCCCGAGAGGTAGCTTGCTAGTGACATCGTAAAATACTACCTGCATACCCAGAGACTCGGCGATAACGCCCAACTGCATACCAATACTGCCGTAACCAATAACGCCTAACTGTTTGCCGCGAATTTCAAAAGATCCGCTGGCAGATTTTTGCCAAACACCGCGATGGGCGAGGGCATTCTTTTCAGCGACACCGCGCAGTAGCAATATCGCTTCGGCAATCACCAGCTCCGCCACACTACGAGTGTTAGAGAAGGGCGCATTAAAGACAACTATACCTTTCTCGGTAGCAGCGCTCAGGTCAATCTGGTTGGTACCAATACAGAAGCAGCCAATAGCGATAAGCTTATTGGCACTTTCAAGCACGTCTTCAGTTATCTGGGTACGGGAGCGAATACCGACAAAATGCGCATCGGCAATCTCGGCTTTTAGCTGCTCTTCAGGCAGCGCCTTGGGGTGGGTGACAATATTGGTATAGCCTGCCGCTGTCAGGGTATCTACCGCGGATTGGTGTACGCCTTCCAATAATAGGAACTTGATCTTACTTTTATCGAGGGATGTCTGGCCCATAGCGGCTGGCTCCTAAGGAAATCGGCAGTTTTGCTGGTGGTTAATAATCAGTGAAAAAAGGGATGTTTTGCAAAAAGGCGCGTATGGTATCATACCCGCCTTTTTCTGCTACCACCTGCCACCTCATAAGGTCTATAAATGAGCGAAATACCCACGCTGCCAGCGGCTGTACTGAATGCCCTGCAACAGATTGTCGGCGACGATAAGGTCCGTTTAGACGATGAATCACGGTCTACCTTCGGTAAAGACTGGACCAAGGTCTATGCGCCAAGCCCCAGCGCTATTGTATTCCCCAAGACCATAGAACAGGTGCAGGCGATTGTCAGGCTGGCCAATGAGCATCATATAGCCCTGGTGCCATCGGGGGGCCGTACCGGCTTATCAGCGGGTGCTGTGGCGGCTAACGGTGAAGTAGTGGTGGCCTTCGACTATATGAGCCAAATCTCCGACTTTGATCCGGTAGACCGCACTGTTGTGTGTCAGGCTGGGGTTATCACCGAACAGCTGCAAATTTACGCTGAAGAGCAGGGGCTTTACTACCCGGTGGATTTTGCCTCCAGTGGTTCCAGCCAGATTGGTGGCAATATCAGTACCAATGCCGGAGGTATTAAAGTGATCAAATACGGTATGACCCGGGATTGGGTCGCCGGTCTAAAAGTGGTGACAGGCAATGGCGATATCGTTGACCTGAACCGTGGCCTAATGAAAAACAACGCCGGTTATGATTTGCGCCAGCTTTTTATCGGGGCAGAGGGCACCCTGGGTTTTGTGGTTGAAGCCACCATGCGTTTATCTCGCCAACCTGGCAATCTCACAGCATTGGTTTTAGGTGTGCCAGAATTTTCTGCCATTATGGAGGTGTTAAATACTTTCCAGGCGGAAATGGATTTGACTGCCTTTGAATTTTTCTCAGAAAAAGCCCTGCAAAAAGTGGTGGCCCATCAGGACTTGCAGCGCCCCTTCGAAACAGAAGCCGAATTTTATGCCTTATTAGAATTTGAAAATAACAACGAAGAAACCGAAGCGCTGGCGATGACGTTATTTGAACGCTGTATGGAAGAGGGCTGGGTATTAGATGGCACGATGAGCCAAAGTATTGAGCAGCTGAATAATCTATGGCGCCTGCGGGAAGATATTTCCGAAACGATTTCCCAGTGGACTCCTTATAAGAATGATATCTCTACCGTGATCTCAAAAATCCCTGACTTTCTAACTGAAGTGGAGGCGGTGGTGAATAAAGAATATCCCGATTTTGAAATTATTTGGTTTGGCCATATCGGTGACGGCAATGTACATTTAAATATTCTTAAGCCTGACCATGTAGCCAAAGACGTCTTTTTTGAGCAGTGCCATGTTGTTAGCACATGGGTGTTTGAGATTGTCGAAAAATACCGCGGCAGTGTCTCGGCGGAACACGGGGTAGGCATGACCAAAAAAGCCTTTTTGCCCTATTCCCGCAGCGAGACTGAAATTGCCCTGATGAAACAGGTTAAACAGGTGTTTGACCCCAATGGTGTGATGAACCCCGGTAAGATTTTTGATTAAACCGGCCGCTCTCGCAGGGGTGGCAGTGGCTAACATTGGGCGGCCCAAGTGACTGGCTAGTAAAACTTTGTGCGCCGTGGTTATAGTGCTACTCTTATCAATTAGCATTCAATAAGAAAGAGGCTAAGGAGCATATAATGTCGTCTTGGTACCTGGAAGGTTATTTTACTGGGGATGGTCTTATCCATCGCCAGCCGGTGCAGGAAACTCCCTTTGTTATGGGCCGTGAAGACGGTCTGGGCCTCAGTGTCTTTGCCAGTGCCATGTCCCGCCGCCATGCCCAAATCACACTAAATGGCGACGCTGCTCTGATAGAAGATTTAGGCAGTAAAAACGGCACCTTCGTTAACCACACGCTGATCAATACCCCCACCGCAATCAACCATGGCGATATTATTCACCTGGGCGATGTTGAGATGCGCTTTATGCAGGCCAATAAATCCCGGGATGAAGAGCAGGGCGAAAGCACCGTAATGTTTACCGCCGATAAGCTCAGCAGCAAATTCCCCTATGGCGCCAAGGAGCTGGAAGAAATCATTGATAGCCAGCATATCACCACCGCGTTTCAATCGATTGTCTACCACGATAACAGTGGCGCCTATGGCTATGAATCTCTGGGCCGCGGAACCAGTGACCTGTTGCCGCAAAGCCCCGGTGCTTTATTTCAAGTAGCAGAAAGTGTTGGCCTTGAAGTGCGCTTGTCTGAGCTGATGCGTAATAAGGGGGTAGAGCAGGCCGCTGAGTTGGGTTTAAAAGGGCCTTTATTTATTAATACTCACCCCAATGAATTGATTAACCCGGATGAGTTATTGGCTTCTATTCGTTTAATGCGACAACGATTCCCCAAGGCCAATGTATTGCTGGAAATTCACGAGCAGGCGATTACCGACGTTGAGGCTATCAAAGCCATCAAGGCTGAGTTAAAAAGCATGAATATACTGATTGCCTACGACGATTTTGGTGTTGGCCAATCACGCTTGTTAGAGTTGGTTGAGGCCACCCCTGATGTCTTAAAATTCGATATGATGCTAACGCAGAATATTCACCAGGCAGAACCTGCCAAACTGGAACTGGTGAAACAGTTGCACGACTTAGCCCGGCGTTTAGAGATAAAAACCCTGGCGGAGTGTGTGAGCCAGCAGGAAGAATATGACGTGTGTAAAACCATTGGCTTTGATTACTATCAGGGCTATTTATTTGATGTGCCCCGCTATGCTCATGAGTTCTAAGGGTGGCTACGTTGTATCGCCATCAACTGGCTGCAGCTGTAGATTGCACGGACCAGCTAGGTAAAATTATTTGTGTTGGTCGCAACTATGCAGACCATGCCAAAGAACTCAATAACCCTATCCCCGACCAGCCCCTATTATTTATTAAACCTGCAACCGCGGCCGTCTCTATGCACCGGCCGGTGTCTATACCAGATGGACTGGGTGCCTGTCACCACGAGTTGGAAATGGCGGTGCTTATTGGCCAGCCCTTAACAGCGGCAACAGCACAGCAAGTAGCGCATGGCATTGCCGGTATTGGCCTGGGTTTGGATTTAACCTTGCGGGATATTCAGGATACCTTAAAACAAAAAAGTCAGCCCTGGGAGCGAGCAAAAGCCTTTGATGGCGCCTGCCCTTTATCTACGTTTGTTGCCGTTGACGGTGTTGACCTTCAAGCTCTCGATATCCAGCTAGCGATTAATGGCGAATTAAAGCAATGTGGTAATACCCGCGATATGTTGTTTAGCACACGGGTATTACTTCAGGAGATTAGCCAAAGTTTTACCTTATTACCCGGGGATGTTGTATTAACCGGCACACCGGCAGGCGTAGGGCCTTTGCACCATGGCGATCAGTTGGTGGCAAGCCTGGGTGATTTAATCACGGTAAATACTCAGGTTATGCTGGCTGATTGATAAACGACTAAGCCTGAGGCATTGATCTGCTGTGTTGAAGAGGCAGGCATTAAAAAAGGGAGCAGCCGCTCCCTTTTTTAATGGTCACTTTACTATTTAACTCAGGCCTAGGTTGTAAACTCACCGACCATACTGGCTAAACGACTGGCAGATTCTTTAAGTTCAGTACTGGCCCGATCCACTTCTTCAACCTGATGTTCAGAACTTTTCGCTACATCAGAAATGTTCACCACGTTACGGGAAATTTCCTGAGATACCGACATTTGCTCATCGGTGGCTGTAGCAATCTGACTGTTCATTTCAGTAATCATAGAAACTGCACCGGAAATAGCCATTAACGATGCACCGGCTTTTTCTGCTTCACTCACAGTACGGTCCATCACTTCAGTGCCGTCGGCCATATTCTTAACCGCGTCCTGGGTGCCGCCTTGCAGGCGTTCAATCATTTCCTGAATTTCCTGAGTTGACTCCTGCGTACGCTGTGCCAGTGAGCGAACTTCATCAGCCACAACCGCAAAGCCTCGGCCCTGTTCACCGGCGCGGGCTGCTTCGATAGCCGCGTTTAGTGCTAACAGGTTGGTTTGCTCTGCAATGCCACGAATAACATCCAGTACCGAGCCAATCGCCGAGCTATCACTGGCGACGCGGTTAATCACATCGCTGGCATTATTAATCCGGGTAGACAGGCTGTTAATAGAGCGGATCGCCTGCTCCAGAATTTGGGTACCTTCATCGGTTTCACGGTTGGCTTCCGTGGCAGCTTCAGCGGCTTGCTGGGCGTTGCGGTTTACTTCTTCAATCGCGTTGGTCATTTCCGTGGTTGCGGTGGCAACCTGGTCGGTTTCGCGGGTTTGCACGGTGACACCTTCACGGGTCAGCTCAGTGGTATTGGATAGCGTATTGGCAAAATCCTGCAACTGGCTACTTGTAGTACCGACATCTTCAATAATATCGTGGAATTTATCCATCATCCGCTGGAAGGCGCTGGCCACCTGGCCAATCTCATCATTCTGCTCAATGCAGACCTTAACGGTAAGATCCTGATCGCGGTCTACCTGTTCGATCAAGGTGCGCAATTCATTTAATGGGCCAGAGATACTGCGACCCACCAAAACGCCGGAGGCGACCATAATAATAATGGCCACCAGACCGACAGTAATGGACACGCTAAAGGAGTCATCGTAAACCTGTTGGGCAGCAGTTCGTTCCTGCTTGGCTATTTTTAGCTGTAATTCAATCAGGGTGGAAATCTGCTCGGCAATGGGGTCGACATACTCAAACAAATCGCCGTTGTAATCGGTAATCAGGGTGTCGCCGTCTTCATCAAATTGCAGCGTATCGCCCATATCTTGCAGGATACCGGCGGCCTCAATAATAATATTATCGGCATCGGGGAATAGCGCCTCAGTGGCTTTAACCGCTTTGTTTTCATCGGCATTTAGCGCGCCCTTGGTGTATTGCAGCCAATTGTCTTTAATGGTCTTCTGGCCCTGCTCTAATTCCAGCAGGGCCTCGTCTGGGTTAACCAGGCCATTGTCTGCCTTATTGATGGCGTTAATGATGGTGGTATAGCCGTCCATCATCCCCTTAAGTTGGGTAAGTGGTACTACCCGGTCATCATAAATCCGGCCAACGCCTTGATTTATAACAGAAAAAGAAGAGAGTGATGAAACTACCAGCGCAACAATAATCAATAGGGGGATACCTATCAGGATGGCTAATCGTTGACCGACACTAAGACTGTTCATTAAAAGTACCTACATTAATTTCTGTATTAACTGCTGCAATACCCTTTAACACTTTTGACAGGCATTACTTAACATATCTGACTCGTAAGTATAGGAGGAATCTCTGGTAATGCGTTATGTCGGCAGGGATTTATATCTCTTTAATGAAGATATTTTGATGTAGCTATAGGCTTATAATTGTTTGACGCCATCCTGAGTGGCCAAGAGCAGTACATCCGCCGGTCTGCGGGCGAAAATACCATTGGTTACCACGCCGGTAATGTCGTTTATTTTTTGCTCAGTCTCAAAGGGCTTGGGGATCATAAAATTGAACACATCGAGGATAATATTGCCATTATCAGTCACTACACCCTCACGGTAGACGGGGTCGCCGCCCAACTTAACCAGTTCCCGGGCCACATGGCTGCGGGCCATAGGGATCACTTCTACCGGCAGGGGGAACTGCCCCAGATGGTCCACCAGCTTGCTGCCATCAGCAATACAGACAAACTCTTTGGCGACGGCGGCGACAATTTTCTCACGGGTGAGGGCGGCACCACCCCCTTTGATCAAGGCCAGATGCGGGTTAGATTCATCAGCACCATCGACATAGACGGTAATTTCATCGACCGAATTTAGGTCATAGACAGGAATACCGTGCTTTTTAAGCCTTTCAGCGGAGGCCTCTGAACTGGCAACGGTAGCATTGACCTGGCTCTTAATCTCGGCCAGGTAATCAATAAAGTAATTGGCGGTGGAGCCGGTGCCAATACCGATCACAGTGTCTTCTTCAATATTGGGTTTGATGTAATCCAGAGCGGCCCGAGCAACGGCTTGTTTGAGTTCGTCTTGAGTCATGGTCATTGCAATGGCCTTATTAATCAGGGGATAGAAAGCTGGCCATTATAAAGTCGCTATAAAGGATCGGCTACTAATAGATGGGAGATTGTGCTGAATTTTTCTTCTTAAGGTATTAGACTGCGCCCTTTACAGGAGAGTGCTGCCCAATGCCCCAAGCTTATATTAAAAAAATCCTCGATGCCCGTGTCTATGATGTCGCCATAGAAACCCCCATCGATGAAGCGCCATTGTTGAGCAAGCGTTTTAATAATCGCGTGCTATTAAAGCGGGAAGATCTGCAGCCGGTTTTTTCTTTTAAGATTCGTGGTGCCTACAACAAAATGGTGCATCTGACCGAAGAGGAGCTGGCCAAGGGGGTGATAGCGGCATCCGCCGGTAACCATGCCCAGGGGCTGGCACTGGCCGCCTTAAAGCTGGGGGTCAAAGCCACCATTGTCATGCCCAAAACCACTCCGCAAATTAAAGTCGATGCAGTGCGTAGCCGCGGAGCCAAAGTGGTACTCCATGGCGATACCTATGATGAAGCCTCTGCCCACGCAAAAAAGCTGGTGGACGAAAAAGGTTTGGTCTATATCCACCCCTACGACGACCCTGATGTTATTGCCGGGCAGGGCACTATCGGTATGGAAATCCTGCGCCAGCTAAACGGCCCGTTGGATGCGATCTTTGTTCCGGTCGGTGGCGGAGGTTTATTAGCCGGTATCGCCGCCTATGTAAAATATGTGCGCCCTGATGTCAAAGTGATTGGGGTAGAGCCGGAAGACGCTGCCTGTTTAAAAGCTGCCATGGAAAAAAACCGCCGCGTCACTTTGCCTCAGGTGGGTATCTTTGCCGACGGTGTTGCCGTAGCGCAAATTGGTAAAGAAACCTTTCGGGTGATTCGCAATACCGTTGAAGAAGTGATTACCGCCAGTACCGATGAAATTTGTGCGGCCATAAAAGATATTTTTGATGATACCCGTTCGATAGCAGAACCTGCCGGTGCGCTGGCGCTGGCTGGTTTAAAAAAATATGTTGAGCAAAATAATATTCAGGGCCAAACTTTGGTGGCGATTGAAAGTGGTGCCAATACTAATTTTGATCGGCTGCGTTATATTTCCGAGCGCACCGAAATTGGTGAAAAACGCGAAGCCGTTATTAGCGTCACTATCCCTGAACGCCCCGGTAGTTTTAAAAAGTTTTGCTCGGCATTGGGTAAGCGCAATATCACCGAATTTAATTACCGCTATGGCCACCAACGTGATGCACAAATTTTTGTGGGCGTGCAAATTGCCGCTGGCGGTAATGATCGGGAAGAATTAATTGCAGGCCTTGAGCAAAAACATTATCCGGTGATGGACTTAACCGATAACGAAATGGCTAAGTTGCATATCCGTCATATGGTCGGTGGGCATGCGCCAGCGGAGGTGCCGGAAGAAGTGGTCTATCGTTTTGAGTTTCCAGAGCGCCCCGGTGCCCTGCTAAACTTTTTAAGCAAGCTGGGCCAGCAGTGGAACATCTCTATGTTCCATTATCGCAACCACGGTGCCGCTTATGGCCGGGTATTGGTGGGCTTGCAGGCCTCTAAAGCTGACCGTAAATCTCTGGAGGCTTTTCTGACCCAGCTGCAATACCCCTATCAGGAGGAGACGGATAATCCGGCTTACCAGCTATTTCTCAGTGGCCAAACCGGTGCATAGGCCTGTCAATTTGATGTCATTTGGTGCGGGGTTTAATGGGGGAGTGAGTCCATTAAATCTCGTCAATGGCTGCCGCCTTGGTTAAGTCCTTGAAAGTATTAAATAATTAAAAATATTCCTGTATTTAGCCATTCTGGCACCGTTCTTGAAATACCCTAAGCCGTGGCCAAAAATTGCCGTTATTTTGTCTTTACGACAATAGCCCTGTTGGTTAATTTAAAGCTCTCCCTGCCAGTTTGTGACTGAGTTAACACCGCTTATTCAGCGGCCGTCACAAGATAGCAAACTGGGCTTTGCAGCCTTGCCGGTTTTTCTCTAGTTTTAATAGGCAAGGGCAACAAGCCAGGCAATAAACAGCTAACCATATTTATTAGGGGAATAGACAGTGACTACAAGAGTTGATGCTTTAACAGTAACCGTTATCTTATTTGGCGTAGGTACAGCAGTAACCGGCACATTGCAGATGTTAATGGCTTGATTTAGATAGAATTGATCACTTCTCTGTCAGTGGCTACCTTAGACAGGGGAATATCCCAGTTTTCCAGCTCCAAACTATCCACCTCCTGACAATGATGCGCCAGACCCACTAAATGGGGCTGTTTCATCTTGGGTATTAGCAGGCTGTTTTTAAAGCAGCGATCATAAAAACCTCCCCCCATACCCAAACGTCCACCCTGACGATCAAAACCCACCAGTGGTAAAAACACCATACCCAAAGCCCAGGCTTTACGGCGATGCTGCGTATTGGCCGGTTCAGGAATGCCGTAGCGATTGGGCTTTAAGGGATCTCCGGGGCGGTAGCGCACAAACCACAGACTATTATTGGGTGCCAGTACTGGCAAATAACAGGCCCGTTTTTGTTGGTGGGCTAGCATAAGCAGCGGTAGCGGGCTGATCTCGCCATCATTGGGCAAATAAAAGGCAATATGGCTATGGCGCCCGAATAAACCGGTAGTGCTAATATGCCGTTTAAGTTGCAGGCTGGCTTTGCGCTGTTGCTGCCGTGTTAGCCCGCGGCGTTTGGCGCGAAGTTGTTGACGAAGCTGCTGGCGGGAGGTGGGTTCCAAGATGGAGGCTCTATAGGGCTTCATGGAATAACAAAAAGGGCTCCCCACAATACCGCTGACAACATGGCCCTTGAACCCAACGGTTCAAGGTGGTGGTTTCCGCGCTATATCGGGCTTCCCGTCAAGCAGGCATGCACGCCCATAGCACTAAAACCTCCGGGGGTAATGCGCATCGGCTCAGGGGTCTAAGCTGTCTGGCAAATATTCCAGGGAGCGGGGGAGATTATAACTGAGAAATAATTATCTAGAAACGTCATTACTGCGAAGTATTCGGAGATAGTAGGGTGGATTACAATCCACCCAACAATGTCTGGCTGTTAGTTGAGGTATTGGTCCCGCGCCTTTGCGGAAATGACGTTCTTGGGTGAGAGGGGCGGGGGATTAACCGATTTCCAACTGCCGGAAGCGGTGCAGGGCTTCATCCAGCTTGGAGTTCAGGCTTTTAAGCTGGGCACTGCTGGGTGCATTGGCGCTATCTTCCACAGCATTGCCGTCACCTTCCTGCTGGATTAATTCATTGCTGATATTCAGGGCGGCCATTACCGCAATACGCTCCAGGCCAATCACTTTGCCATTGGCGCGAATATTGCGCATTTGCTGATCAAGGTAACGGGCAGACTTGGCCAAAGCTTCCTGTTGTCCAGGGGGACAGGCGACTTGGTATTCCTTGTCCAATAGTTTGACGATTACAGTCTCATTACTCACGGTACTTGCCTCATTACGGTTTACTTCTTTCTACTAACTAATAGCTTGTTATCTTTTCAGTCTTAGGACTCTTCTTCCAGCGTCTTCAGGCGGGAAATCATCGACTCAACCTTATTGCGGGCGATCTCCGTTTTCTCAACCAGTGAATCACGCTCATCGACCCAGCCTGCGGCATCGGCTTTTAGTGCCCGATTCTCTTCGTCAAGCTGCTCACAGAGCTGTATCAGGTCATTAATCTTGGCGGTTAATGCTTTTAGTTGTGGGTCTGCCATGGATACTGTGCCATACACCTTTTTATAGGCGCTTAGGGTTATTTATAGAATGATAAAAGATGGATTAAATATAGTTCTGACTGGGCGGCGGGTCAATTTAATAAAATGGTTATATTTCAATGATATAGCTAATATTTCAAAAATAATTATCAAGGTGAGAGCTCCATCGCATAAAACTTTGCCTAAAGGCTGGTCGATTTTGTCAGAGTGAGCCGTTAATATGCGCCGCTTATCCCCGTCAAAACCATCGACCATCATTATCAAAGAGAAACCCATGACCCTCCAAATCCCCATGCCCGATTTTGACCAGCTTGCCGATATCTATTGGCGCTTGGGCGGTATGCAGTCCCCCTCCCAGTTGCACGGCTATCTGGTAGGTCAGTTGGCGGTGGGAGAAACACGTGAACCAGAGCAATGGCTGGAACAGGCCGCGGCCTTTATTGATGCCGTTGAGCCCCCCAATGCTGAAGATAGTCAGGTCCTATCAGCCCTCTATGGTGCTACCCAGGCCTGTCTTAAAGGCGGCGAGATGGAGTTACAGCTTTTATTGCCAGACGATGGCGCCGAGATTACCCAGCGAGTAGATTCCATCGGCCAGTGGTGTCAGGGCTTTGTGGCAGGCTTTGCCCAAGGGGGGACAGCTATTAAAGAACAGCAGGGGCAACAGCAGTATCCCAAAGATGTCTCCGAGGCGGTAAGTGATATTGCCGCGATTAGCCAGATTGGCCTGAGCGATGCTGACACCGATTTGGAGCAGAGTGAGCAGAATATCGTTGAAATCAGTGAGTATCTGCGAGTGGCAGCGATGACGATTTATCTTGAGTGTAACAAGCCGCAAGAGGGCGACGATAATGGGCCGGTTTCTGAAGTGGAAGCCGAGGCGGAAGTGGCAGGTGCCTTAAGTAATCTGTTTAATAAAACCGATAAGAAGTTGCATTAAGATACGAGCTTGTTAGATTGGGTTTATTATCATTGGCATGATAAGACACACTAAGCACAACACAAACCATGAGTGAATAACAAGCCTCGTCACAGAACGACAGAACCTATAGAAAACACCCTTATGAAAATCAGTAAAAAAGAGTTTGCCCGCCGCCGTAAAAACCTGATGGCCGAAATGGAGCCAGATAGTATTGCGATTGTCCCCGCGGCTCGTGAAACCATTCGCAATCGCGATGTGGATTACCCCTTTCGTCAGGACAGTGATTTTTATTATCTCACCGGCTTTGCCGAGCCCGATGCCGTACTGGTGTTATTACCCGGCCGCAAACATGGCCAGTATATTTTATTCTGCCGCGACCGCGACCCCACCATGGAATTATGGAATGGCTACCGCGCTGGGCCAGAAGGCGCGACGGAGGATTATGCCGCGGATGATGCATTTCCCGTGAGTGATATTGATGATATTTTGCCAGGCCTGATCGAAGGCCGTGAGCGGGTTTATTATGCGATGGGCCGCCATGCGGAATTTGATCGCAAGGTCATGAAGTGGGTCAATGTTATTCGCTCACAGGTTCGTACCGGTGCCCATCCCCCCGGCGAGTTTCTGGATTTAGATCACTTACTACACGATTTGCGTTTATATAAAAGTGCCGCTGAAGTAAGAGTGATGAAAAAAGCCGGGCAAATTTCCGCCGCCGCGCATATTCGCGCTATGCAAATCTGTAAACCCGGTGTGGCGGAATATCAGCTGGAAGCCGAAATACAACATGAGTTTGGCCGCAATGGCGCGCGCTTTGCCGCCTATAATTCTATTGTCGGTGCCGGTAAAAATGGCTGCATATTACACTACACAGAAAATGCCGATGTGATTAAAGATGGCGATTTGGTGTTGATAGATGCCGGCTGCGAACTGGAACACTATGCGGCGGATATTACCCGTACCTTTCCTGCCAATGGGGTATTTTCTAAAGAGCAAAAAGCACTGTATGACTTGGTGTTAAAAGCACAGCTTGCCGCTATCAAAACGATTAAACCCGGCAATCACTGGAATCAATCCCATGACGCCACCGTAAAAGTTATTACCAAGGGTTTGGTTGAATTAGGCTTGCTTAAAGGCACTGTTAGCAAGCTTATTGAAAAAGAAGCCTATAAAGATTTTTATATGCACCGCGCTGGGCATTGGTTAGGTATGGATGTGCATGATGTAGGCGATTATAAAATAGGTGATGAATGGCGTGTGCTGGAAGAAGGTATGGCCATGACCGTTGAGCCGGGTATTTATGTGGCGCCAGATAATAAAAAGGTGGCCAAAAAATGGCGCGGTATTGGTATCCGTATTGAAGACGATGTGGTGGTCACCAAAGACGGTTGTGATGTGTTAACCAAAGATGTTCCCAAAACCGTGAAAGAAATAGAAGCCCTTATGAGTGGTGCCGCTTAATGGGACAAACCGCTGCCAATAAATCACAGTACGATGTGGTGATTGCCGGCGGCGGTATGGTGGGTGCCAGTTTGGCCTTGCAATTGTGTCACCATAGCCAGCAACAGCTGCGAATTTTGGTGGTTGAAAGTTTTCCTATTGCTAAAAGTCATACCGCTGAAGCGCCCCTTTATAATCCGAGTTTTGATGCTCGTTCCACTGCCTTATCCTATAGCAGTCAATTAATTCTGGAGCCGCTGGGTGTTTGGCCCTTGCTGTCTAAATATGCGGCAGCCATAAACAGTATTCATGTTTCTGAGCGCCGTCGTTTAGGTTCAACAATGATGAAGCCTGGTGATGTTGATTGGCCAGCGCTCGGCTGTGTGATTGAAAATGCCTGGCTGGGTAATGTGCTACTAAATGCCTTGCGTGAAAAAGACACGATTGATTTTCTAGCACCGGCTTCGGTAAAACATATTAGCCCCCAGCAACAGGGTGTTACATTAATGGTTGAACAGAACGGCAGCGAAAAAACCGTTGCTGCGCAGTTGGCGATTATTGCCGACGGTGCTAATTCAAACCTGCGAGAACAGTTGGGTATTAACGCCAGGGTACACAGCTATCAACAAACCGCCTTGATTGCCAACGTCAGCTTTACCAAAGCGCATCAGGGTTGCGCCTATGAACGCTTTACCGATCAGGGCCCAATGGCCTTGCTGCCATTAAGTGATAGTGAATTAAGTCAGCCACGGGCTGCGTTGGTCTGGAGTTTGCCGAACGATCAGGCCGCCACTTTATCAGAGTGTGATGAAGCAGAATTTTTAAAGACGCTACAGCAGCGTTTTGGTCACCGGCAGGGCGAATTTATTCGCGTCGGCGATCGCTCTGGTTATCCATTAAAGCTCGTGGAAGCTGAAGAGCAGGTTCGTTCCGGTATTGTCGTGATGGGCAATGCTGCCCATTCCTTGCATCCGGTTGCTGGGCAAGGTTTTAATTTGGCACTGCGTGACAGTGCTCGTTTAACACAGTTGTTAGTCGCGGCCAGCCAGCAGAATCGAGCTCTGGGTGATTTGGGCTTATTGCAGCAATACCAACAACAGCAACAGTTTGATCAACAAAAAACCATTCGTTTTTCTGATCAATTGCCGGGTTTATTTACCCGCAATCAATTTCCGTTAAGTGTGTTGCGCAGTATTGGTTTGGGGTTTTGGATATTCTTCCGCCGGTAAAATCCCAATTTATTCATCATGCCGCAGGTTTGCATGATGGCGCAGCGGTAGGTCAGTACTCATGAGCAAAAGCGCAGCAGATTTTGATGTCATTATTGTGGGCGCCGGTATGGTTGGCGCTGCCTTGGCCTGTGCTTTGGGTGGCAGCGAACTAAAAGTGGCGGTCATTGAAGCGCGCCCCATCAATACTGATTGGCCAGAACAGGCCGATGCTATTGATGGTTTTGATCCCAGGGTGAGTGCTTTAACCGTTGCTTCGCAGGCATTTCTTCAGCGGTTGGATATCTGGTCGGCCATCCGTGAGCGCCGGATTAGTCCCTATCGCCAGATGCATGTCTGGGATGCAGAGGGCACTGGCAATATTCATTTTGCGGCGGATGATATTAATCAGCCGGTATTAGGGCATATTGTCGAAAATAGAGTGACGGCTACCGCGCTGCTGCAAAAAATTCAGCAGCATCGCAATATCGAGTGTATTGCACCGGTTACATTGGAGGCTATCCAGTCTACAGAAAGTGGTGCCTACCAAATAGCGTTAGATGATGGCCGCTCTTTAAGTACCGATTTGTTGGTGGCTGCCGATGGTGCCAATTCCAATGTGCGCAGCCTTGCAGCTATGGCAATGCGTGAATGGGACTATGGCCACCATGCAATAGTGACAACAGTAAAAACTGAAAAACCACATCAACAGACAGCCTGGCAGCGTTTTTTGCCTGAAGGTCCACTGGCTTTTTTACCGCTGAGTACCGCTGAGCAACAGCAGCACTATAGCTCTATTGTCTGGTCTGCTATTCCACAGTATGCGGAAAATTTAATGGCATTGGATGATGCTGAATTTTCTCTGGATCTGGCCAGGGCTTTTGAACACAGGCTGGGTGAAGTGACTGACGTTAGTCGTCGTTTTAGTTTCCCTTTACGCCAGCGCCATGCGGTTGATTATATTAAGACGGGTATTGCTCTGGTGGGTGATGCGGCTCATACCATTCACCCCTTGGCAGGGCAGGGCGTTAATCTTGGTTTAATGGATGCTCTGGCATTAAGTGAAGAATTATTGCGGGCAGAGCAAAGAGCATTAAATCCAGGGTCGCTACCTGTGCTTCAGCGCTACCAGCGCCGGCGCAAAGCCGCCAATCTATCCATGATGGCAGGGATGGAAGGCTTTAAGCGTTTATTTGAGCAGCCGTCACTACCTGTTCGCTGGGCCCGCAATGCAGGGTTGCGTTGGTTAAATAAAGCGACGCCGTTAAAAAATCAGGTGATGCGCCAGGCGATGGGTTTATAAAACCCTAGCTGGCTTCGCTATAGCAAATAGCATTTTTCTCGCGCTTGGCTCGGTACATAGCTTGGTCAGCGAGGGAGAGAATAGTATCCGCCGAGTCGCTATCTTTGGGAATAAACGCCACACCAATACTTGCGCTGATTTCAAATTCCTTATTATTCAACACAATTTTCTGGTGCAAAGAATCCAGCACTTGCTGGGCAATCCGTGAGCTGATGTCCTTGCCCTGAATATTCGGCAATACAATCACAAATTCATCGCCGCCAATCCGGGCAACCGTATCGGAGGATTTAACACAGGATTCCAGCCGTGATGTCACAATGGTTAATACTTCATCCCCCATGGCATGGCCATGGGTATCGTTAATGGGCTTAAAGTTATCCAGATCAATATATAAAATGGCCGCCTGATGTTGAAATTTTTGATGGGCAGCGATGGCGTCTTCCACACTTTGCAGTAAAGATTTTCTATTTAATAAACCGGTTAATGAATCATGGGTGGCTTCATGGGCCAGCTTGCTCTGTTCTTTTTGCAGGCGTTCCGTTAGCCGAACCAGATTAACCTCATAAAGGTATAGGCACAGTACTACCAGCGCAATGGCAATAGACCAGGTTATCAGTTTGAGCGTTGCCTCGGCATTAGCCGGAATGGTTTGCGGAAAACGAACCCCCAGTAACTCAGCCACATAGTAGGCACTTATGGCAAGCAGGGTGATGGCCGACCACATTAGGCCATTGCGGTTGCCAGCCATTAAAAAAGCCCATACCGGAACAACAATAATGATTTGTAAATTGGGTGATGAAAGAAAACCACCGGTTAATATACCTGGCAAGGTGGTGGCCACTAGCACACCCGTGGCATAGAGGTTGGATGGGCCAATAATGGTTTGCCGATATTTGTAGTAGATCAGGCTTGCCATATAGCAGAGCAGCACCACTGCGGTGATACCCAGCGCTGCTAGTTTATGCTCGGGGTTACTGGGGTAGGGAGAGAAAAATAGCCCGATCATAACCAGCAGGGCAAAACAGGAGGACATCATGGCCACGCCCAATACGATGGTGGCCCGCAGGTAATGCTCGTCGTTTTTAAGCTCCGTCTCACCTTGGCTGCCAAACCAGCCAGGTATAGTCCGAAACAAGTGTTCTGGTGTTTTATCCATGATTGTTGGTGGTGTATATCTTCTTTTATATAAGTGGTAGTTCTATAGGTTTAGAGTAGTTTGCATCACTTGGCAACACTATGATGATTACGGACATTTTAATGGCTTTATCTGACATGTAAGCTGTTGGGGCGATAATTAGTTGTGGCAGGTCATTGCAAGAGTTAATGATAATAATTATCATCTGCGCCTTGTTGTCTTATCCTTCCATAAAATACTGTATCCAGGGGTTGCTTACATGCGTCACGGTATCCGTTATAGCTTGCTGTTTTTACTCGTCTTATTGGTCGCCTGCAGTGAGCCTGAAAAGCCCGCCCCGGAATTATTGGTCTATTCCGCCCGTAATGAGCATTTAATTAAGCCGCTATTTGATCGCTTTACCGAGCAAACTGGCATAGTGGTTAACTATGTGACGGATAAAGCAGGCCCTTTATTAACCCGCTTGCAGGCTGAGGGTGAGAACTCCCCAGCGGATCTATTGATGACAGTGGATGCTGGCAACCTCTGGCAGGCCAACGAAGTGGGTGTGCTGGCACCGGTTGAGTCGGCAATACTCAATAACAATGTCCCTCCACATTTAAGGGGCGCAGATAATAGCTGGTTTTCCCTGACCATTCGCGCTCGGACTATGGTCTATAACACGGATACATTATCCCCCACTGACCTGTCTACCTATGAGGCCTTGGCGGCCCCTGAATGGAAGGGGCGCCTATGTCTTCGCACCTCCAAAAAAGTCTATAACCAGTCTCTGGTCGCCACCATGATTGCAGCACTGGGTGAAGAGCAAACGGAGCAGATTGTGGCGGGCTGGGTCAATAACCTGGCGATTGATCCCCTGTCTAACGATACCAAGGTTATGGAAGCGGTGGCACTTGGTCAGTGCGAAGTGGGGATAGTAAACACTTACTACTATGGCCGCTTGATGAAGAAAAAGCCGGCCACACCCTTGGCCCTGTTTTGGCCTAACCAGCAAGGTGAGGGGGCTCAGGGGCGAGGCGTTCACGTTAATGTCTCCGGTGTGGGCATTACCCGCGCCAGTCAACATAAAGCACTGGCCCAGCAGTTAATCGAGTGGCTCACCACACCGGAAGCTCAGCAGATATTGATGGACTTAAACCAGGAATATCCCGTGAATAGCAGCGTAGAGATGAATGCCGAGCTACAGGCCTGGGGCGCGTTTAAAGGCGATCAGGTGGATGTGAGTGAAGCGGGCCGTCTACAAGCCGCTGCCGTTAAATTAATGGATCGGGCTGGCTACCGTTAGGCACCCCTTTCATGGCTAGCCCGCTTCCCGCTTCGTTTTCTTCGAGTCGCCCGTTTGTAGGGGCGAACCACCATGGGCGTGGGCTAAGGCAGTTGAATACCGTCGTTAAAATCGCCGGTATCTTTACCGTGCTGATGGCGTTGGCCCCGCTGCTGGTGATTATCTGGAGTTGGAGCTCTGACCAAACCGAAGTCTGGCAGCATCTGATTGAAACCCAATTATCGACCCTGTTGCGCAATACGCTGGTCTTGGTTATCGGGGTGGGCAGCGGTGTTACCCTGCTGGGTGTCAGTCTGGCCTGGTTGACGGTGATGTGTGAATTCCCCGGTCGGCGCTGGCTGGATTGGGCCTTAATGTTACCGATGGCCATGCCGGCCTATGTCCTGGCCTTTGTGGTATTGGGGATTTTTGATTTTGCCGGTCCCTTGCAGCAGGGTTTGCATAGCTGGTTCGGTAGCGACTACCGCTATATTGATATACGCCATGAAGCGGCGGTGATTGCTGTCCTGGTGTTGGTATTTTATCCCTACGTGTATATGTTGGCCCGCAGTGCTTTTTTAGCCCAGAGCACGGATATAATGGAGGCCGCCAGAGTGTTGGGCGCTAATCGCTGGCGCGCTTTTTTTCGGGTGGCACTGCCGATGGCAAGGCCGGCGATTATCGCAGGTACTTCCCTGGCTATTATGGAAACACTGGCGGACTTCGGTACCGTGGCGGTGTTTAACTACGATACCTTTACCACGGCCATTTATAAGTCCTGGTTTGGTTTATTTAATTTACAGGCCGCCGCGCAACTCGCGTCACTGCTATTGTTATTTGTGGCGCTGGCGCTGATGGCTGAAAAATATAGCCGTGGCAGTCGCAGCTATACCCAGTCAGACCGCAAGCAACACCGTTTCCGGCATCAGTTATCACCTCTGCAGGCTTTTGCGGCTTCTGCCTTTTGTGGCTTGGTCCTGTTGCTTGCTTTTGTTCTACCGGTATTACAGTTATTACAGTGGGTTTTGTTGGAGGGGTTGCAGGCGATGGATGCCCGCTATCTGAATCTATTATGGCGCACATTATTATTGGGTGGCGCTGCGGCTATTTTAACGGTGGCGCTGGCTCTGTTATTGGCTTTTGGTCGTCGCCGAGCCAAAACCCGGCTGCGGACTTTCTATGATTTAGGCACTCTGGGCTATGCGTTGCCCGGCTCGGTATTGGCCGTTGGGATTATGCTGTCCTTTACCTTTGTCGATAATCAATTCGTTGCACCTCTGCTGGAGTTGTTTGGTCTGCAAGCCAAGCCCTTATTATTAGGCAGTGTCTTTGCCCTGTTGGCTGCCTATTGGGTGCGCTTTCTCGCCGTTGCCAATGGTCCGGTGGATTCCAGCTTGCAGCGTATTCGCCCCAGTATTCCAGAAGCGGCCCGGAGTCTCGGCTCCCATAGTTGGCCACTGCTCTGGCAGATTTATCTCCCCATTCTGCGCCCGGGTTTACTAACGGCAATGGTGCTGGTGTTTGTGGACGTGATGAAAGAAATGCCAGCCACCTTATTACTGCGCCCCTATGGCTGGGATACCCTGGCGGTGCGTATCTATGAGATGACCTCAGAGGGTGAATGGGAGCGTGCCGCATTACCCGCTTTAACACTTATTTTGGTGGGGCTGTTGCCGGTGATTCAGGCTGTGCGGCAATCCGCTAGCCGTTAGTCAGTATTTATTTGCCAAGCCCCGTGCCAGCGGCTTGTAATTCCTATTTCCAACGGTAGAATGCATCGCATTAGTCTTCCTATTTAAGTTTTTTTGTATCAGAGGTTTTACCATGAGCAACACACCCAGCGAACTAAAATATGCGAGCAGCCATGAGTGGGCGCGTTTAGAAGATGACGGTACCGTAACAGTCGGTATCAGTGATCACGCCCAGGAGGCCTTGGGTGATGTGGTGTTTGTTGAAAACCCCGATGTCGGTGCCAATCTTGCTGCCGGTGATGAAGCGGGTGTTGTCGAGTCGGTAAAAGCCGCTTCAGATATTTATGCACCCGTCGCAGGTGAAGTGATTGCGGTCAATGAAGTGCTGGAAGAAGAGCCTGAAACCGTCAACTCCGACCCTTATCATGACGGTTGGTTTTATAAATTAAAGCCATCGGATGTTAGCGAGCTGGAAAACTTGCTAAGCGCCGAAGACTATATTGCTTCCTGCGAAGAAGACTAAGCTGCATTAACCCCATACAAAGCCTCGCTTTAAGCGGGGCTTTTTTATTTCTACCGCAGGGTGGATTGTAATCCACCTTTTTGAGCAGTTGCTGTTTGGTGGATTGTAATCCACCCTACGATTAACGAATAAGGCCATTATCCATGACCAGCGAAATACAAACTCTTACTCTTAAAGGCCAGGCTGATAGACGCCTGCGTGCCGGTCACTTATGGATTTATAGCAATGAGGTAGACGTAGCAAAATCGCCATTAAAGAACTTTCAGCCCGGTGAGCAGGTGCAGGTACAAAGTGCTAACGGTAAGTCGATGGGTATGGCCTATATCAACCCCCATAGTTTAATTTGCGCCCGCCTATTTAGCCGTGAAACCAAATACCGTTTGGATAAATCGTTATTGGTTCACCGGTTAAATATTGCCTTAAGTTTACGTGAAGGTATTACTGACCAGCCCTATTATCGTTTGGTGTATGGCGATAGTGATTTTTTGCCGGGCCTGGTCGTTGATCGTTTTGGTGATGTGTTAGTTGTGCAAATCGCCACGGTGGGGATGGAGTTGGTTAAAGATCAGTTGATTGACGCTCTGGTACAGGTATTAAAGCCTGCCGGTATTTTATTAAAAAATGATTCACGTATTCGCAAAGCTGAAGAATTACCCGAGTATGTGGACGTGGCTTATGGCGAAGTCCCTAAACAAGTTCCCGCGATTGAAAATGGCGTGCACTTTAATATTCCGGTCTTTGAGGGTCAAAAAACCGGTTGGTTTTATGATCACCGTGGCAGTCGCGCGCGTTTAGCGGATTATGTTAAAGGTAAAAGCGTCTTGGATGTATTTAGTTATGTGGGCGGCTGGGGTGTTCAGGCTGCTGCTTTTGGTGCCGAGTCAGTGACGTGTATTGATGCATCAGAATTTGCTCTCGATCATGTGGAAAGCAATGCGCAATTAAACAATGTCCGCGAAAAAGTCGGCACCTTACAGGGCAATGCCTTTGAAGCGATGAAAATGCTGATTGATGAAGGCGAGCGCTTTGATGTGGTCATTATTGACCCGCCGGCATTTATTCCAAAACGCAAAGATATTAAAAGTGGTGAGCAGGCTTATCGTCGCGCAAACGAATTGGCGATTCGGTTAATTAATAAAGGTGGGATCCTGGTGTCAGGGTCTTGCTCGATGCATTTGGGGCGAGATCGTTTAACGGATATTTTAAGAGCCTCGGCACGTCATCTTGATCGCGATATTCAAATTCTGGAGCAGGGCGGGCAGAGCTTTGATCACCCGGTGCATCCGGCAATTGCTGAGACGGAATATTTAAAAGCAGTCTTTGCCAGAGTGCTAACCGCCAGCTAACTCGTAGGGTGGATTATAATCCACCATAATACAGTGGCAGCTTTTGGTGGATTGTAATCCACCCTACTTAGTCTCTTAAGCTGATATGTGGCCAACCCTGATCCGTAGCGTGCTTGCTTAGAATCTCATCCGCATCCACCGCCACCGGATAATCCACAATCTCCAGCAATGGCAAATCATTATGTGAGTCGCTATAAAAGTGGCTACCTGCCAGCGAGTGGCCGGTTTCCGCCAGCCATTCGTTTAATCGAACAACCTTACCATCCTGAAAGCAGGGTGTGCCTGCCACCTTGCCGGTATAAGCCCCATCGATAAATTCCGGTTCTGTTGCCAGAATATGGTCAACACCCAGACTTTCGGCAATAGGGCCAGTCACAAAGCGGTTGGTCGCTGTAATGATAAGCAGAAAATCTCCCTGGTCCCGGTGTTTTTTCAACAGGGCGTCCGCTTTGGCAAGACGCATCGGGGCTACCGACTGCTGCATAAATTGCTGATGCCATTGGTCTAGTTGTGGTTTGGTGTTGTCAGCCAGCGGCTTTAGGGCAAAAGCCAGAAACTCATGCACATCCAGCCCCCCTTGCTGGTACTGTTTTAAGAAGTGATCATTCGCCTTCTCGTAGGCATCTGCATCGACTATGCCGTTATCTACCAAAAACTGTCCCCAGGCATGGTCGCTATCGCCTGCTAATAAGGTGTTATCAAGGTCAAAAATGGCAAGAGTCACTAGGGTTGCTCCACAGGCTGCTGTTCATCAGATCGTAATGGGCGCATAGCATACTGGTGACGCTGGCCTTTTGCATCCCTGAAACCCCCGCAGTAGTGGGAAAAATTATCCGATTTCTCTAAATCACTGATTTATGGAACAATAGATGCTTTCTAATATGGCCTTGCAGCCTAACTTGCCGTCCACATATAAAACCGGCAAGACAGTCACTGCGAGAGTATTTGGAGTAGCCATTGATTGATTCAGAGGGTTTTCGTGCCAATGTTGGCATCATGATAGCCAACGCCAAAGGTGAAGTCCTTTGGGCCAGGCGAGTAGGGCAAGATGCCTGGCAGTTTCCGCAAGGTGGTATTCAAGAGGGGGAGAGCGCCAAGCAGGCGCTGTTCCGTGAGTTAAAAGAAGAAGTCGGTTTAACCGAAAAAGATGTCGAAGTAGTGGCCTGTACCCGGGGGTGGTTGCGTTATCGTTTGCCGCAGCGCTTGTTACGCCGGGATAGCAAGCCTCTGTGCATTGGTCAAAAACAAAAATGGTTTCTATTGCGAATGTTGGCTGAGGATGATGCCGTTCGCTTTGATAATGATGAGAAACCGGAGTTCGATAGCTGGCAGTGGGTTAGCTATTGGTACCCTTTGGGGCAGGTTATCCCTTTTAAGCGTGAAGTCTATCGCCGCGCACTGAAAGAGTTATCGCCCAGACATAGCCGCATGGTGGATGATCATCTCCGCGATAGGGCAGCACAGAGTGATTAAGAGTTAACTAGATGCGAAAAAATATGCTCGACTCGCTACGCAGTATTGTTCAGGAAGTAAATACTGCCGACCACTTGCAATCGGTGTTAGATATTACCGTGGCGCGAGTGAAGGATGCGATGGGCACCGAAGTTTGCTCAATCTACCTCCGTGAGTCCACCCTCGGCCGCTATGTCTTTAGTGCCACTGAAGGGCTGAATAAAAACTTTGTCGGCAAGATATCTATGGCACCTACTGAGGGCCTGGTGGGTCAAGTGGCGGCCAGGGAAGAACCGCTTAATCTCGACAATGCCGAAGCCCATCCCAAATTTTTGTTTATGCCCGGTATTGGTGAAGAGCGCTTTAGTGCGTTTCTTGGTGTGCCGATTATTCACCAGCGTAAAGTGCTGGGTGTACTGGTTATCCAGCAGCAAACCCGTCGTCGCTTTGATGAAGATGATGAAGCCTTTCTGGTTACCATATCCGCTCAGTTAGCGGGCGTTATTGCCCATGCTCAAGCTACCGGCTTATTGGTTGCGTTAGATGATCGCGGCGAGCGTCAGGGCAGTGCAAAGTTTCGAGGTGTTGCCGGTGCGCCGGGCATTGCTATTGGTCATGCCGTGGTGGTGGCGCCAACCGCCGACCTGAATTCTGTACCGATGCGTCGCAGCAAGGATATTGAAGAAGAATTAGAATTCTTTCATGAATGTCTGGAAGCCGTGCGGGAAGATATCAAAGCGCTGGGGCGTAAACTGGCAAGCCGTTTAGCCAAAGAAGAGCAGGCACTATTTGATGTCTATCTAAGTATGTTGGCGGATAATGCATTAGCCGCCGAAGTCGATGAGCGTATTCGTGATGGTGAATGGGCGCAGGGTGCTTTAAGTAAAGTTATTTTAAAACACGTGCGCACTTTTGAGATGATGGAAGACGCTTATCTTAAAGAGCGCGCTACCGATGTAAAAGATTTGGGTCGCCGAGTATTGGCGTATTTACAGGCGGCTAATAACGGGCCGGTTGATTATCCTGAGCGCACAGTGTTAGTGGGTGAAGAGTTAACCGCATCTATGTTGGGTGAAGTGCCACCGGAAAACTTGGTGGGCCTGATTTCGGTGCGTGGTTCCAGTAACTCCCATGTTGCCATCCTTGCGCGGTCCATGGGTATCCCCACCGTCATGGGTGCGGTGGATTTACCGTTTACCCAAATTGAAGGCAGTGAAATTATTCTCGATGGTTATAATGGCCATGTTTATTTCAATCCTTCAGCCGAATTATTGCATCGCTTCCAGTCGATCTATGAAGAAGAACTGCAGTTTTCTAAAGAGTTAGAGGCGCTAAAGGATGAACCCTGTGTTACCACCGATGACTACCGTTTGCCGCTCTGGGTGAATACGGGGTTGCAGGCGGATATCGCTCGTTCACTGGATCGCGGTGCAGAAGGTGTAGGGCTGTTTCGCACTGAAGTCCCCTTTCTATTGCGTGAACGTTTTCCCAGTGAGGAAGAGCAGCGCAAAATTTATCGTGAGCAGTTAGAGGCCTTTGCGCCAATGCCTGTCACTATGCGAACGCTGGATGTCGGCGGTGATAAATCCTTGCCCTATTTTCCGATTGAAGAAGATAATCCGTTTTTGGGGTGGCGTGGTATTCGCGTTACTCTGGATCACCCGGAAATTTTTCTGGTGCAAGTGCGTGCGATGATGAAGGCCAATGCCGGCTTGGGTAATTTGCGCATGATGCTGCCCATGATCAGTAGCGTACCGGAATTGGAAGAAGCTTTAGAGTTAATTTATCGGGCCCATGATGAATTAGTCGAAGAGCTGGGTTTTGAATTGGAGCTGCCTTTAATTGGTGTGATGGTTGAGGTGCCTGCTGCGGTTTATCAGGCCAGACAATTTGCCAAACGTGTTGGTTTTCTGTCTGTGGGCTCTAACGATTTAACGCAGTATTTATTAGCGGTAGATCGAAATAATGCGCGGGTTGCGGATATTTATCAGGCTTTCCATCCTGCTGTCTTGCAAGCGTTACAGCATGTGGTTAGGGATGGGCATGCGGAAGGTCGCAAAGTGGGTATCTGTGGCGAGTTGGCTGGTGAGCCCGGTGCGGCGGTGTTATTAATGGCCATGGGCTACGATGTATTGTCGATGAACGCCACCACCTTACCCAAAGTTAAATCGGTGATTCGCAATATCAGTATGAAAAGGGCAAAGGAAATATTGGCCCATGTGATGACCATGGAAAATGCCGCAGAAGTTCGTGAATATATTAATCAGTCGATTGAAGAGTCCAGTTCTCAGCGTTTGGTGAAGGCGATGATGGCGGAGCCAGTCCTTTAAAAACGGTGTAACACCCTGTCGCTACTTGCCCCGTGCTGATCAAAGCTTTGTTCCAGCCAGGTGACTCCGCCGTTTCGATCAATACATAATACCGTTGAGCTTCTTGTGCCGTAATGTTCGGATTGAATAAATCGACTCGACAGCATCCTCTCCATGTCAATATCTACCCCAGTGCTGGGGAGTTTGGCGTCAGCTGCCTGCTGCTGGTCCAATAACAGCGTGAATATTTTCTTCGGGTCAGTGCTTACAGAGATAATTTGTTCCAGGGCATTCTTGCCGGTATCCACTTTTGGCCAGCGGGTATTTAGCAGGCTATTACTTAGGCCATACACGCCCGCAGTCAACGGCTTAATCTCACTTTGGCGGTTTGAATAGTAATAGAGTTGATCGATGCTACCGGCCAATAAGTTAAAACCTGCGTATTGCCGGTTTTGTTGGTTGATCGTTTCGAGGTAGTTTTCAACAGGGGTGTCGCTTTGTAAAAAATCGCTGCACAAGTTGCCACGGCTAATAGCGTTGGTCGGTGTGGGGTGTTGTCCCGGTAATTGGTCACAGCGGCAAAGCGCCCCTGCTTATTGATCCCCATCCAGGTGCCTCCTGCTTGCAGGTCCCGGCCGGCAAAGAGTGAGGGCGACTCAGGCCAAAAGTGCCCGGGCTGGGTTGGGCGCTGGTAAAACTCGTCACGATTGGCGGCCACAATCAAAGGAAAGTCGGGGTGATACTGGTAGGCGAATAAAATTAAGCACATTGCGGCAGTTTATCATGGGCTGGCTGTTGGGTGTGGGCTTGGCTTGCGGCATAATAGGCGCCCTTAAACCTGCGATATAGAAAATACTCTATGCTCACACATCCCAATTTCGACCCGGTGGCGGTTTCACTGGGCCCCATCTCCATCCACTGGTATGGGTTGATGTATTTGCTGGCCTTTGCCTCTGCCTGGTTTTTGGCGACGCGCCGTGCCGGTTTTGACTATACCCCGGTCAATCGCAAACAGGTGGATGACCTGATTTTCTATGGTGCTCTGGGTGTTGTGTTAGGTGGGCGTTTTGGTTATGTGTTTTTTTATAACTTCGGTAAATTCTTGGATAACCCTTTATGGTTATTTAAAGTCTGGGAAGGCGGCATGTCTTTTCACGGCGGTTTTTTAGGTGTCATGGTGGCGATGATTATTTATGCCCGCCGATTGCAGTTAAGCCCCGGCCAGATGTTAGATTTTGTAGTGCCCATTGTGCCGCTGGGTTTGGGCTTTGGCCGTGTTGGTAATTTTATTGGTCAGGAGCTATGGGGTCGGCAGGCCGATCCGTCCGCAGTGCCCTGGGCGATGATTTTTCCGGCGGACCCAAGTGGTTTGGCGCGCCATCCGTCACAGTTATACCAGGCGGGGCTGGAAGGGTTGTTGTTGTTTTTGCTGGTCTATGGTTTTTCCAGCAAATCCCGCCCGGTTTGGTCGGTTTCCGGTGTGTTTATGGTGGGTTATGGGTGCTTCCGCTTTATTGTAGAGTTTTTCCGCCAGCCCGATGGTCATATTGGTTTCGATGCCTTTGGCTGGTTAACGCGGGGGCAGCTATTATCGCTGCCGATGATTATCGCTGGCATACTGTTAATTATTTATGCTTACCGGCAGGCTTCAAACCCGCCTCCGGTGGCTACAGCGACACCGACAGCAAAAACAAAAAAACCTAAAAAGAACAAGCGCAAAAAATAGCGCACGAGGCTCAGTAAGGCATGAAACAATATCTCGAATTAATCCAGGACGTTATTGATAACGGCACCGATAAAGGTGATAGAACCGGTGTAGGTACGCGCTCGGTATTTGGTCGCCAACTGCGCTTTGATTTAAGTGCAGGCTTTCCGCTGGTAACGACCAAGAAAATTCACCTGAAAAGTATTATTTATGAGCTGATCTGGTTCTTAAATGGCAGTACCGATAATAACTGGCTGAAAGAGCGCGGCGTCTCGATTTGGGATGAGTGGGCTCTCCCCGATGGTGATCTCGGCCCGATTTATGGCAAGCAGTGGCGTAGCTGGGAGTGCCCGGACGGCTCTACCATTGACCAGATTAGCGACTTAATCCAGATGATTAAAACCAAGCCGGACTCCCGTCGCCTGATTGTTAGTGGCTGGAACCCTGCGGATTTGCCGGATGAATCGATTGGTCCGCAGGAAAACGCTGAGCAAGGCCGTGCGGCACTGCCACCCTGTCATACCTTGTTCCAGTTTTATGTGCTCGACGGCAAGCTCTCCTGCCAGCTGTACCAGCGCAGTGCTGACTTGTTTTTGGGGGTGCCTTTCAATATCGCCAGCTACGCCTTGCTAACGCATATGGTGGCCCAGCAGTGTGATCTTGAAGTGGGTGACTTTGTACATACCTTTGGTGATTGTCATCTCTATAGCAACCACCTAACGGATGAGATTGCGTTTGAACAGTTACAGCGTGAGCCGCGTGCTTTGCCGCAGTTGGTGATCAAGCGCAAGCCTGATTCCATCTTTGATTATGATTTTGACGATTTTGCCTTTGAAGGTTATGACCCTCACCCCTTAATTAAAGCGCCTATTGCAGTATAGAGTGCTCGTCATTCCTGTGCAGGCGCATAGCTGTCCGGGACCCCGTAGGGTGGATTATAATCCACCGCTTATGGCGGCTCCGGGCTGGGCCTTGGTGGATAGGTGGTGGATTATAATCCACCCTACAATGTCCAGCCGTTATATGATTTTCGAAACCTCGCGTTGACTTAAGGCGGACAGTGATGTGTCTGCGCGGGAATGACGATGGTTTTTTGCAAATAAGAGAATTTAGCAATGAGTGAAGATTTTGATGTGCGTATAGCCATGATAGTGGCTATGGCCGAAAACCGGGTCATTGGCCGTAATAACCAGCTGCCCTGGTATTTGCCGAACGATCTTAAGTATTTTAAAGCGGTTACCATGGGCAAGCCTATCGTGATGGGGCGCAAAACCTATGAGTCCATCGGTAAGCCCCTGCCTGGCCGCGCCAATATTGTGGTGAGTACCCGTCCGGAATTTACCGCTGAAGGCGTAAAAGTCGCCCATAGCGTCGCAGAGGCGCTATCACTGGCGCGTAGTGTGGCTATAGTCGATGGTGCCGATGAGGTCATGATTATCGGGGGGCTCAGCTCTATAGTGAGATGCTGGAGCGAGTGCAGCGGCTCTATTTAACCCGGGTACATGCTGATGTTGAGGGTGATGCCCTGTTTCCAGAGCTGGATTTGTCCCGTTGGGAGCGGCTAAGTCATGAGGATTTTGCCGCTGAAGGGCCTAATCCCTATGACTATAGTTTCGAGGTTTATGGTCGCAATGTTTAAAAAAGAGACACCTTGCTCATTCCTTGAACACCCGGGCTTTAAAAAAGCATTATGATTCAGGGTTATAGGGTCTTCCTGTGAAGTGGTAATATTTCACAACTTGGTTTAGTGTTACCGCAAAATACCCCTTTGATACCGATTTACTCGTATTTTTGTCACCACACTACCCAGCTTTAGCTTTTAAATATTTCTATAAATAAAGTGTCTAAAGAGCGTTGCTTCTTTAGAAAGCTTAATATTAAAATGCGTCGCTATTACTGAGCCACACGGGCTATTTCGTAATATAAAGGTCGGGTTTTTATTAAATCTGCTTTTTCAAACATCCCTGAAGGAAATGCAATCCCCATGAATATGCATCGATTCAAAACGATCGCGTTTGCCATGACTATGTCATTTGGCGCGCTAGTGGGCCTACAAGCCCAAGCCAATACAGTTGACGCTGTATTAAAAGTTGGTCAGACAAAAACGACCGCTGCACAAAAATCCCAACAGAAGGTTGATAAGCTAGCTGGTGAAACCGGCGACCTGTTAACTGACTATAAGACCGTTATGAAGCAAGTCGACGGTTTACGCGTTTATAACGCTCGTTTGGAGAAGCAAATCGCCAATCAGCTAAAACGCATAGACGATATCGAGACTTCTATTGATCAGGTTACGATTATCCAGCGTCAGGTAACGCCGCTAGTTATCCGTATGATCGACAGTCTTGAACAATTTATCAGCCTTGATGTGCCTTTCCTGATGGAAGAGCGTAAAGAGCGTATCGCTTTCTTGCGCAGCAGCATTGACCGTTCCGACCTTTCGGTGGCTGAGAAATTTCGTCAGGTGTTAGAAGCCTACAAAATTGAAAATGAATTTGGCCGTAAAGTCACTGCCTATAAAGGTTCATTATCTATCGACGGTGTTGAACGCGACGTTAACTTTTTCCAGGTTGGTCGTGTAGCTCTTATGTACCAAACGACTGATACTGAAATTTCAGGTGCTTGGGACAAAGACGCCGGTGACTTCGTTCAGTTAGATAAAGGCGAATACCGTAACGCTATCTTAAAAGGCCTACGTATCGCTCGTAAGCAAGCCTCTATCGATATCTTAAAACTTCCAGTATCAGCTCCGGAGGCAGCACAATAATGAAAATGTCATTAATTAAATCTGCAGTTGTTGCCTCTGTTCTGGCCATTGCGTCCAGCACTGTGATGGCACAGGATGCACGCTCTCTCGATCAGTTGTTGAATTTCGTTAAGCAAGGTCAAGCGACTGAAGCGAAAGAAAACAAAGCTCGTGAAGCGCGCTTTAAAAATGCCAAAAACCGTCAGGCGCAGTTATTAGCTGAAGCCAAGGTTATGCGTAAGAACGAAGAAGATCGTTCAGCGCGTTTGGAAAACACCTTTGAGCAGAACGAATTGAAAGTTGCTGAGAAGCAGCGCCAGTTAAAAGAGCGTCTGGGTACATTGACTGAGCTATTCGGTCACCTGACGTCTACCGCTGGTGATTTACGTTCAAGCTTTGGTAACTCTTTAATCAGCGCCCAGTACCCTGGCCGTGATGAGTTCCTTGATGAGTTGATTGCTAAAATGTCTGGCGCTGAGCAGCTGCCTAGCATCGAAGAAATTGAGCGTCTGTGGTTTGAAATCCAGCGTGAAATGACTGAGTCGGGCAAAGTGGTTAGCTTTACTGCTGAAGTTGCCAAGCCTGGTGGCGAGAAAGAAAGCCGCACCGTTGTTCGTGTGGGTACTTTCAACGTGATCAGCGACGAAGGTCGTTACTTGCAGTACATTGCTGAAACTAACACATTAGCGGAATTGGCTCGTCAGCCAAGCGGTGCCTATATCGGTTGGGCTTCTGATCTTGCTGGTTCCACTAGCGGTAAAGTGCCTTTTGGTGCTGACCCTACTGGCCCTAGCGGCGGTTCATTCCTTGCTGCACTGATCAACTCTCCGACTATCGAAGAGCGCTGGCATCAAGGTGGTAACGTAGGTTATGCCATCACCGCTGTAGGTGCATTGGCCTTCTTGCTAGCCATCTGGAGACTGATTGTTCTAGCAGCTATGTCTTCTAAAGTAAGTGCGCAGTTGAAGAGCGACAAAGCCAATACTAACAACCCTCTGGGTCGTGTATTGATGGTTCATGAGCAGAATCCAACGATGGATACTGAAACTCTGGAACTGAAGCTTTCTGAAGCCGTTATGAAAGAAGTACCGAAGATCGAATTTGGTCTTAACCTGCTGAAAATCATCGCAGCCGTTGCGCCGCTGATGGGTCTGCTAGGTACGGTAACCGGTATGATCATTACCTTCCAGGCAATCACTATCTTTGGTGCTGGTGATCCTAAAGCGATGGCGGGTGGTATCTCTGGTGCACTGGTAACTACTGTACTGGGTCTGTTAGTCGCTATCCCAACAGTATTGCTGCACACCGTTACCAACGGTCAAGCCAAGAAAGTTATTCACGTGCTGGATGAGCAATCGACTGGCATTATCGCTGAGCATACTGAGGCCCAACTGGGAAAATAAATGTATCTCAATGACGTACTAGACTTTATTTTTCGCTTCATGGAGCAGGGCGGCCCAGTTCTCTGGTTTATCGCTGCCCTTACCTTCGCGTTGTGGACACTGGTCTTCGAGCGTTTTTGGTATTTTAACACCAGCTTGCGTCAGGATCTGGATTCCGCAATTAGTACTTGGGAAGCCCGTCGTGAACGCAAGTCCTGGAACGCCCGTCAAATCCGTCGCCAGTTAATTTCTCAGGCCAACCTGAAAATTAATGCAGGCTTACCCATGATCAAAACGCTGGTAGCTCTGGCACCACTGTTCGGATTAATGGGTACGGTAACCGGTATGATTGAAGTATTTAATATCATGGCGGTGACAGGTGGTGGTGACGCCAAGTCAATGGCTGGTGGTGTGTCGAAAGCGACCATCCCAACTATGGCTGGTATGGTTGCTGCACTGTCCGGCGTTTTTGCTAATACCTATGTAACGCAAATTGCAGAACGTGAAAGCGTATTGCTTGAAGACCATCTGACAACTGATCATTAAGAGAAATATCATGCGCAGAAATGCTAATAGAAATGCAGGTGGAGAAGAAGGCGGCGAGATTGATTTAACGCCCATGCTGGACGTTGTCTTTATCATGCTTATCTTCTTTATCGTTACCGCTTCGTTTATTAAAGAAGCTGGTATCGAGGTAAACCGTCCTGAAGCTTCGACGGCTACCAAGAAAGAAAACGTTAATATTCTGGTTGCAGTAAGTGCGACCAACGAAATCTGGATTGACAAGCGTCGTATCGATAAGCGCGCAGTACGTTCTGTTATTGAACGTATGCATGCTGAGAACCCTAAGGGTGCGGTGGTTGTGCAAGCAGATAACGAATCCAACACTGAAACTGTTGCAAGTGTGATTGACTCTGCACGTGCCGCAGGCGTCTTTGACGTTTCATTGGCCACGGAAAACGATTAAGCCCTTATGAATTACCTACGCGTATTAATAGGCGCCGGGTTAGCGGCTTTAGTCACTACCGGCCTGTTTTATTTAATGCCGCTATTGATTGAAATGGCGGACAAGACTCTGGATGAAAAGCCGGCAACTAAAATTGCCGACATCACCATGCCTGATCGGGAAATTGAAGCCAATCTTAAAGAGGCCAAACCCGACAAGCCTGATGATCCAGAAGAGCCTCCGCCAGATCTGGATCAGCCAGAGATTGACGATGTGGATGTGAATCCCGATGCGGTAAACATGTCTCCAAACATGAGTACCAATGTCAATATTGGTTTGGGTAATGGTCTTGGTGGTGCTGACGGTGAATACCTTCCTATTGTTAAGGTCGCGCCAATGTATCCTCGCCGTGCAAATAGCCGAGGTATTGAAGGCTACTGTACTGTGGAATATACCGTGACAAAGTCAGGTTCTATCAAAGACCCTGTCCCTGTCGACTGTCAGCCAAAAGGTTACTTTGAACGTGCTTCGGTTAAAGCAGCACTTAAGTTCAAATATAAGCCGCGTGTTATTGATGGCGAAGCTATCGATGTACTGGGCGTACAAAACCGATTCACTTATGAGCTCGAAAAATAAGGGCTCATAAGCTCAGGCTTAAAACTTCGGAATTAGCTGAATGATTATGAATGTTTTATCACTTACACCACTAAAACACTGGGGTCGCGCTTTTTTAATCAGCGTACCCGTGTTAGCCGCGCAAGCGGTGGTTCCTGCCTTGTTGCAGCCATACAGCGATCAAGCGTTGATGGGCGTGGCTCAGGCACAGGAAAAGAAAGAAGAGAAAAAGCAAAAAACCAAACGCACCCAGGCCATGAACAATAAGGTCTATGAAAAGCTACAGGCTGCTCAAGAAGCCGTTGAAGCTAAAGATATTGCGGGCGCCTTGGAAATTCTTAATGACTTGAAGAACGGCAAAAAGCCATTAAACGATGCTGAGATGGCCAACGTTCTGAATATGGATGCCTTTATTTACTACAGTAAAGAAGACTATCCCGGAGCATTAAGAGCTTATTCTAAAATTCTGACCTTACCCGAAGCCCCTGAAGGTACTTTAATTCAGGCTCGCTATAGTGTTGCACAGCTATACTTTGTGACTGAAGACTATGCCAACGGTGTTAAAGCCCTGTTGGAATGGTTTGAAGTGACAGAAGCACCAACCGCTAGCGCCTATATGCTGTTGTCTCAGGGTTATTACCAGTTAAAAGAATATGACAACTCTTTAAAGAATGTTGAAATTGCTATCAATATGTATAAAGAGAAGGGCAAAGTCCCTAAAGAAAACTGGTACGGTCTGCAGCGTTTCCTTTATTACGAGAAAGAAAACTACAAGCAAGTCGTAGAGATTCTTAAAGAAATGCTGGTTCATTATCCGAAGAAGCAATACTGGATGCAGTTGTCTGGTATGTACTCTGAGTTGAAAAACGAGCCTAATCAGCTTCATGCTATGGAAACCGCATATGTCCAGGGTATGCTGGATAAAGAAAAAGAGCTGGTTAATATGGCCTCTTTATTCCTGCTAAACGATGTGCCTTATAAGGCGGCAAAAGTTTTAGATAAAGGGATTAAAGACAAGACCATTGAAGCGACCTCTAAAAACCTTGAGTTACTAGGTAACTCATGGCGTCAGGCGCAGGAAGTTAAAAAGGCGATTCCGGAAATGGCGAGAGCTGCCGGTAAATCTGACAAAGGCGACCTCTGGGCTCGTTTATGCAGTATCTACCTGGATAACGATGAGTTCAAAAAGGCTGTTGATGCCTGTGACAAAGGTCTGAAGAAGGGCGGCGTAAAACGCTCTGATACGGCTTACCTGGTAAAAGGTATGGCACACTTCAACCTGAAGCAATATAAGTCAGCTCGTTCTGCCTTTACCAAGGCGGCTAAAGACAAGCGCAGCAAGCAGTACGCTGAGCAATGGATTAAGTTTATGGAGCGTGAGCTAGCTCGTCAGAAGAGTTTAGAGCAGGTTTAAGCAGCGTTAAGCTGAACTGGAAAGGCGCTGATTAGCGCCTTTTTTTGTGCCTGCTATATAGCAAAAACCCCCCCGAGTTAAAATAAAACTAGGTTTTGTTGTTGGCAATTTGTTATATTGAACAAATACAATAAAACCCTGATCTATAGTGGGTTGCCATTATTGAGTTTAGGCGTCAGGAATAAACACCATGCCGGTTTCATTTAATTGGGAAGACAAAAAACAGCTGTATATAAGCTATACCGGTACGATTACCGGGCAGGAAGTATTGGAGTCGCAAAGTGCGATCACGGATAATTACCCCTTTGAAGATTTGCGCGGTATTGTCCTCGATGTTTCTCAGGTTAAGGAAAATCTATGTGTTGAGAGTGATGTGGTTAAAGTCTCTGCCGTCGCTCAGGCTCAAGCAAAAACTAACCCGAAGATTAAAAATGCCATTGTTTTAGGGGCTAATGAAGAGAGTCAGGCGTTTACCGCCTATTATCAGTTATTGGCGGAGTCTACCGGTTGGGATATCGAGATGTTTAGCTCTGAGCAAGATGCGCGGGATTGGCTAGGCTAGCAACCCCTGCAAAAAATTTCACACTTTACGGAGAAGCTGTGTTTTGAACGCGATAAAACCATGGATTTTAACTTTAGCCTTAATGCTAGTGCCTGCTCTCGGTTTCTCTGAGACACAGCCCTCCCTGGTGATTGCCCAGTCAGATAAAGAGTCCATACCTTATTCATGGTTTGATGCCTGCCAGCAAAAAATTACCGGTTCATCGCAACATATTTTAAAAAAAATATTTTCTGATCTAAATATTAATTTACGGGTAGCAGCGAAAACGATTACTGGGCCGGACTCTATCAAAGATATTGTTAAAGCGGCGGAACAGGGTAAGCTGGATTTTATTTATGGCGTGGGTGGCGGAGACTTAAGTTATCTGGGGCTGACAGCTAATAGCGTACCGGCGGTTATCTTTGAGCGAGGTTTGATTTATTCAGCTGAGCTTGGCGTTGCCAACTCCCTCAGCGATTTTTCCCATAAAAAGGGCATTCTGATTGGCACCACTAAACAGAGTATGCCGCGCTCCATTGCCAAGGTACTAAAGCCCTATGCACTGGATCTTGAAGTCTATACCAGTCTGGATAAAGCACTGGAGCAGCTTAGTAATCAACAGGTTGATTATGTGATTGACAACCGTTACTCGATTAAGTTGGCGGCCATCAAGCATGGCATTAAGGATAACTTTAATTATTTAACCCTGGAAGCCTTGCAGACTGCGGTGTATATCGCCGTCCCTATCGGTTCTGCAAAAGAAAAATACTTCCCTTTGATCGATAAAAAAATAACGCAAATGCGTACTACCGGTTACGAAGAGCATATCCACTCCCGCTATTTAAATTTATGGTCTGAGGTGGGTAATTGCGATACTACGCTGAATTAATCCGTTGTGCGCAAGCCGTTAACGGCTAGGGCTGTTCCCTGACATCCGCCATATTCCAAAAGGCTTGCATGTGCGTTATTTTACCTTCGTCATTAAAAGTAAACACATCCGTTGCATCCAGATAGCTGCTATGGTCTTCAAAGTTGTGGCGGGCTAATAATAAAAATGCACAGCTATTGGCCGCAACGCAGACAGGTCCTTTTAGCTCGACATGCAGCGCAGGGGTAACAGCGGCGTAAAAGGCCCTGATAGCGTCTTTGCCTTCGTGGGCAGGGCCGCCAACAGGGTCTTCCGATACGGCGCCTTCAGCATAGAGTTCCATAATGCCGTCAATATCGTTATTACACATCATGTCGATATAGCGAGTGACCAGAGAGCGAACTTCGTCGGGGGTATACATAAGCATCCTTTAATTATTATCTGTTGCGCATTCTATGGCATAAAGGCGTAAATCGGAAACTATCCTGTGACTATTCATCTTATAATGGCGGGATATTAATATAATAAGGAGTTTGCCATGAGTGATACCGCCAAACCTATTTATGTTGTTGTCAGCGGGCGGATCCTGCAGCCAGAAAAAATAGCTCCCTATGCCGAAGCTTCAGGCCCTTTGGCACAAGCGGCTGGGCTTGAGTTTCTTGGGCATTCCAAGCCGATATTACTGGAAGGCGAGTGGCCTTATACCGATGGTATGGTAACGATTGAACGATTTAGCTCAAAAGCGGCGCTGGAAAATTTTTGGCACTCGGATGCTTATCAAGAGGCTAAAAAGTTGCGGGAAGGCGTTGTCGATATTGATTTTATTGTGGCTGTTGAAGAGCCTGAAGGCGATATAGTATAGCGGTGAGACAATGCCCCCGGGTGGCGGGGGCAGGTTTTACTCTCAGTCCAGCATTAGTCCAGCATTGAAACATCCCTAACCGCGCCTTTATCGGCACTGGTGGCCATTTTGGCATAGGCTTTAAGGGCTGCTGTCACTTTCCGTGGTCGATCTTCCAGCGGCTTCCAGCCACCATCTTCGCGGTTGTTCATTGCTGTGCGACGCTGGTCTAATTCCTCGTTGGATAGATCAACATTAATACTGCGGTTGGGGATATCAATCTTAATGGTATCGCCTTGTTCCACCAGGCCAATAGCACCACCGGCGGCGGCTTCAGGTGAGGCATGGCCGATAGATAGACCGGAGGTGCCCCCGGAGAAGCGGCCATCGGTCAGCAATGCACAGGCCTGGCCCAAGCCTTTTGATTTTAAGTAACTGGTTGGATACAGCATTTCTTGCATGCCGGGGCCCCCTTGTGGGCCCTCGTAGCGAATAATGACCACATCGCCCTCTTTAACGCGGCCTTCGAGAATATCAGCAACCGCACTGTCCTGGCTCTCGCAGATATGCGCGGGGCCTTCAAACACATGGATACTCTCATCAACACCAGAGGTTTTAACCACACAGCCATCTTCAGCGATATTGCCAAATAAAACGGCAAGGCCGCCTTCCAGTGAAAAAGCATTTTCCAGTGAGCGAATACAGCCATTGGCGCGGTCATCATCCAGTGATGGCCAGCGGGTACTTTGACTGAAAGCGGTTTGGGTGGGGATACCTGCGGGGCCAGCCATAAAAAACGTTTTTACGGCGTCGTCGTCGGTCTGGCAAATATCCCAGCGCGCGAGAGCTTCTTTCATACTGGCGCTGTGCACGGTTGGGCTGTCTTCGTGTAGCAAGCCGGCACGATTTAATTCACCGAGAATACCCATAACACCACCGGCGCGGTGCACATCTTCCATATGGTAGAGCGGCGTATTAGGGGCGACCTTACATAGCTGTGGAACGCGGCGTGACAAGCGGTCGATATCATTCATGGTGAAATCGATACCGCCTTCCTGAGCTGCGGCTAATAAGTGCAGAATGGTATTGGTAGAACCGCCCATAGCGATATCCAGACTCATAGCATTTTCAAAAGCATTAAAGTTGGCAATCGAGCGAGGTAGCAGTGAATCATCATCCTGCTCATAGTGACGGCGAGTGATGTCAACAATCTTGCGGCCAGCTTCTAAAAATAAGTGCTCCCTGTCTGCGTGGGTGGCCAGTGTCGAGCCATTACCGGGCAGTGACAGGCCAAGGGCTTCGGTCAGGCAGTTCATTGAGTTGGCGGTAAACATACCTGAGCAGGAGCCACAGGTAGGGCAGGCAGAACGCTCGTACTCCTCAACTTTTTCATCACTGGCGCTATCGTCAGTAGCAATGACGATGGCATCAACCAGGTCGAGCTTCTGGTCGGACAGTTTGGTTTTACCTGCTTCCATAGGTCCGCCGGAGACAAAAATCACCGGAATATTTAAGCGCATGGAGGCATTCAGCATCCCCGGTGTGATCTTGTCACAGTTGGAGATACAGACAATCGCATCGGCACAGTGGGCATTCACCATATATTCCACGGAATCGGCTATAAGGTCCCTTGAGGGCAGGCTATAGAGCATGCCGTCATGGCCCATAGCGATACCGTCATCGACAGCAATCGTATTGAACTCTTTGGCCACGCCGCCGGCTTTCTCAATCTCACGAGCTACCAGCTGCCCCATATCTTTTAGGTGAACATGACCGGGTACAAATTGAGTAAAAGAGTTAGCGACAGCAATAATTGGCTTTTGGAAGTCGTCATCTTTCATTCCGGTTGCTCGCCATAGGGCGCGGGCTCCAGCCATATTGCGGCCGGCGGTGGATGTTTTGGAGCGATATTGCGGCATGGTAAACCTCTAAAAACGGGCTAATTCTAATAGCCGGCAAGGATAGCATAGAGTTAATCGCTGCGGGTTAATTTGGCTGTTACAGATAGGTGTATCAGCACGCGCTGTTATTTCGAGACAGGTGTCGCATTATTTAACAGTGGCTCAGGAGTATGCAGGCTAGTAAACCTCTGTAACTACTTGATAATAAAGAATTTTTATTTTCTCTCTGAGATCGGCTGGCGTCGATATGATTTACAACTAATCCCTATTAAAGCCTGTTTTTTTATTCAAGCCTTTGATTTTAAAAGAATTTTCCTTGTTGGCATGGATTGTGTATCACTTGTTCTGTGTTATTCAAGATTGAGTATTTTAGTGGGCTAAATACACGGGATGATTGATTTAAATATTGGAAGGTATGTAATGAGAAAGTTAGTTCAAGCTGCGGCGGCCCTCGCATTGGTTAATGCCCTGCCGTTGGCAGCGCTGCCATTTACGGGTACCGAGATCACTATTTTTGACGGTAGCAGCCAAGATAAAGACTGGCACAGAGCCGATGAAGATCAGGAAGTTGAGATAGGTATGCAGCATGGTCAGATTTGGGATTTAGAGGGCTTTTGGTTGCAGGATAATGGTGATCTGGCCATTGTTGGCGGTTATGATTTTAAGGAAGGTGAAGGCCAGTTTGATGCCGGTGATATCTTCGTCGATATTGATGGCGATAATATTGCTCTTGGTGGCCGCGTGGTTGATGGCTCTGTGGGTAATACGCCAGTGAAAACTACCTTCGGTTACGATTATGTGTTTGATATAGATTGGGCCGCCCAAAGCTATGAAATCAGAGAACTGACGGACCAATCATTAACCTCTGAGGCCTGGTATACACAGAATTATAGCTCTAGTCCCTGGCGCTATGTGGGTGAAGATAATAGTCCCGACCTTGCCACGTCCGTGGCCAGCGGCACCTTTGATTATGTAGCGGACCTGAAGGATAGTGAAGCCGGTTATGTGGGTGACCCGAATGCTACAACGGGCACCCATAACGTTGCTTATAATTTTGATCTAAGCTGGTTTATCAATAATCAGGATATCGATAGCGCCTATTTCCATAATACGATGGGTTGCGGTAATGATAACCTGATGGGTTATGCGCAAGGTATCACGACAAGAACCAACGTGGCAGAGCCTTCTTCAATCGCTTTGCTGGCATTGGGTGTCTTTGGTTTAGGTATGTTGCGTCGTAAAGCTTAAGCTTTGCATGGCGTTAACCATAGCCGCTTTGCGGCTATTTTTTTATCTGTAACGTATAGATTAAAAGGCTTCTAGCAAGGTATTTAAAAACCGTCTTCCAACCGCTGTAGGGTAAATATCATCCCCCGTTTTTTCTAGTAGCCCCCGTTGAGTCAGTGCGTTCAGCTGTGCCGTGATAACGTCCAGTGATAGCCCGGTTCTGTGCTCAAACATCTGTGGTGTAAAGCCCTGATTAAGCCTTAGGCTATTCATCATAAATTCCAGTGGGATCTCCTGTTGTTCCAGAATCCGCTCTCCTGCCATAAAGGCTTTTTTAGCATTGAGGAAATCTTTTGGGGCCCTGGTTTTCCAGCGTCGTAAAATAGTCTGTTGTGCTATATCGGTTTGCTTGCCATGAGCACCAGCGCCAATGCCAATATAATCACCAAAAGACCAGTAGTTAATATTATGCTGTGATTGCTTCCCCTGAAGGCTGTAGGCGGAAATTTCATATTGATAATAAGCATGCTGCTGTAAGTGTTGTTCACCAGCGTATTGTATATCTGCAAGTTTATCATCTGAGGGTAGTGTGGGAGGGGTATTATAAAAAGCTGTATTAGGCTCAATGGTCAGTTGGTACCAGGAGATATGGCTGGGCTCTAAATCAATAGCTTGCTGAATATCATCCAGGGCTTGTTGTTGATTTTGTTGTGGCAGTCCATGCATTAAATCAATATTGACGTTATCAATGCCAGCTTGCTTGGCAGTAGCTGCGGCCTTAATCGCTTCAGTATTATTATGAATTCGGCCAAGTGATTTCAGGTGATCAGGATTAAAACTTTGTACGCCAATGGATAAGCGATTCACACCTGCCGCTGCATAACCAGAAAATTTTTCTTGCTCTACTGTGCCGGGGTTTGCTTCCAGGGTGATTTCAATATCGGCGGAAAAAGGAATGCGCTTTGCCACCTCGTTGAGAATGTACTCAATGGTTGTTGCCGAAAATAAACTGGGCGTACCGCCGCCAAAAAAAATGGAATGCAGTTGCCGGTTTTGCACCAGAGAGAGTTCCTGCTCAAGGTCTGCAATCAGTGCCCTGGCATAGTCCAGTTCCGGTATGGCGTCGCTGGTGTGAGAATTAAAATCACAGTAGGGGCATTTGCGAATACACCAGGGGATATGAATATATAAACTGAGGGGAGGTAATTCGATCACGGGTGATAACCGTTAATCCAAACCTAACGAAGACCACATATCATCAACGCGTTGTTGGGTGGCTTGATCCATGGCTATAGGCAGTCCCCACTCTCGGGTAGTTTCCCCTTCCATTTTATTCGTCGCATCAAAACCGATTTTAGAACCCAGGCCGGATACCGGTGAAGCGAAATCCAAATAATCAATCGGTGAATTATCGATAAAGACGCAGTCCCGTCGCGGGTCCATGCGAGTGGTCATGGCCCAGATAACATCCTTCCAATCCCGCGCGTTAACATCATCATCGGTAACGATAATAAATTTGGTATACATAAATTGCCGTAAAAAAGACCAGACGCCCATCATTACTCGCTTGGCATGGCCGGCGTATTGTTTTTTCATCGTGACCACGGCCATACGATAAGAGCAGCCTTCAGGGGGCAAATAGAAATCACTGATTTCAGGAAACTGTTTTTGCAAAATAGGCACAAAGACTTCGTTCAGTGCCAGGCCTAAAATAGCCGGTTCATCCGGTGGTCTACCGGTATAGGTACTATGGTAAATCGGGTCGTCGCGATGTGTAATATGGGTAACAGTCATGACGGGAAATTGATCGACTTCATTGTAGTAGCCGGTATGATCGCCAAAGGGGCCTTCATCAGCCATCTCACCGGCGGCAATATAACCTTCTAAAATATACTCCGCCGTGGCGGGAATATTTAAATCGTTACTTAAGGATTTTGCTAATTCTGTTTTGCTATCACGCAATAGGCCAGCAAAAGCAAATTCACTTAAGTTATCGGGTACTGGTGTTACTGCCCCCAAAATAGTGGCGGGGTCTGCGCCCAGTGCTACGGAAACGGGGTAGGGTTTGCCGGGATTTTGTTGTTGGAATTCCTGAAAGTCTAAAGCGCCACCGCGGTGCGATAACCAGCGCATAATCAGCTTGTTTTTACCGATTAATTGCATGCGATATATGCCGAGGTTCTGGCGTTCTTTATTGGGTCCGCGGGTGACTACCAGTGGCCAGGTAATTAACGGACCAGCATCATCGGGCCAGCAGGTTTGGATGGGTAGCTGGTAAAGGTCAACATCATCGCCGCTGATAATATGTTTCTGGCAGTCGGGTTTGCTGATGATTTTGGGTGCCATTTTTAGCACCTTTTTTAAAATCGGTGCTTTATCCCAGGCATCTTTCAAGCCTTTGGGTGGGTCGGGTTGGCGTAAATAGGCCAGTAATTCGCCCACTTCCCGCAACTTGATAATATCATCCTGTCCCATACCCAGAGCTACACGCTGTTCCGTACCAAATAAATTAGTCAGGACAGGGGTGGAAAAACCGATGGGGTTTTCAAATAGTATGGCTGGGCCACCGTTGCGTAAAACACGGTCGCAAATTTCAGTCATTTCCAATTTGGGGTTAACAGGCTCGGTAACGCGAATCAGTTCACCGCGCTGTTCAAGAAAAGCTATAAAGTCACGAAGGTCTTTATATTTCATGGAGGCTAAACCAGTTGGGGCGAGTTAATAGCTCGCCCCAGTTCCAGTCCTTATTTTCTCTTCATCGACAAAAAGAATTCGTCGTTGGTTTTAGTGTCTTTCAATTTATCCAGCAAGAATTCGATGGCTGGCGTGTCTTCCATACCGTGCAATAATTTGCGCAGTATCCACATTCTTTGCAACTCTTCCTCATCCGTCAGACGTTCTTCGCGACGTGTACCGGAGCGGCGAATGTTAATAGCCGGATAAACGCGTTTTTCTGCTACCTTGCGATCAAGGTGCAGTTCCATATTGCCGGTACCTTTAAATTCTTCGTAGATAACCTCGTCCATTTTTGAACCAGTATCAATCAGTGCAGTCGCGATAATGGTTAAGCTGCCGCCTTCTTCAACATTACGCGCAGCACCAAAGAAACGCTTGGGGCGCTCCAGTGCGTGGGCATCAACACCACCGGTCAGTACTTTGCCGGATGATGGGATAATGGTGTTGTAGGCGCGGGCCAAGCGAGTAATCGAATCTAACAGGATAACCACGTCTTTTTTGTGCTCAACCAGACGCTTGGCTTTTTCGATAACCATTTCGGCTACCTGAACGTGACGGGCTGGTGGTTCATCAAAGGTCGATGCCACCACTTCTGCGCGTACTGAGCGCTGCATTTCTGTCACTTCCTCAGGGCGCTCATCGATCAGTAATACGATCATGTAGCACTCAGGGTTGTTGCGCACCATGCTCTGGGCAATATGCTGCAACATTAAGGTTTTACCGGCTTTGGGCGGTGCGACAATTAAGCCCCGGGCGCCTTTGCCAATTGGTGATGTCAGGTCAATGATACGACCGGTTAAATCCTCGGTTGAGCCATTGCCCACTTCCAGCACACAGCGCTCATCGGGAAATAGGGGGTAAGGTTTTCAAACAGGACTTTATTTTTGGATTGTTCGGGTTGGGTGTAATTAACTTCGCTGACTTTCAGCAGGGCAAAATAGCGTTCGCCGTCTTTCGGGGGGCGAATCTTGCCAGAAATGGTATCGCCGGTACGCAGGTTAAAGCGGCGAATCTGGCTAGGGGAGACGTAAATATCGTCTGGGCCTGCCAAATAAGAACAGTCGGCGCTTCTAAGGAAGCCAAAGCCATCTTGTAGTATCTCTAATACGCCATCACCGGAGATATCTTCGCCGCTTTTGGCGTGTCGCTTCAGGATCGAGAAGATAATGTCCTGTTTGCGCTGGCGAGCGATATTATCGAGGCCAATCTCTTTGGCGATATCAAGGAGTTCTTGGGTTGGCTTGGTTTTTAAGTCGGTTAGATTCATAAGATTATTGGAATTTTTCAAGTTATGAAAACTACAAATGGAGTACGCGGACGCGTGTAGATTTTCGGGTATGTTTAGGGATAGTTTTTAGGCGACTATATTATGTCTGGATTACATTATGTCTGGATTATGGAATAAGGGTATTGGGGTGACGCAGAACATGCAGTCGAGTTGCAATTTAACACTGAAAAGGCAATGCGTCCAGCCCTGAATGACACTTTTTTTCAATCAGGGCTGGAATAGGGGGCTTATAGAGCGCCTTCAATAAATTCGCTAAGCTGAGTCTTGGAAAGAGCGCCAACTTTAGTGGCTTCAGCGTTACCGTTTTTGAAGATCATTAACGTTGGGATGCCGCGGATACCAAACTTGGGGGCTGTTTCGGTATTGGCGTCAACGTCCATTTTGCAGACCTTTAGCTTGCCTTCATATTGTGTGGCAATTTCGGCGATTACTGGTGCAATCATCTTACAAGGGCCGCACCATTCGGCCCAAAAGTCTACTAATACAGGTACATCGGCACCTAATACATCGGCTTCAAAACTTGCGTCTGTGACGTGAACGATATTGTCGCTCATGATTCTTTCTCCAAAACTATGAGGCACTGGGGCCTGTTGTGATATTTGCTGCATTGAGCATTCTTATTAGCAACCACATGAAATCGTCATGTCGTATTGGGTGCGACATCATACCATTCAATGCTTAACTAACAAGGCTTGAGCAGCAGCAGGCCAAATAATAGGGTCGCGAAAGGCTATTTCAAGGTGCTGGGGCTAAGTCTGCTAGATCAATATGTACTTAGCTTATCCCGGATTTAGCAAAAGAGTGCTGCTAAAGTCCCGACTTGGGGGTAGTATCAATCCTTGGCAGGGGAACCTAATGGGTGGCGGTGAAGTCCACTCGCAATAGCATATTCAGGCGCGGATAACCTATGCAACGAAAAATCCTACTTATTATCGTCTTATTGGCCGCGGGCGGCTTTTTCTACTTTGATGCCGGGCAGTACCTAAGCCTGGATTTTTTTAATAGCCAAAAGCAGGCGATTAGCCAATATCAACAACAGCAGCCATTATTGGTGGCCCTGCTGTATTTTGTGATCTATGTGGTGGTCACGGCATTTTCACTGCCGGGGGCGGCGGTGATGACTCTGGTAGGGGCGCCTTGTTTGGTTTGGGCTGGGGGTTGTTATTAGTGTCCTTTGCTTCAAGCATAGGTGCCAGTTTGGCCTTTTTGATTGCTAGAGGTCTATTGCGTGACTGGGTGCAGGAGCGCTTCGCCAGTCATCTAACCGCAATCAATGAAGGGGTTGAAAAAGAGGGTGGGTTTTACCTGTTTACCCTGCGATTAGTCCCGGTGTTTCCTTTCTTTGTGATTAATTTGGCGATGGCTTTAACCCCAATTCGCTTATGGCCATTCTACTGGGTAAGCCAAATTGGTATGTTGGCCGGTACCGCAGTTTATGTAAATGCGGGGACTCAATTAGCCCAGCTGGATGGCTTAAGCGGTATTCTTTCGCCGGCCCTGCTCGGGTCCTTTGTGCTGTTGGGTCTATTTCCCTGGATTGCCAAACTGATTGTGGCGGTGGTTAAAAAGCGCAAAGTCTGGTCCGATTATAAAAAAGCCGGTTTCAAAAAGCCCAAACAGTTTGATAATAACTTGTTGGTGATCGGTGCCGGTGCGGGTGGTTTGGTGTCTTCTTATATTGCCGCCACAGTTAAAGCCAAAGTGACCTTAATTGAAAAGCATAAAATGGGGGGCGATTGTTTAAATACCGGTTGTGTACCCAGCAAGGCCATTATTCGCTCCAGTCGTATCAATCATTATTTACAACGTGCCACCGAATACGGCTTAAAAAATGTCTCCGGTGAGGTGGACTTTCCCGCAGTGATGGCGAGGGTTGAAAAAATTATAGCCACCATTGAGCCCCATGATTCTGTGGAGCGTTATACCGATTTAGGGGTGAACTGTGTGCAGGGTGAGGCGACCATTGTTTCTCCCTGGGAGGTTGAGGTCAATGGTGAAACCCTTAGTGCTCGCAATATTATTGTTGCTACCGGTGGTCGGCCAGCGGTGCCGGATATCCCCGGTATTGAAAGCGTGGATTATCTAAGCTCGGATACGATTTGGACTATTCGTGAATTGCCAAAACACCTGGTAGTCGTCGGTGGTGGCCCTATTGGTTGCGAGCTGGCCCAGGCCTTTGTGCGGCTGGGTAGCGACGTTACGATGATTGTGCGCAGTCAATTGATACCCAAGGAAGATGAAGATGTCGCTGAGCAGGTAATCGCGCAGTTTCAGCAAGATGGTATAAGAGTGTTAGAACAGAGCAGGATTGTTGAATTACAACAGAATGCCGGGATTAAAACCGCAGTGGTGTCTATTAATAATAGTGACGAGATCCGTATTGAGTGTGACCAAATTTTATTGGCCATTGGTCGTCAGGCGAATACCGAGCATATTGGTCTTGAGAATGTAGGTGTTGCCTGTAATGAGAATGGCACCGTTACTGTCGACGAACATTTACGTACAAGCTGTCCGACTATTTTTGCTTGTGGTGATGTGGCTGGCCCCTACCAATTTACCCATGTTGCCTCGCATCAGGCATGGTATGCCGCGGTTAATGCCTTATTTGGTAGCTTTAAAACCTTTAAAGTGGATTACTCCGTTATCCCCTGGGTTACATTTTCTGATCCCGAAGTTGCCCGAGTGGGCCTCAGCGAAAAAGAAGCCAAGGCAAACGCGATTGCCTATGAAGTAACGAAATACGGTATTGATGATTTGGATAGAGCCATTGCCGATAGCGAAGCCCATGGTTTTGTAAAAGTATTGACCGTGCCGGGTAAAGATAAGATCCTTGGCGTCACTATTGTTGGCTACCATGCGAGTGAGTTAATTGCCGAATATATTTTAGCGATGCGCCATGGCTTGGGTTTAAATAAAGTGATGGGGACGATTCATATCTACCCCACCTTAAGTGAAGCGAACAAATACGCCGCCGGAGAATGGAAAAAAGCCCATAAGCCTGAAGGCTTATTGCAGTGGGTGGAAAAACTCCACACCTGGCGCCGATAGCTATCGTAGGGTGGATTATAATCCACCAAAAAAATCCGTAGTAGGGTGGTAGATTATAATCCACCCGACGTTTAGCCGTTAATTATGAAAACTAAAGGAAGCAAAGTATGTCAGTTGAAGCCAGTGTCAGTGAGCGTTATGCCGAAGGTGCCAATGAGCGTCAGGCGGCACTTTGCTGCCCAGTAGATTACGATACCACGCTGCTAAAAATGTTGCCGCAAGAAATTATTGAAAGAGATTATGGTTGCGGCGACCCTTCTCGCTATGTGCAAGAGGGCGATGTGGTTTTAGATTTAGGCTCCGGCGGAGGGAAAATTTGTTATATGGCCGCACAGCTGGTGGGTGAAAAAGGCCATGTGATTGGCGTCGATATGACCGATGATATGTTGGCTCTGGCCCGCAGTCATCAACAGGCCATGGCAGAAAAGCTGGGGGGCGATAGAGTGACTTTTAATAAGGGCTATATTCAAGACCTTGGGCTTCGAGTTGAGGACTTGGAAGCAAAGTTGGCAGCTGAGCCCGTAGCGGGTGCCGAGCAATTGAACTTACTGGAGTCATGGAAAAAGCAGCAGCGCCAGAACAATCCTATGGTGGCCGATAATTCGGTGAGTCTGGTTATTTCTAATTGTGTTTTAAATCTGGTCGATAAGGCCGACCGTCAGCAAATGATTGGCGAAATTTTTCGTGTACTAAAACCCGGTGGTCGTGTAGCTATCTCCGATATTATTTCTGACGAACATGTGCCTGAAAGTTTGCAAAATGATGAAACGCTTTGGAGCGGTTGTATTTCTGGCGCCTTTGAAGAAAAAGAATTCCTGCAGGCATTTTTGGATGCTGGCTTTGTGGCAGTAGGCTATGACAAATGGGATGATCAGCCCTGGCAGGTGGTTGAGAATATAGAGTTCCGCTCAGTAACACTGTTAGCGACTAAGCCCGCTAAAGACAATCTATACGATGCCGGTGAGGCGGTTTTATATCGCGGCCCTTATAGCGAA